>NZ_BAAGQZ010000021.1:0-39743 GCF_054783215.1 Rhodococcus aerolatus | reverse complement strand
GGTGCTGGCCGCGCGCGACGCCGTGGCCGACCTCCTGTAGGGCGGCCCGCTCAGCCCGCGGCGTCGACCGCGGCGACGAGCTCGCGCAGCCGCCCGGCGACGTCGTCGGGTCCGTCGAGGTGCGGGCCCGCGACGGCCGCAACCTCGGGGTCGGTGCCCGGCCCCTCGACGACGAGGGCGTGCCCGCCGAGCTCGGCCACGGCGGCGAACGCGGGCAGGTCGCCGCGGTCGTCGCCCGCGTAGGCCACCACCTGCAGGTCGTGCGCGGCGGCGAGGCGGCGCAGCGCGGTGCCCTTGTCCTCCCCCACCGGGGGTCGCAGCTCGAGCACCAGCTTGCCCGGCTCCACGGCCAGCCCGGTCGTGCCCGCCACCGCGGCCACGAGGTCGGCCACGGCCCGGCCTGCGGTGCCGGGGTCCGGGCTGCGGCGCCAGTGCACGGCCACCGCCAGCTCCTTGTCCTCCACCAGCACGCCGGGCAGGCCCGCCACCCCCGCCTCGAGGGCGGCCCGGGCCCCCGCGACCACCGGCACCCACCGGGCCACGGCGGGCAGCAGCGTGGTGGCCCCGTCGCGGTGCTCCTGCACCCCGTAGGAGCCGAGCAGCACCACGCCGGCCACCCCGGCGCGGGCGGCGAGGAAGTCGGCCGGACGGCCGGAGAGCAGCGCGACGAGCCCCAGCCGGCGGGCCAGCGAGGCGAGGAGCTCGGCCGTGCCGTCGGGCAGGGTGCTGCTCGCCGGGTCGTCGACGATGGGTGAGAGCACGCCGTCGAAGTCGAGCACCAGGCCGGCTCGGCCGGGGTCGGCGACGAGGGCGCGGCGGACGTCGTCGCGGTCGGTCACGGCGCTCAGGGTGCCAGGCGCTGCTCGGGCCCGGCCGGCGGGGACGCGTCGCGCAGCGCCCACCGCTGCTCGACCCCACCGAGCTTCCACCACCCCACGGCCGCCGCCCACACCACGACGAACAGGGCCACCACCAGGTAGCCGACGTTCTGCAGGTCGAGCCCGGCGACCCAGCCCGTCACCGGGTCGGAGAGGTCGAGGCGGGCGTGGAGCACCCCCACCAGCTCGATGGTGCCGATGAGCAGGGCCACCGCGACGGAGAGTCCGGTGATGGTGAGGTTGTAGTAGATCTTGCGGACGGGGTTCGCGAACGCCCACCGGTAGGCGACCGTCATGAACGCGCCGTCGAGGGTGTCGAACAGCGTCATCCCCGCGGTGAACAGCAGCGGCAGCACCATCACCGCGTACCAGGGCAGCCCGCCCACCGCGCCGGCCCCGGCGAGCACCAGCAGCGTGACCTCGGTGGCGGTGTCGAACCCGAGGCCGAACAGCAGCCCCACCGGGTACATCTGGGCGGGGTGGCGGATGGAGCGCATCAGCGGCCGCAGCACCCGGGTGACCACGCCCCGGTCGTCCAGGGCGGCGTCGAGGGCGTGCGCGTCGTAGCCCTCGCGCCGGGCGCGGCGGAACACCCGGACGATCCCGACCAGGGCGAGCAGGTTGAGCACCCCGATGAGGTAGAGGAACACCCCGGAGATGGAGGTGCCGGCGACGCCGAGCACCTGGCGGACCGGGGACTCCTCGTCGGCGAACGAGCTCACGGCCCGGGCGCCGAGCGCGACGGCCGCGGCGAGGGCGATCACCAGGGTGGAGTGCCCGAGCGCGAACCACAGGCCCACCGACACCGGCCTGCGGCCGTCGGCGAGGAGCTTGCGGGTGGTGTTGTCGATGGCCGCGATGTGGTCGGCGTCGAAGGCGTGGCGGGCGCCGAGGACGTAGGCGGTGACCCCGAGCCCGACGCCGAACAGCTGCGAGCCCAGCTGCAGCCGCTCCGGGACGACCACCCCCACCAGCACCCCCCAGGCCACGACGTTGAGCAGCACGACGGGGGCGAGCACGGCGAGCACGGGCCGGCGACCGAGCCGGCCGGGGTCGTCCTGGGGTCGTGCGGGCAGCACGGGGACGGTCATGGGCGGTTCCTCTTCCAGCACCTCGTGGACAGGATCGAGCGGCACCCCAGCCGGTCTCCTGGCTCGCGGACCCGGCTCGCGCCGGCGCGGGTCCCGCCTTCCCAGGCTCACGCCCAGTGGCACGTCGGGTCCCGCGCGTCGATCCGCTCACAGTGGCGAGGGCCGCTCCGGTGTCGCACCGGATTCCCGAGCACTGAGGCGTCCGGAACGTAGCAGGCCCCACCGACGCGCGGCACCCACGCCCGGGCCGGCGGCCCCGCGCGGTCCGTAGCATCGGCACGTGACCCCCACCCCCGAGGACCGCGTGCCCGCGGTGGTCCGTGGTGGGGGCGTCGGGGGGCTGGCCGCCGCGCTCGCGGTGGCCGCGCACGCCCTGTCCGGCGGCGCGGTGCCCGCCGGCCCGGGCCTGCTCGTCGTCGCCCTGCTGGGCGTGGTGCTCGGCGGCGCGGCCGTGGTGGTCCCCGGGCTGCGCCGCGGCCCGGCCGGCCTCGTCGGCGTGCTCGCCCTCGCCCAGCTCGGCGGTCACCTGCTGCTGCACGGCCTCACCCACCCCGCCACCGCCTCCGCGACCACGCCCGGGATGGCCGGCATGGCCGGGACGGCGCACGCGGCCACCCCCGTCACCGACCTGCCGATGCTGGCCGGGCACACCCTCGCCGCCCTGGTCTGCGCCCTGCTGGTGGTCCGTGCGGAGGACCGGACCCGGGTCGCCCGTCGGCTCGCCGCCGCGCTGCCCGCGCTGGCGCCGGTGCTGCTGGCCCCGCCGCGGCCGGCGGCGGCCCGGCCGAGCCTGCCGGTCCTCGACCACCACGGACCCGCCGTGCCCCCAGCCGCCTGCCCGGTGCGCGGGACGGGGCTGCGCGGTCCACCGCGGCCGGCGACCACCGCACCCTGACACCCGCGCCCGCCCCGGCCGGCACCCCCGGCCACCGCCCCCGGACGACACCGGTGGGCCCCGAGCGGCGCCCCCTCACCGAGAGGTCTCCTCGTCATGCCCGTCCCCCGGACCCCCCGCCCCACCCGCCGTCGCGTCGCGCTCCGCGTCGCCGCCACCGGGACCACCACCGCGCTGCTCGGCCTGGCCGCGGCCGGCGCCGCCTCCGCGCACGTCGTCGTCGACGGCACCGACACCCGTCAGGGTGGCTACGGCGTCGTCACCCTGCGCGTGCCGACCGAGTCCGACACCGCCTCGACCACCGGCGTCACCGTCCGCCTGCCCACCGACACCCCGCTGGCCTCGGTCCGCACCACCCCCGTGCCCGGGTGGAGCGTGGCCGTCGACGGCGGCGACACCCCCACGGCGATCACCTGGACCGCCCAGCCCGGCGGTGGCCTCGGTCCCGGCCAGTTCGGGCTGTTCCCCTTCACCGCCGGCCCGCTGCCCACCGCCGACGAGCTGGCGCTGCCGACGACGCAGACCTACAGCGACGGCACCTCGGTCAGCTGGGACGAGCCCACCCCGGCCGACGGGACCGAGCCCGAGCACCCCGTGCCCACGCTCGCGCTGGCCGCGGCCACCGGGGGTGACCCCGACGGGGCCGCCCCGGCCACCGGCTCCGGGGGCGCGGGGGTCAGCGCGCAGGCGGAGCCCGCCGCGCAGACCGCCGCGGCTCCTGCCGACGGCACCGCACGGTGGTTGGGGGGCACCGGGCTCGTGCTCGGCGCCGCCGGCCTGGTGCTGGGCGCGGGAGCGCTGGTCCGCTCCCGGCGACGGGCGTGAGCACCGCGGCGGGGCCCGGCACGGCGGCGGCCGGACGGGGGCGGCGCGGGCTGCTCGCGGTCGGTCTCCTGGCGCGAGTCGGGCTCGCCGCGGTGTGGCTCGCCTCCGGCGTCCTCAAGGCGGCGGACCCGCTGCAGACCGTCGTGGCCGTGCGCGCCTACCAGCTGCTGCCCGAGGCGGCCGTCGTCCCCGTGGCCGACGCGCTGCCCTTCGTCGAGATCGGCCTGGGGCTGCTGCTGCTGGCCGGGGTCGGGGTGCGCCTGACCGCGGTCGCGTCCGCGGCGCTGCTGGTGGTGTTCCTCGTCGGCGTCGGGTCGTCCTGGGCGCGCGGGCTCAGCATCGACTGCGGCTGCTTCGGTGGCGGCGGCGCGGCTGACGTGGGCCCGCTGGACTACCTCACCGAGATCGGCCGCGACCTGCTGTTCCTCGCCGCGGCCGGGTGGCTCGTCGCCCGGCCCCGCACCCCGTTCTCGCTCGGCCCCCGGTCGAGCACCACGGCACCCCGCCCCCGCGACGGTGCCGACCAGCCAGACCACGCAGACCACCCACACCCCGCAGACCTGACCGAGGAGACCCCATGAGCAGCACCCCCCGCAGGAAGAACGGCAGGACCCCGCCCCGCACCGGCGCGGGACGCGACCGCGGGGCGGCCGCCACCCGCAGCCGCGGCGCGTCGGTCGTCTCCGCCGCCGCCCGCCGGGGCCCGTCGCGCACCCCGTTCGTCGCCGGCGTCGTCGTCCTCGTCGTGCTCGTCGTGGTGATCGGCGGCTACCTCTACCAGCACTCGCGGTCCGCGCCGGCCTCCGGCGGCGTCGTCGCGGCGCAGGACGTCCCGGTCAGCACCGACGGCGGCACGATCGTGGTCGGCCGCACCGACGCCCCGGTCACCCTCGACGTCTACGAGGACGCGCTGTGCCCCGTCTGCGCGCAGTTCGAGCAGCGGGACGGCGCCCGGGTGGCCGCCGCGCTCGACGCCGGCTCGATCCAGGTCCGCTACCACCTGCTGAACTTCCTCAACAGCCGCTCGGCCAGCGGGGACTACTCCACGCGCGCCGCCGCGGCAGCCCTGGCGGTGGCCCGCGACGGGTCGGGCTCGGCCTTCCCCGAGTTCCACTCCGCGCTGTTCCTGCCGACCACGCAGCCGAAGGAGCAGGCCGCGACCGACCTCAGCAACGCCCAGCTGGCCGACCTCGCGGCCCGCCAGGGTGCCTCCGCCGCCGCGCAGGAGCAGATCTCCTCGGGCTCGCTCGTCCCCGAGGCCGCCGCGGCCGCCCAGGCGGGCGAGCAGTCCCTCACGGCGTCGGGCAACGACGTGGCCACCCCGACGATCCTCGACGGGGCCCGGAAGGTGGACATCTCGAACCCCGGCTGGCTGCAGTCGCTGACCGGTTAGCGGCGGTCGCTAACCTGGCCCGCGTCGACCCGCACGGCGGTCGACCACCACGACCGAGGGAGAACCATGCGTCTGTCCACCCGCAACCAGCTCGCGGGCACCGTGACCGAGATCGACCTGGGGTCGGTCATGGCCACCGTCAAGGTGCAGCTCACGGGGGGCGACCAGGTCATCACCGCCTCGATCACCAAGGAGGCCGTCCACGAGCTCGGTCTCGAGGTCGGCACGTCCACCACCGTGCTGGTCAAGTCGACGGAGGTCATGCTCGGCGTCGAGTGACCCCCTAGCCTGGCTGCGGCGCGGCGGCGCCGTCGGGCTCCAGGTCACCGAACCGCGACAGCGCCAGCGCGGCGCCGACGGCGAGGACGAAGCCGGCCACCGCCAGCGGGGCGAGGCCGCGTCGGGTGGTGTCGCCGAGCAGCACGATGCCGACCAGGGCCGGCGCCGCTGTCTCGACCACCACCTGCGCGGCCACGGCCGTGGTGACCGAGCCGCGCTGCACGGCCACGGTGAGCAGGACGATCCCGGCCACCCCGCCCACGACGAGCGCCCACAGCGCCGGGTCGGCCAGCAGCCGCAGGTCGACCCGGTCGGGCAGCACCCGCGCCGCCACGCCCACCACCCCGAACTCCCAGCCCGAGAGGGCACCGAGCACGGCCGCGGCGGACCGGGCGCCCCGCCGCAGGGCCGGCAGCGCCGCCACCACCCCGGCCACCGCGGCCACCACCAGCGCCCACCGCAGCAGCTCCGGGGGGCGGTCGGCGCGCCCGGGCCGGCCCGACGCGCCGAGCAGGGCCAGGCCGATGACCACGGCCAGCACCGCGAGCTGCTCACGCCCGGTGAGCCGCGCGCCCAGCACCGGCACCGCGAGCAGGGCCGTCACCGCCACGGCCCCGGCGACGACCGGCTCGACGACGAACAGCGGCAGCCGGTGCAGCGCGGCCAGCGAGAACAGGAACCCCAGCAGGTCCAGGCCGAGGCCCACCAGGTAGGGCACCTGCCGCAGCACCCGCACCAGCCCCGCGACGTCCTCCAGGGTGGCGGTGCGCCGGGCCCCGACGGCCTGCAGCACCGTCGCCGAGCCGTAGCAGAGCGCGGAGAGCACGGCACCGAGCAGCGCGACGACCACGCGGCGACGCTAGCGGTCGGGAGTGCCGGGCGGCACGAACGGCAGGCCCGGGGTCGGCCCGTCCCGCAGCAGGGTGGCCAGCGCGTCGAGGTCGAGGTGGGCCTCGACGAGGTCGGCCAGCAGGTCGAGCTGGGCGTCGCGGCGCGCGGTGACGTCGACGTCGGGGGCCACCACGAAGCCGTCGCGGCCCGCGGCGGCCGCGACCTCGGTCAGCCAGCGGCGGCGGAACGCGTCGTTGGCCAGCAGGCCGTGCCAGTGGGTGCCGTGCACGGCGCCGCGCCGGCTGCCCTCCTCCGCCCCGTCCGCGGTGGTGAGCAGCGGGGGGTCGCCGGTGCGGGTGACCCGGCCGTGGTGGATCTCGTACCCGGTGACGGCGTGCCCGTCCGCCCGGCCGTGCACCCGGGCCAGCACCTTGGCCGGCTCGAAGCGCACGTCGACGTCGAGCAGGCCCAGCCCGGTCACGGCGCCGACGCCCGACTCGACCTCGTCGAGGATCGCGCGGCCGAGCATCTGGTAGCCCCCGCACACCCCGAGCACGGGGCGTCCCGCCGCGGCGTGGGCGGTGACCGCGCCGGCCAGCCCGGTGCGGCGCAGCCACGCCAGGTCGGCCACCGTCGACTTCGAGCCGGGCAGCACCACCAGGTCGGCCCCGACCAGCTCGGCCGGGTCGGTGGCCCACCGCACGGCCACCCCGTCCTCCGCGGCCAGCGCCTCGACGTCGGTGGAGTTGGAGATGCGTGGCAGCCGGACCGCGGCCACCCGCAGCCAGGCAGTGCCCCGTGGCGGGCCCGGGCGGCCCAGCAGACCCCCGCCGAGCGTGCCGAGGGAGTCCTCCGCGTCGACCCACAGGTCCTCGGCGAACGGCACCACCCCGAGCGTGGGCCGTCCGGTCAGCGCCCGCAGCTGGTCCAGGCCGGGGGCCAGCAGGGCCGGGTCACCCCGGAACTTGTTGACGACGAACCCGCACACCAGCGCCTGGTCGGCCGCCGACAGCACGGCCGTGGTGCCGAAGAGGTGGGCCAGGACGCCGCCGCGGTCGATGTCGCCGACCACGACCACGGGCAGCTGCGCGCGCCGGGCGAGGCCCATGTTGGCCAGGTCGGTGCCGCGCAGGTTGATCTCGGCGGGCGAGCCGGCTCCCTCGCACACCACCACGTCGAACTCGGTGCGCAGCGCGTCGAGCTCGGCGGCCACCACGTCGGCCAGGCCGGCCCGGTGGCGGTGGTAGTCCTGCGCGCCGACCTGGCCGCGGGCGCGGCCCTGCACCACGAGCTGGGAGGTGCGGTCGCTGCCCGGCTTGAGCAGCACCGGGTTGAACCCGCTGCGGGGCTCCAGGCCGGCCGCCTGCGCCTGCAGCGCCTGCGCCCGGCCGATCTCCCCGCCGTCGGGGGTGACCGCGGAGTTGTTGGACATGTTCTGCGCCTTGAACGGCGCGACGGACACCCCGGCGCGGGCGAGCGAGCGGCACAGCCCGGCGACGAGCACGCTCTTGCCCGCGTCCGACGTGGTGCCGGCCACCAGCAGGGCCCCGCGGACCCCGCTCCCCCACGGTCCGGGGACGACGGTCACGGGAGGGTCAGGATCTCAGCACCCGTGTCGGTGACGAGGATGGTGTGCTCGAACTGCGCGGTCCACGAGCCGTCCCGGGTGGTGACCGTCCAGCCGTCGTCCCACTGGTCCCACTCGTGCCCGCCGCCCAGGGTGATCATGGGCTCGATGGTGAAGGTCATGCCCGGCTCGATGATCGTGTCGACCTCGGGGGCGTCGTGGTGGAGCACCACCAGGCCGGAGTGGAACGTGCGGCCGATGCCGTGGCCGGTGAAGTCGCGGACCACGCCGTAGCCGAAGCGGCTGGCGTAGGCCTCGATGACCCGGCCGACGACGTTGAGCGCGCGGCCGGGCTTGACCGCCCTGATGGCCCGCAGCGTCGCCTCGTGGGTGCGCTCGACGAGCAGCCGCACCTCCTCGTCGACGTCGCCCGCGAGGAAGGTGGCGTTGGTGTCGCCGTGCACCCCGTCGAGGTAGCCGGTGACGTCGATGTTGACGATGTCGCCGTCCTGGATGACCGTCGAGTCGGGGATGCCGTGGCAGATGACCTCGTTCAGCGAGGTGCAGCAGCTCTTGGGGAAGCCGCGGTAGCCGAGCGTGGACGGGTAGGCGCCGTGCTCGACGAGGAACGCGTGCACGACGGCGTCGATCTCGTCGGTGGTGACGCCGGGGGCGACGGCCGCCCCGCCGGCGGCGAGGGCCTGCGCGGCGACCCGGCCGGCCACGCGCATCCGCTCGATGACGTCCGGGGTCTGCACCCAGGGGTCGGTGGAGCGGGCGGGCGCGGGGCGTCCCACGTACTCCGGGCGCGCGATGTCGCGGGGGACGGGGCGCTCCGGGGACAGCGTGCCGGGGGTGAGCAGCGTGCGGGCGGGCATGGGCCCAGGGTAGTGCGGCCCCGCCCCCGCGACCGCCCGCCGGGGCGGGGTCACACCCCCGGCGGCAGCGCCTTGAGGAAGTCCTGGGTGACGGCCACGGCGTTGAACGACCCGCCGCCCCCGACGATGAGCGTGGCGAAGGCGACGTCGCCCCGCCACCCGATGAACCAGGCGTGCGAGGTGGTGCCGTCGCCGTACTGCGCCTCCCCGGTCTTGCCGTAGACCTCGCCCTCGTCGGAGATGGTCGACGCGCTCCCGCTCGTCACCACCTGCCGCATCATCAGGCGCAGCCCGTCGACGGTGGCCGGGTCGACCGGGTCGGCCAGCTGGGGCGACGTGGTCCCGGTCCGCTCCACCAGGGTCGGCGTGGGCCGGCTGCCGCCCGCCACGGTGGCCGCGGCCAGGGCCTGCCCGAACGGCGTGACGAGCACCTCGCCCTGCCCGAAGCCGTCCTCGGCGCGGAGCACCTGGTCGGCCGCGGGGGGCACGGAGCCGGTCACCGTGGTCATGCCGGGCACGGTGTAGTCCGGCCCGATGCCGAGCTGGGCCGCGGCGCGGGTGAGGCCGTCGGCGGGCAGCTCGGCGGCGTAGCGGGCGAAGGTGGTGTTGCACGAGGCGGCGAACGCGGTGCGCAGCGGCACCGTGCCCAGGTCGAAGGTGTTGTAGTTGCCGATCTGGCGCTCCCCGATGCTGGCGGTGCCCGGGCAGCCCGTCTGGGTCTGCGGCGTGGCGAGGCCGGCCTGCAGGGTGGCGGCCGCGGTGATGACCTTGAAGGTCGATCCCGGCGGGTAGAGGCCCTGCAGCGCGATCGGGCCCAGCGCGTCGGCCGGCGCGTTCTGGGCCACCGCGAGGACTTCGCCGCTGGAGGGCCGCAGCACCACCATCGCGCTGGGCAGCGCGGGCCGGCCGACCGCCTGCTGCGCGGCCAGCTGCACCGACCGGTCCAGGGAGAGGTCCACCGCGGCCGCCGGTGCGGGCGGGGTCTCGGTGAGCACGTCCACCTCCGCCCCGGTGGGCAGCACGGTGACCACCCGCCACCCGGCGCGGCCGTCGAGCTGGTCGTCGACGGTGCGGCCGACCTCGGTGAGCAGGGCGGGGGCGAACGTCGGGTCGGTGGGCAGCAGCCGTGACTCCAGGGCCGTGCTGACCCCGGGCACCGCGTCGAGGCGGTCGGCGAGCGCGCCGAGGTCGGTGCTGCGGACCACCGCGACCTCGTACGGGGACCCTCCCGCCGCGGCCAGCCCGGCGGTGACACCCGCCGCGGTCACCCCGGGGATGACGGGCCCGAGCAGGGAGCCGAGGGTGGTGGCCGCGGCCCGGGTGTCGACCCCGGGGCCGGGGGTGAGCACGACCCGCTCGACCTCGGTCGGGGCGAGGACCTCGGTACCGCCGCTGTCGAGCACCGCGGCGCGCGGCGGGGTGTCGACGCGCAGCGCCAGCGTCTGGTTGGCCCCGAGCCGCGGGTGCAGGTCCGAGGGGGCCCAGCGCACGGCCCAGTCGCTGCCCCGGCGGGCGAGCTGCAGCTGGCCCGGGTAGCTCCAGTCGCGGCCCCGGGCCAGGGTCCAGTGCACGGTGACGTCGGCCGTGCCGGTGTCCCCGGACGCGCGCACCTTGCCCAGCTCGGCGCGGTAGCCCGTGGCGGCCAGGGACTCCCGGGTGGCGGTCAGAGCGGCGGTGGCCGTCGCCGGGTCGTCCGTGGCCGCCCCGGCCGCGGCGTCGTCCCCGGCCGCGACGGCGTCGAGGAACCGGCTCGCGGCGGCGTCGGGCCCCGGCGGGGACGACGAGCACGCCGCGACGGAGAGGCCCAGGGCGAGGACGAGCAGGGCCACGAGGCCCCGGCGGTGCGGGCTCGAGCGGCGGCGGTCCATCGCCGCCCACGATAGGGACGCACCCGACCGCGGCCCGGGAGGCGCGGCCGCGGGAGGTGCCCCCGGCGGGTCAGAGGTCCGGGGCGCAGGCACCGCGCCCGAGCTCGGCCAACCCGGTGAGGTCACCGGGGCCGTACCGCTCGACGTCCTTCGTCCCGGGGTGGAGCAGCTGCGCCGGGTCGTTGACGTGGGCGAGCCCGACGAGGTGGCCGAGCTCGTGGTCGACGACGGCTCGGGCCTCGCCGGCCGAGGCCGGGTCGGCGAGCAGCCGCCCGATCGACACCGGGTCGAGGTGCACGACACCGGTCACGTAGACCATCCGGCTCGTCGCCGCGGACCAGACCGCCTGGCTGCCCGCCTCGCCCGCGAGACCCGCGGCGAAGTCGGGCACCTCGCTCGGGGTGACCCAGGCCACGAGCACCGGGGCCCACCGGTCGCCGTACCGCTCGGGCTGGTAGGCCTCCCGCCACTGCGTCGGTCCCTCGTCGGTCGGTGGGTCGAGCACGAGCCGCAGCCCCGTCGCGGCCGAGACGTCGGCCAGTGCGGCGGCGAGCAGCGCGTCAGCACCGGTCGGTGCGCGGTCCGGCCGGACCGCCACGTGCACGGGTCGGCACGGGTCGTACGCGACCGGGCTCCCGTCCTCCTGCTCCGCCACCCACCGGTGCGACGGGCTGGTCACGGTGACCGGGGCAGGGGCACCGATCGGCTCCGCCCGCGCCTCGAACCCCGGCGTCGGGGCCGTGGCGCGACCGGTGGCGACCGCCACCCGTTGCTGCGTCGCGGGCAGGAGCGACCCGTCGACCCAGGCCACCCCGGCGGTGACCGCGGCCAGGACGAGCACCACGCCCACGGCGCGCCACCGCCGGGCACGGCGTGGCGGCGGACCCAGCACCGGTGGGCCGGCGCGCCACGGCGCCGGCGTGGCGGGCCGGCCGGTCGCCTCGTCCAGCACCCACTGCGGCACGCGTCCCGTGGGCGAGCGCGGGACGTCGGGCAGGCGGCGGGGGCTGCGGTCGTGGTGCGGCACGGGACCTCGTCTCGCCGGGCGTGGACCCCACCGGCCCGTCGCTGCGCGCAGCCTCGCCGCTGCCGCGGCCCCCCGCGGCCGCCGCGACCACCTGCCACCCTGGCGGGTGACCGGGTTCGCCCGACGGGGTGGGTCCGCCGGTGCAGCAGCACGGTCGCGTCTGGTGCAGGAGCACGGTCGCGGCTGGTGCACGAGCACGGTGAACATCAGTGCAGGAGCACGGTCGCGACTAGTGCAGGAGCACGGTCGCGAAGGTGCCGACCTCGGTGAACCCGACCCGGTCGTACGCGCGCCGGGCGGCGACGTTGAAGTCGTTGACGTACAGGCTCGGCGTGCGGCCCATGGCCTGCACCCCGGCGGCGACGGCGGCCGTGCCGGCGACCCCGACACCGCGGTCGCGCCGGGCCGGGTGCACCCACACGCCCTGGATCTGGCCGACCCGGTCGGACAGCGAGCCGATCTCCGCCTTGAACACCACGTGCTCGTCCTCGAAGCGGGCCCAGGCCCGGCCCGTGGCGATGAGGTCGGCCACCCGGGCGCGGTAGCTGCGGCCCCCGTCGGCGCCGCGCGGGTCGACCCCCACCTCCTCGGTGAACATGGCCACGGCGGCGGGCAGGTACCGGTCGATCTCGTGGGGCTGCACCGGGCGCACCAACGGGTCCGGGGCCACGAGCGGGGGCCCGGTCAGGGCCAGCAGCGGCTGGCGGGGCCGCACGTCGCGCGCCGCCCCCCACACGGGGGCGAGCTGCTCCCACAGCGGCAGCACCAGGTGCGCGGGCCCGACCAGCGAGGAGCACGAGCGCGAGCCACGCCGGGCGCGGTCGCCGAAGGCGCGCACCGCGTCCGGGCCGCCGAGCAGCGGGATGAGGTTGGCCCCGGAGAAGCACAGCGAGTCCTCCGGCGAGCCCGAGGTCCACAGCTCGCCGTGCACCCGGTAGGCCTCGACGCCGACCTCGGCGACCCGCGCGGCGACCATGCAGGAGGCGACGGGGTCGAGCTCGAGGGCGCGCCGGACGGCGGCGAGGTCACCGCTGCCGAGCTGCCGCACCGCAGCCGTCCTGAGCACGTCGTCCAGCGTGCCACGCCGCGGGTCCGGGCGACGACCGGAGCGCAGCACCACCGCCGGGGTCCCCGCTCAGCCCACGGTGACGGTGGCGCCGCCGGAGTCCCCGGCGGCCGCCTCGGCCTCCATCGAGTCGGCGATCTTCATGGCCTCCTCGATGAGGGTCTCGACGATCATCGCCTCGGGCACGGTCTTGATGACCTCGCCCTTGACGAAGATCTGGCCCTTGCCGTTGCCGGAGGCGACGCCGAGGTCGGCCTCGCGGGCCTCCCCCGGGCCGTTGACGACGCAGCCCATGACGGCGACGCGCAGCGGCACCTCCATGCCCTCGAGCCCGGCCGTGACCTGGTCGGCGAGGGTGTAGACGTCGACCTGCGCGCGACCGCAGGAGGGGCAGGAAACGATCTCGAGCTTGCGCGGGCGCAGGCCGAGGGACTGCAGGATCTGGTTGCCGACCTTGACCTCCTCCACCGGCGGGGCGGAGAGGGAGACGCGGATGGTGTCGCCGATGCCCTTGCTCAGCAGCGCGCCGAACGCGACGGCGGACTTGATGGTGCCCTGGAAGGCGGGCCCGGCCTCGGTCACGCCGAGGTGCAGCGGGTAGTCGCTCTGCTCGGCGAGCAGCTCGTAGGCCCGCACCATGGTGACCGGGTCGTTGTGCTTGACGGAGATCTTGATGTCGTGGAAGTCGTGCTCGGCGAACAGGCCGGCCTCCCACAGCGCCGACTCCACCAGCGCCTCCGGGGTGGCCTTGCCGTGCTTGGCCAGGATGCGCGGGTCGAGCGAGCCGGCGTTGACCCCGATGCGGATGGGGATCCCCGCGTCCTTCGCGGCGAGCGCGACCTCCTTGACCCGGCCGTCGAACTCCTTGATGTTGCCGGGGTTGACGCGCACCGCGGCGCACCCGGCCTCGATGGCGGAGAAGATGTAGCGCGGCTGGAAGTGGATGTCGGCGATGACCGGGATCTGGCTCTTGGCCGCGATCGCGGTGAGCGCGTCGGCGTCCTCCTGCCGGGGGCACGCGACGCGGACGATGTCGCAGCCCGACGCGGTGAGCTCGGCGATCTGCTGCAGCGTGGCGTTGACGTCGTGGGTCTTGGTGGTGCACATCGACTGCACGGAGACGGGCGACTCGCTGCCGACGCCGACGTCGCCGACGCGCAGCTGGCGGGTGGGGCGCCGCGGCGCCAGGACGGGAGCGGGGCCTTCGGGCATGCCCAGCGAGATCGGGACGCTCACGGCGGACGACCTTCCTTGTTCGGGTGCGGGACTAGAAGAGCTTGATCGGGTTGACGATGTCCGCGACCACGGTGAGCAGTGTGATCCCCCCGCCGAGGACGAGCACGACGTAGGTGACCGGCAGCAGCTTCGTGTAGTCGACCGGGGGGCCGTCGGGGCGACCGCGGCGGCGGCGCACCGCGTTGCGGAGCCGCTCGTAGACGGTGACGGCCATGTGGCCGCCGTCGAGCGGCAGCAGGGGCAGCAGGTTGAACACCCCGATGAAGAAGTTCAGCGTCGCCAGCAGCAGGAGGAACACCTGCCACAGCCCCTGCTCGGCGACCTGGCCGCCGATGACGCTGGCGCCCACGACGCTGATCGGCGTGTCCTGGGCGCGCTCACCCCCGCCGATGGCCGAGACCAGCGCCGGCACCTTCTCCGGGAACCGCAGCAGGCCCTGCCAGGTCTGCTCGAACACGGTGCCGGTGAAGGCGACCGTGCCGGGGACGGCGGACAGCGCGTTGTACTCGGTGGGGCCGAACTGCTGCGGGGAGACCCCGATCGCACCGACGGTCTGCACCGTGGCCGCGGCCCGGTCGGTGGACCCGGCCGGCAGCACGTAGCGCTGCGCGTCCTGCAGCGTGACGGGCAGCTCGAGCGTCCGGCCGTCGCGCTCCACGGTGTAGGTGACGGTCCCGCTGAGCGGCTGGGTGGCGGTGACGACGTCGGCGAACGTCGGTGTCGGCCGGCCGTCGACGGCGGTGATGACGTCCCCGGCCCGGATGCCGGCCTCGGCGGCGGGACCGGGCCCGGAGCAGTCGGTGTAGGTGAAGTCCGGGTTCTGGCTGGGCGCGACGCAGACCGTCTCCCCCACCACGGCCGTGGTGGGGGCGCCGACGTTGGGCAGGCCCCACCCGACGGCAACGGCGTAGAGCAGGACGAAGCCGAGCAGGAAGTGCGTGATCGGGCCGCCCATCATCACCGCGACGCGCTTCCAGGCGCTCTGCCGGTACATGGCGCGGTCGACCTCGTCGTCGGCCAGCTCGTCGAGGGCCGTCATCCCCGCGATGTCGCAGAACCCGCCGGCCGGCACGGCCTTGAGGCCGTACTCGGTCTCCCCGCGGCGGAAGGACACGATCCGCGGCCCGAAGCCGATGTAGTAGCGGCGGACCTTCATCCCGAACAGCTTGGCGAGGACGAGGTGGCCGTACTCGTGCAGCGCGATCGAGACCCCGATCCCGAGCGCGAACAGCACGACACCGAGGGTGAAGGCCATGGGGGTGTCAGTCCTCCCGGGACGTCACGAGCTCGCGGGAGCGGGCCCGTGCCCAGCCCTCTGCTGCGAGTACGTCCTCCACGGTAACCGGGTCGGCCGACCAGGCGTCGGCCTCGCCGAGCACGCGGTCCACGGTGGCCACGATGCGGGGGAACCGGAGCCGGCCGGCGAGGAACGCCGCGGCAGCCTCCTCGTTGGCCGCGTTGAGCACCGCGGGCAGGCAGCCGCCCTTCTCCACGGCCCAGCGGGCCAGGTCGACGGCGGGGAACACGGCGGCGTCGAGCGGGGCGAACTCCCAGGTCGAGGCGGCGGTGAAGTCGCACGCCGCCGCGGCGCCGGGGAGCCGCTCGGGCCAGGACATGCCCAGCGCGATGGGCAGCGCCATGTCCGGTGGGCTCGCCTGGGCGATGGTCGAGCCGTCGGTGAAGGTGACCATGGAGTGCACGACCGACTGCGGGTGGACCGTGACGTCGACCGCGGCCGCGGGCACGTCGAACAGCAGCACCGCCTCGATGAGCTCGAGGCCCTTGTTGACCAGCGTCGCCGAGTTCAGCGTGTTCATCGGCCCCATCGACCAGGTGGGGTGGGCCCCGGCCTGCTCGGGGGTGACGTCACGCAGCGCGGCGGCGCTCCACCCGCGGAACGGCCCGCCGGAGGCGGTGAGCACGATCCGGGCGACCTCGCCGCGGGTGCCGGACCGCAGGCACTGCGCGATGGCGGAGTGCTCGGAGTCCACGGGCACGATCTGCCCGGGCGCGGCCGCGGCGGTGACCAGTGGCCCGCCCGCGACGAGGGACTCCTTGTTGGCCAGGGCGAGTCGGGCACCGCTGCGCAGCGCGGCCAGAGTGGGGCCCAGGCCGAGCGAGCCGACCAGCGCGTTGAGCACGACGTCGGCCTCGACGCCGGCGACGAGCTCCTCGGCCGCGCCCGGACCGTCGAGCACCACCGTGCCGGGCACCAGCTCGCGCAGCCGGGCCGCGGCCGCCGGGTCGGCCACGGCGACGTGGCCCGCGCCGGTGGCCCGGACCTGCTCGGCGAGCAGCCCGGGGTCCCCGCCCCGCGCGGCGAGCCCCACGACGGCGAACCGGCCCGGGTGGGCGGCGACGAGGGCGAGGGCCTGGGTGCCGATGGACCCCGTGCTGCCCAGCAGCAGCACGCGCGTGGGGACCCCGACCGGCGGCGCTGGCGTGCTCACGGCCCCATCATCGCCGCTGCGCCGTGCCCGCACGCGGGCGGGACGGACGTCGGGCGCTGTGCCACCATGGGCGGACGCGGGCCGCGAGGGCCCGGCTAGCGACAGGAGTCAGCTGTGGCCCAGGCCGACGTCTCGGGACGCGAGGTCCCCGCCCACGACCTGGAGAAGGTCGAGACCCGCGCGGTCGCCGTCGAGGGCACGCAGGCCACCATCGACGAGCCGTCCGCCGCGTGGGGCTGGTCGGGCGCGTTCCCGCACGCCACCCGCATCGCCGGCTGGACCGTCGTCGTGCTGCTCGTGGTCCTGGCCTCGTTCGGCAACCACCGCGGCCACGTCGAGGACATCTACCTCGGCGCCACCGCCCTGCTGCTCGTCGGCGTGCTGGTGCGCGACATGCGCCGCCGCAAGCACTCCTGGCGCCGCTGAGCGCCTGACCCGACCGCCCGCCCGGGTCGACCGCGGCCGGTCAGCCCTCGGCGGCGAGCTGGCCGCAGGCCGCCGCGATCTCCTGGCCCCGGGTGTCGCGGACCGTGCAGGACACCCCGCCGGCGAGCACCCGGCGGACGAACTCCCGCTCCACGGGCTTGGGGCTGGCGTCCCACTCGCTGCCCGGGGTGGGGTTGAGCGGGATCAGGTTGACGTGCACCCGGGCGCCGAGGGCGCCCTTGAGCCGCTTTGCGAGCAGGTCGGCCCGCCACGGCTGGTCGTTGACGTCGCGGATCAGCGCGTACTCGATCGACACCCGCCGGCCCGTCCGGTCCGCGTAGTACGCGGCGGCGTCGAGCACCTCCTGCACCGACCAGCGGTTGTTCACCGGGACGAGGGTGTCGCGCAGCTCGTCGTCCGGGGTGTGCAGCGACACCGCGAGGGTGACCGAGAGCCCCTCGTCGGCCAGCCGGCGGATGGCCGGGGCCAGCCCCACCGTGGAGACGGTGACCGAGCGCTGGGAGATGCCCAGGCCGTCGGGGGCCGGTGAGGTGATGCGGCGCACGGCGGCGACCACCCGGCTGTAGTTGGCCAGCGGCTCGCCCATGCCCATGAACACCACGTTCGACAGCCGACCCGGCTCGCCGCCGACCTCGCCGTCGCGCATGGCGGCCGCGGCGGCGCGCACCTGGTCCACGATCTCCGCGGTCGAGAGGTTCCGGTCGAGCCCGCCCTGCCCGGTCGCGCAGAACGGGCAGGCCATCCCGCAGCCCGCCTGGCTGGAGATGCACAGCGTGGCCCGCTCCGGGTAGCGCATGAGCACGCTCTCCAGCAGCGTCCCGTCGTGGGCGCGCCACAGGGTCTTGCGGGTGGTGCCGTCGTCGCACGCGAGGTGGCGCACCGGGGTCAGCAGCGTGGGCAGCAGCGCGGTGCCCACCTGCTCCCGCGCGGCCGCGGGCAGGTCGGTCATCGTGGCCGCGTCGGCCTCGAGCCGGCCGTAGTAGTGCCGGGCCAGCTGGTCGGCGCGGAACGCGGGCAGCCCGAGCTCGGCCACCGCGGCGCGGCGGCCCTCGCGGTCGAGGTCGGCCAGGTGGCGGGGCGGCAGACCCTTGCGCGGGGCGTCGAACACGAGCGGCAGTGCGGTGGCCATCCGCCCAGTGTCCCACCCGTGCGGCCCCGCCTGCTCCCACCAGGGGCGTTGCCCCGCGCGAGGACCGGTGACACGCCCCACCACCGGGGGCCCGCCGGGTGCGCCGGGGGCCGCGATGGGCAATGATCGACCCGGGGACGCGGCAGAGCGTCGCTCGACCGGGGGCCCACGAGGCTCGTGGTGCTGTATCGATCAGGAGTCGGGGCCATGGACGCGACGAACGGGCAGGCGAGCACGGGACGACCGAGGGTGGTCGTCATCGGCGGCGGCTTCGCCGGCATGGCGGTCGTCCGCCAGCTGCAGCACGTGGACGTCGACGTGCTGCTCATCGACCGCAACGGCTACAACACGTTCCAGCCGCTGCTCTACCAGGTGGCCACCGGGGGGCTGAACCCCGGCGACGTGACCTACGCGCTGCGCGGCTACGTCGCCCGCTTCGGCAACACCGCGTTCCGCCGCGAGGTCGTCACCGGCATCGACACCGAGCGCAAGCTGGTCCACGTCGAGGCCGACGAGCCGCTGTCCTACGACTACCTCGTCGTCACCGCCGGCGTGACCGCGAACTACTTCGGCATCCCCGGTGCCGCCGAGCACTCCATGACCATCTACACCCGGGCCGGCGCCATCGCGGTGCGCGACCAGGTGCTGGCCAGCGTCGAGAACGCCGCCCAGGGCCGCGAGGACGCCGTCGAGCCGGTCGTCGTCATCGTCGGCGGCGGCCCTACGGGCGTGGAGATGGCCGGGACCCTCGGCGAGATGCGCGGCGGCTCCATCGCCGTCGGCTACCCCGAGCTCCCCATCTCCCGGGTGCGGGTGATCCTGGTCGAGATGCTCGACGTGGTGCTCGGCCCGTTCGACCCCAAGCTGCAGTCCTACGCCGCGCAGGCGCTGCGCGACCGCGGCGTCGAGCTGCGGCTGAAGACCTCCGTCAAGGAGGTCAAGGAGCACAGCGTGGTCATCGGCCCCACCGACGGCGACGAGACCGAGGAGATCCCCGTCGCGGCCGTCATCTGGGCGACGGGTGTCACCGGCGGGCCCGTCATCGGCGACTGGAACCTGCCCATGGCCAAGGGCGGGCGCATCGACGTGGGCACCGACCTGCGCGTCACCGGCCTGCCCGAGGTGTTCGCGGCCGGGGACGTCGCCTCCATCAACGGCGCGCCGCTGCCCCAGCTGGCGCAGCCGGCGATCCAGGGCGGCACCCACGTGGCCAAGCAGATCGAGCACCTGCTGGCCGGGGAGCGCACCGAGGAGTTCAGCTACAAGAACAAGGGCACCATGGCCACCATCGGCAAGGCCGACGCCGTGGTCGAGATGCCCTTCCCCAAGCTCAAGATCAAGGGGTTCCCGGCCTGGGTCGCCTGGGTGGGCCTGCACATCGTGGTCCTCACCGGCAACCGCAACCGGCTCTCCACGCTGGTCAACCTGACGATGCGCTACCTGCCGCGCCGCCGGATGGCCAACGTCATCATGGGCGACAGCTAGTCGGTGACCAGCCCGGCCGGGCGGCGGCGCCAGCTCACCCGGTAGGCCACCTCGAGGCTCAGCCCCGGGGTGGCCGCCAAGGCACGGGCGGCCGTGGTGGGCGAGAACTCGATGCCGAGCACGGCGGCCAGGTCGTCCCGCGACCGCAGCTGCCAGCGGGTGTCGACGAGCCGGTGGGTGAAGCCGTGCCGGGTGAGGAAGCGCGGCGGCTCGTGGGCGTCCCACCGCGGCAGGTCCGCCCGCATCCAGGCGCCGTAGGGCGAGCGGGTGGCGTCGAGGTCGACGACGACCAGCACCCCGCCCGGGCGCAGCACCCGGTCGGCCTCCGCCAGCCCCGGCTCGCAGCCCGGGCCGAAGAAGTACGCGGTGCGGGCGTGGACCACGTCGACGCTGCGGTCCGGCAGCGGCAGCGCCTCCGCGGCCCCGGCGAGCACCCGCACGTGCGGCAGGTCGGCCACCCGGGCGCGGGCGGCGGGCAGCAGCGGCGCGTGCGGCTCCACCCCGGTGACCGTGCGCGCCGTGGTCGCGAACCCGGGCAGGTGGTAGCCCGTGCCGCACCCGACGTCGAGCACGTCGCGCCCGGCGACGGGGGCCACCTCGGCGAGCGCGGCGGCCAGCGCGCCGTCGGCGTCCTGCGCCCGGTTCTCCACCTCGTAGACGTCGGCGTGGTGCCAGATGTTGGGGCTCGGCACCGGCCGGACGGGGGTCACGCGCGCCCGGTCACAGCAGGGTGGTCAGCACCAGCCAGGACACCACGGCCGAGGGCAGGACCGAGTCCAGCCGGTCCATGAGCCCGCCGTGCCCCGGCAGCATCGTCCCCATGTCCTTGCGGCCGAGGTCCCGCTTGACCTGGGACTCGACGAGGTCCCCGGCGGTGGCGGTGACGACGATGAGCGCCCCGAACAGCGCCCCCACCCACCAGGCGCCGTCGAGCAGCAGCGTCACGCTGAGCACCGACACGACGACCCCGAGGGCCAGCGAGCCGGCGAAGCCCTCCCAGGACTTCTTGGGGCTGATGCTGGGCACCATGGGGTGGCGGCCGAGCGCCGCGCCCACCGCGTAGCCGCCGGTGTCGGAGCCGACCACGGCGATCATGAGGCAGAAGACCCGGGCCGCACCCTGGTCGGTCTCCACCAGCAGGGCGGCGAACGCGGCGAACAGCGGCACCCAGGCGGCGACGAACACCGACGCCCCGGCGTCGCGCAGGTAGCCCGCGGCGCCGCGGGGCAGCCGGAAGAGCATGCAACCGACGACGGTGACGGCGAACGCCCCGAGGACGCCGGACGTGCCCCACGGCCAGCTCAGCCAGACCACCGCCTGCCCGCCGAGGAGCAGCGGCACCCGCTCGACGTGGACCCCGGAGCCGGCGAACGCGCCCGCCACCTCCCAGGTGGCGACGGCGACGGCGACGGCGACGATGGCGACCCACAGCGAGGGCAGCAGGAGCAGGGCCACGATGATGCCGATCCCGAGGCCCCCACCGACCGCGATCGCGGCGGGCAGGTCCCGGCCCGTGCGCGAGGAGGGCGAGCCCTCCGCGACGTCGGGCGCCCCCGGCACCTCGGACCGATCCGCTGCCACGTTGCTCCCTCGACCGTCCGTGCTCCCGTGCTGCCCACCGGCACCTGCGCCCCGGGCGCTGCGCCCGGGCCGACCCCACCCCCCGGGGCGGGGTCAGACCTCCATGAGCTCGGACTCCTTGCTGCGGACCATGTCGTCGACCTGCGCGACGTAGCGCGCGGTGACCTTGTCGAGCTCCTTCTCGGCGCGGCCGACCTCGTCCTCGCCGGCCTCGCCGTCCTTTTGGATACGGGAGAGCTCGTCCATCCCGGAGCGCCGGATGTTGCGCAGCGACACCTTCGCGTCCTCGCCCTTGCCCCGGGCCTGCTTGGCCAGGTCGCGGCGACGCTCCTCGGTCAGCTGCGGCAGCGAGATCCGGATGATGGTGCCGTCGTTGCCCGGGTTGACCCCGAGGTCGGAGTTGCGGATCGCGGTCTCGATCGCCCCGAGCTGGGAGGCCTCGTAGGGCTTGACGATGGCCATCCGCGCCTCGGGGACCGAGATCGAGGACAGCTGGGTGATGGGGGTCATCGCGCCGTAGTAGTCGATGACGATGCGGTTGAACATGCCGGGGTTGGCCCGGCCGGTGCGGATGCCGCCCAGGTCGTCGCGGGCCACCGAGACCGCCTTCTCCATCTTCTCCTCGGCCTCGAAGAGGGCTTCCTCGATCACGGCTGACCTCCGGTCGTCTGCTCGCCCTGCCGGGCCTCGTCCTGCTGCCGGTCGTCGGTGCCGCGGGCGTCCGAGGTGACCAGCGTCCCGATCCTCTCACCCGCCACGGCGCGCGCGATGTTGCCCTCCACGAGCAGGTTGAACACGATGATGGGCATCGCGTTGTCCATGCACAGGCTGAAGGCGGTCGCGTCGGCCACCCCGAGGTTGCGCTCGAGGGCCTCCTGGTGGCTGATCTCGGTGAACATGGTCGCGTCGGGGTCGGACTTGGGGTCGGCGGTGAACACCCCGTCGACGCCCTTGGCCATGAGGACGACCTCCGCCCCGATCTCGAGGGCGCGCTGCGCGGCGGTGGTGTCGGTGGAGAAGTAGGGCATGCCCATGCCGGCGCCGAAGATGACGACGCGGCCCTTCTCGAGGTGGCGCTGCGCGCGGCGCGGGATGTAGGGCTCCGCGACCTGGCCCATCGTGATGGCCGTCTGCACGCGGGTGTCGACGCCCTGCTTCTCCAGGAAGTCCTGCAGCGCCAGGCAGTTCATCACCGTGCCGAGCATGCCCATGTAGTCGGCGCGGGAGCGCTCCATGCCGTGCTGCTGCAGCTCGGCGCCGCGGAAGAAGTTGCCGCCGCCGATGACGACGGCCACCTCGACGCCGGAGCGCACCACGTCGGCGATCTGGGCGGCCACGGCCAGCACCACGTCGGGGTCGACCCCGACCGAGCCGCCGCCGAACATCTCCCCGCCGAGCTTGAGCAGGACCCGCCGGAAGGCGGGGCGGTGGTCGGCCGGCTCGGTCATCGGGGCTCCTCGTCGCGGGGGGTGTCGCGGGGGTGGCTCGGGGTCGGCCGGGGGTCGGCACCGGACGGGCGGGCCCCCGCGGGCCGGGCCGGGTGGGCCCGGCCCGTCGGGGCGCCGGCGAGCCCGGCGCGCGCCTCGCGCACCGGGCCCGGGGAGGTCAGCTCTGGCCGACCTCGAACCGCGCGAAGCGGCTGACCGTGGCACCGGCGTCACCAAGGACGGCCTTGACGGTCTTCTTGCTCTCCTGCACCGAGGCCTGCTCGAGCAGCACGGCGTCCTTGAAGAAGCCGTTGAGGCGGCCCTCGACGATCTTCGCCATGGCCTGCTCGGGCTTGCCCTCCTCGCGGGCGGTCTCCTCGGCGATGCGCCGCTCGGAGGCCACCAGGTCCTCGGGGACCTCGTCGCGGGTGACGAAGCGGGGACGCATCGCGGCCACCTGCATGGCCGCGCCGCGCGCGGCCTCGACCGCGGTGTCGCCCTCGCCGGTGTACTCGACGAGCACGCCGACGGCGGGGGGCAGGTCGGAGGACCGCTTGTGCAGGTAGGTCGCGACGGGGCCGTCGAAGCTGACGACGCGGCGCAGCTCGAGCTTCTCGCCGATCTTGGCGGCGTACTCCTGCACGACGTCGGCGACGGGCTTGCCGTCGATCTCGAGCGCCTTGAGGGCGTCGAGGTCGGCCGGCTTGGCCTGGGCGGCCGCGGAGACGATGGTCTCGGCGAGCGCCTCGAACTCGGCGTTCTTGGCGACGAAGTCGGTCTCGCAGTTGAGCTCGATCATGACGCCCTCGGCCGCCGCGACCAGGCCGTTGGCGGTGGTGCGCTCGGCGCGCTTGCCGACGTCCTTGGCTCCCTTGATGCGGAGCAGCTCGGTGGCCTTCTCGAAGTCACCGTCGGACTCGACGAGGGCGTTCTTGCAGTCCATCATCCCGGAGCCGGTGAGCTCGCGGAGCCGCTTGACGTCGGCGGCGGTGTAGCTGGCCATCGTGGGGCGAGCCTCCTCGTTCGTGGTGGTGGGCACCCGGGTGGGTGCGGGACCCGGTGGGTCGGGCGTCCCGGTCGGGGACGCGGGTCGACCGGCCCGGGGCGGGTGCCCCGGGCCGGTCGGTGACGCTCAGCTGGCGGGCGTCTGGGTGTCGCTGGCGGGGGTGCCGCCGACGGCCGACTCGGCCGTCTCGGTGGGCGCCGCCGCGGCGGTCTCGGCCGCGGCCTCGACCTGCTCGGTCAGCGCGGCCTGCTCCGGGGAGCTGGTGCCCGAGGACTCGGCGACACCGGCGGTCATCCCACCGGGCACCGAGCGGGCGGGCTCGGCCTGGGCCGCCGCCGGGGTGGCGACGTCCTGGGGCACCACGGCCGGGGCCGCACCGTCGCCGGACACGTCCTGCGTGGCGGTGGCGGTGGCGGGGCTGCCGGTGGTGGACGGGTCGGCGGCCTCGGTGGGCTCGGTCGCGGCGGTCGCACCCTCGGAGGACGCGGCGGCCAGGAGCTCCTGCTCCCAGTCGGCCAGCGGCTCGCCGGCGCCACCGTCGCTGCTGGCCCCGCCGCGGGCCTGCAGGCCGTCGGCGACGGCCGCGGCGACGACCTTGGTCAGCAGCGCCGCGGAGCGGATGGCGTCGTCGTTGCCCGGGATCGGGTAGTCGACGACGTCGGGGTCGCAGTTGGTGTCGAGGATCGCGACGACCGGGATGTTGAGCTTGCGCGCCTCGGCGACCGCCAGGTGCTCCTTGTTGGTGTCGACGATCCACACCGCGGAGGGGACCTTGGCCATGTCGCGGATGCCGCCGAGGGTGCGGTCGAGCTTGGTCATCTCGCGGGTCAGCATGAGGATCTCCTTCTTGGTGCGACCCTCGAAGCCCCCCGTCTGCTCCATCGACTCGAGCTCCTTGAGGCGGAGCAGGCGCTTGTGCACCGTCTGGAAGTTGGTGAGCATGCCGCCCAGCCAGCGCTGGTTGACGTAGGGCATGCCGACGCGGGTGGCCTGCTCGGCGATCGACTCCTGCGCCTGCTTCTTGGTGCCGATGAACATCAGGGTGCCGCCGTGGGCGACCGTCTCCTTGACGAACTCGAACGCGCGGTCGATGTAGACCAGCGTCTGCTGCAGGTCGATGATGTAGATGCCGTTGCGGTCGGTGAAGATGAACCGCTTCATCTTGGGGTTCCAGCGTCGGGTCTGGTGCCCGAAGTGCGCGCCGCTGTCGAGCAGCTGCTTCATGGTGACTACTGCCATGGTGTGTCCGGGGCGCCGCCCCGTCCTCGCCTTCTGTTCTGCTGCTGTGCCCGGGCGCGGCGGGGCCGCGCGTCGGGCTCGGTTCTCGCGGGTCCACCGGGTGGTGGCCCGCCCTGGTGCCCGCGCAGGTCGCCGGACCCGTCGCGACGGGACCACCGGCGGCCGGTCCACCTGGTGCTGCGGGTGGGGCGCGGGCACGCGAAGTCGACTCGTGCGGACACGAGACGCCCCGCGAGCATACCTCCCGGTGGCGGGGTCACCGACCGAGGTGGGGCGGGCTGGGGACGGCGCCGGCGCTGCGTCCACAACCTGGCGGGGGACGGCCCGCCGGGCGTGCCGCCACCCCAGGCTGGGGTGGTGATCCGCGGACTCCTCGTCACCGTCCTCGCCCTGGTCCTGCTGCTGGGCGGGGTGCCCTGGCTCGCACCCCTGGCCGGGGCCCAGCCGGCGGCGCCGCCCGCACCGGCCACCGCCCCTCGGGGCGGCTACGGCTGGCCGCTGGCCGGGCGGCCGGCGGTGGTGCGCCCGTTCGACCCGCCGGACACCGTCTACGGGGCCGGGCACCGCGGGGTCGACCTCGCCGGCGCGACCGGGCAGGAGGTGCTGGCGGCCGGGGCGGGGACCGTCGCGTTCGCCGGGGTGGTGGCCGGGCGCGGCGTGGTGTCGGTGGTGCACCCCGACGGGTTGCGGACCACCTACGAGCCGGTCGCCGCGACCGTCGTCGCCGGTGCGGTGGTGGCGCGGGGCCAGGTGCTGGGCACGCTCGCCGCCGGGCACCCGGGCTGCACCGTCGCGGCGTGCCTGCACTGGGGGGTGCGCCGGGGTGCGGCGGACTACCTGGACCCGCTGCGGCTGGTGGGCCGGTGGTCGGTGCGCCTGGTCGCGGTCACCTCCGGCTGAGCGGGCGCGGGGGCCCGGTCCTGCCCCGGCCCCGCCCGACCCGGAGCGCTCACGCCCGGGGGTGGGCCTGCTCGTGCACGGCGCGCAGCCGCTCCACGCTGACGTGGGTGTAGAGCTGGGTCGTGGCCAGCGAGGCGTGGCCCAGCAGCTCCTGGACCACCCGCAGGTCGGCCCCGCCCTCGAGCAGGTGGGTCGCCGCGCTGTGGCGCAGGCCGTGCGGGGCCAGGTCGGGCGCACCCGGGGCGGAGGCCACCACGTCGTGCACCGTGCGCCGGACCGCGCGCTGGTCGAGCCGGCCGCCCCGGGCCCCGAGGAGCAGCGCGCGCCCGCTGCGCGGCCCGGCCAGCGCGGGACGGCCGTGGTCCAGCCAGGCGTCCAGCGCGTGCGCCGCCGGGGGGCCGAACGGGACGCTGCGCTGCTTGTCGCCCTTGCCCAGCACGCGCAGCAGCCGGCGGCCGTGGTCGACGTCGTCGAGGTCGAGGCCGACGAGCTCCCCGACCCGGGCGCCCGAGGCGTAGAGCAGCTCGACGACGACGTGGTCGCGCAGCGCCACCGGGTCGAGCTGGGCGGCCCCGGCGGCGGCGTTGTCCAGCGCGGCCCCGGCCTGGTCCTGGCGCAGCACCGGGGGCAGCACGCGGTGCGCCCGGGGGGCGACGAGGCGCGCGCCGGGGTCGGTGCCGGCCCGGCCGGTGCGCGCCGCCCACGCGGTGAACGCCCGTGCCGACGCGGTGCGCCGGGCCAGGCTGGTGCGCGCCGCTCCCCCGGCCGCCAGCGCCCCGAGCCACGACCGCAGCCCCGGGAGGTCGACCCCGCCCGGGGTGACCGCAGCGCCGGAGCGTCCGTCGAGGTGGGTCAGCAGGGCGTGCACGTCACCGAGGTAGGCCCGCACGGTGTGCCCCGAGCGGCCGCGCTCCAGCACGAGGTGCTCGGCGAACGCGGCCAGCAGCTCCTCACGGGTCTCGGCGGGCACGACCACCACGGTGGGCGGCGCCCGGGGCGGGCGCAAGCACCCGCCCCGGTGCGGCGCCGCTCAGGTGGCCGAGCGGGCCACCCGGGTGCGCACCCAGCCGTCCTCGGTCCAGGCCGCGAGCCCCAGCAGCTCGAGCTCGGCGAGCGCGCTGCGCACCCGGTCGACCACCACCCCCGCGCTCAGCGACACCGCCTCCTCGCGGGCCGCGGACCGGGCGGGCAGCCCGTCGAGCACCTGCGCGGTGACGGGGTCGAGGCCGTCGAGGCGGCGGCCCGGCACGGCCACGTCGAGGGCGAGCTGGCCCATCGGCCCGGCGACCTCCGCGACCTCGGAGGCGGAGGTGACCAGCACCGCCGCACCCTCCCGGATCAGCCGGTGGCACCCGGTGGAGGTCAGCGCGGTGACCGGCCCCGGCACCGCCATGACCGGCCGGCCCAGGTCGGCCGCCCACCGCGCCGTGCTCGTGGCCCCGCTGCGCAGCGCCGCCTCGACCACCACCACCCCCGCCCCGAGCGCCGCGACCAGCCGGTTGCGGGCCAGGAACCGGTGCCGGGCGGGCGGCGTCCCCGGTGCGTACTCGCTGACCACGAGCCCCGAGCCGGCGACCCGCTCCAGCAGCCGGGCGTGCCCGCGCGGGTACGGCACGTCGATGCCGCAGCCCAGCACCGCCACGGTCGTGCCCTCGGCGAGCAGGGCCGCCCGGTGGGCGTGGCCGTCGATCCCGTACGCCGCGCCCGAGACGACGGTCCACCCGTCCCGGGCGAGGTCGTGCGCGAGCTCGCCGGTGACGTGCTCGCCGTAGCCGCTGGTGGCACGGGTGCCCACGATCGACACCGCGCGGGCGCTGACCGCGTCGAGCCGCTGCTCGCCCCGCACCCACAGCGCCAGCGGCGCGACGAGGTCGCGGCCGGCGCC
Source organism: Rhodococcus aerolatus (assembly GCF_054783215.1). Lineage (NCBI taxonomy): Bacteria > Bacillati > Actinomycetota > Actinomycetes > Mycobacteriales > Nocardiaceae > Rhodococcus > Rhodococcus aerolatus. Next base: position 12,360 of record NZ_BAAGQZ010000021.1, on the reverse strand, counting down.
GCGCCGCCCGAGCAGGGCGCCGAACCGGTCGCGGGGCCACTCGTCGTCGTCGGGGGTCACGAGCCGACCGCCCAGGGCCGCGACGAGCTCCAGCTCGGCCGCCGCCCGGTCGACGCCGCGGCGGGCGGCGGTGGGGCGCTCCAGCACCGGGGGCAGCGGGCGGTCCCGCAGCGCCGCCACCGCGGCCTCCGGGCCCTCGGCCGCCACCCGCTCGGCCAGCGGTGCGCACGGCGGCTCGGCCACCCCGGCCAGCCACGCCCACGCCTCCCGGCGGGCGCGGGCGGCCGGGCCCTCGACGAGCGCCGGCGCGCTCATGCCGCCCTCCGGTCCCGGAAGCTCAGCGCCGCGAGCACGTCCTCGCGGCCCGGGCTGCTGCCGCCCCGCAGGTCGGTCAGGGTCCAGGCCACGCGCAGCGCCCGGTCCGCACCGCGGGCGGTGATGGTGCCGGTGGCCAGCCCCCGCTCCAGCGGCGTCAGCGCCGTCCGCCCGACCCGGAACCGCTGCCGCAGCGCCGGTCCGGGTGCCTCGGCGTTGGTCCGCCAGCCCAGGCCGGACCAGCGCTCGGCCGCCGCGGCCCGGGCCCGACCCACCCGCTCGCGCACCGCTGCCGTCGGCTCGGCCCCCGACTCGACCATCGAGCTGGCCAGCGGGTGCATCCGCACCCGCAGGTCGACCCGGTCGAGTAGCGGTCCCGAGAGCCGGCCGAGGTAGCGGCGCCGCGCCAGCGGGGCGCACACGCAGTCGGTCTCCCGCGGCGGGGCGCACGGGCACGGGTTGGCCGCCAGCACCAGCTGGAAGCGGGCCGGGTAGCGGGCGACCCCGTCGCGGCGCGCGATCCGCACCTCACCGTCCTCGATCGGGGTGCGCAGCGCCTCCAGCGCCCGGGTGCTGAACTCCGCGCACTCGTCCAAGAAGAGGACCCCGCGGTGGGCTCGGCTGACGGCGCCGGGCCGGGCCAGGCCGCTGCCGCCGCCCACGAGCGCGCTCACCGAGGCCGTGTGGTGGGGGGCGACGAGCACGGGCGCGGTGACCAGCGGCTGCTCCGCGCGCAGCAGCCCGGCGACGGAGTGGATGGCCGTGACCTCGAGCTGCTCGTGGCGGTCGAGGGCCGGGAGCAGGCCCGGCAGCCGCTGGGCCAGCATCGTCTTGCCGGTGCCCGGCGGGCCGGTGAGCAGCAGGTGGTGCGCCCCGGCCGCGGCGACCTCCACGGCCCACCGCGCCTCGGGCTGGCCGACGACGTCGGCGAGGTCGGGGCACGCGGGCGGCTCGGGCGGCGCCTCCCCCAGGCCCGTGACCAGGTGGCCGGTGCCGCGCAGCCAGGCCAGCACCTCGCGGAGGTCCCCGGCGCCGAGCACCTCCACGTCGTCGACCAGGCCGGCCTCGCGCAGCGAGTCCACCGGGACCACCGCCCGGCGCCACCCCGCCCTGCGGGCGGCGAGCAGCGCGGGCAGCACGCCCCGCACCCCGCGCAGCCGGCCGTCGAGGGCCAGCTCGCCCAGCAGCACCGTGTCCGCGAGGGCTGAGCCGGGCACCGTGCCCTGCGCGGCGAGCACCGCGGTGGCCAGCGCGACGTCGTAGACCGAGCCCACCTTGGGCAGGGTGGCCGGGGACAGCGCGAGGGTGACCCGCCGCGACGGCCACTGCTCACCGCTGTTGGCGACCGCCGCCCGCACCCGGTCCCGGGACTCCTGCAGCGCGGCGTCGGGCAGGCCCACCAGGTGCACCCCGGGCAGGCCCTGGCCCAGGTCGGCCTCGATCTCCACCAGCTGGCCGTCCACCCCGGTCACGGCCACCGAGAACGCCCTCCCCAGCGCCATCAGAAGACCCCCACCAGGTGCTCGACCTCGGGCGGGCGGCCCGGCCGGGCCAGCACCGCCACCACGTCGAACCGGACCTCGACCCAGCCCACCCGGTGCTCGGCGAGCCACAGGTGCGCCAGCCGGCGCATGCGGGTCAGCTTGCGGTCGGTGACCGACTCGGCCGGGGTGCCGTACCCGGTGCCGGAGCGCGTCTTGACCTCGACGACCACCAGGGTGGACCCGTCGGTGGCGACGACGTCGAGCTCACCGGCGCGGCAGCGCCAGTTGCGGTCGAGCACCACCAGCCCGGCGTCGGTCAGGTGCGCCACCGCGACGTCCTCACCGCGACGCCCCAGCACGTGCCGCGGGTCCTCCCGTGCTGCTCCTGCGTCCTGCTCGACCGCCACGCCACGCCCCCTCGACCCGGGGTGACCGACCACCGGTCACCGCTGGGGTCGAGCCTCGGGCACGGCGGCCGCGCCCGGCAGGGGGCGCCGCCGCCCTGTGGACGGAGCGCCGGGCGGTGCACCGGGCAACGTGCGACGGCGCCCGGTCGGGCACGCGTGTCGCCCGGTCGTGCTAGGGACCGCTCAGCCCCCGAACGGGCCGTCCTCGGGCAGCCGCAGGTCCGGCTTGTCGAGCTCCTCGACGTTGACGTCCTTGAACGTGATGACCTTGACCTGCTTGACGAAGCGCGCCGGGCGGTACATGTCCCACACCCACGCGTCGGACATCCGCAGCTCGAAGTAGACCTCGCCGTCGGCGTTGCGCGGGGTGACGTCCACGGAGTTCGCCAGGTAGAAGCGGCGCTCGGTCTCCACCACGTAGCTGAACTGGCCGACGATGTCGCGGTACTCGCGGTAGAGGCTGAGCTCCATCTCCGTCTCGTACTTCTCGAGGTCTTCAGCGCTCATGACCCCATCCTGCCCTCTCCGTCGACCGCTGACACCCGCGAGCGACCCGCCGGGTCCGCACCGAGCTCGCGGCGCTCGCCCCGCACTACCGCGGCCACGTTGGCGTAGCTCATCCGGTGCTCCGGGCACGCGCCGAGGGAGCGCAGCGCGGCGGAGTGCTCCGGCGTCGAGTACCCCTTGTGCCCGGCGAAGCCGTAGCCGGGCAGGTCCGCGTCGAGCCCCGTCATGATCCGGTCCCGGGTCACCTTGGCCAGCACGCTCGCCGCCGCCACGCAGGCCGCGGTGCGGTCCCCACCGATCACGGGCAGCGAGGGCGCCGTCAGCCCGGGCACGCGGAACCCGTCGAGCAGGACGTAGCCGGGGGCCACCCGCAGCCGGGCCACCGCGCGCCGCATCCCCTCGATGTTGGCCACGTGCACGCCGATCCGGTCCACCTCGGCGGCGGGCACCACGACGACGGCGGTGGCCAGCGCCAGCCGGGTGACCAGGTCGAAGTAGTGGTCGCGGGCCGCGGCGGTGAGCAGCTTGGAGTCGGTCAGGCCGAGGAGGCGGTCGTCGGCGACGGGGCGCAGCACGGCGGCGGCGACGACGAGCGGGCCGGCGCACGCCCCCCGGCCGGCCTCGTCGGCGCCGGCGACGGGCCCGAGGCCGGCGCGCAGCAGGGTCTGCTCGAGGGTGCGCAGCCCCGCGCTGCGCCGCACCGGCGAGCGCGGCGGCCAGTCACCCCGCAGCCGGGGCGGGGCGGGGCGGGCCCGGCGGGCCACCTCAGACCGGTCCGGTCGACCCCGCCCGGGGGCCCAGGACGCCGGCGTCGGCCAGCGACCGCCGGGTCGAGCGGGCGAGCACGGGCAGCGTGGCCAGGACCAGGACCGCACCCGGAAGGCCGGCGCCGCCCAGCGCCGAGGTGATGACGGGCGAGTCCACGCCCTGCCAGCGCGAGACGGGCAGCACGATGAAGCGCGCCTTGCCGATGACGTCGGACTCGGGCACGGTGCCGCGGTTCTCGTCGCCGACGTGGAACCGGGAGTCCGCGGAGTTGCTGCGGTTGTCACCCATCATCCACAGGTTGCCCGGCGGCACGGTGACCGGCGAGAAGCACCGCCCGGAGCGCACCTGGGTGTCGCAGTCCTGCTGGCCGGGGACGAACGGGAAGTCCATGACCACGTAGGGCTCGGTCAGCGGCTTGCCGTCGACGAGCACCCGGCCCTGGGCGTCGCAGCACTGCACCGTCTGCCCGCCGGTGGCGATGACGCGCTTGACGAAGTCGCGCTCGTCCGGCGGGGCGAGGCCGACGACGGAGCCGGCCTGCTGCAGCCCACGGATCACCACGTTGCTGGAGCGGGTGGTGGTGAAGTCGCTGGCCCACGAGCTGGGGCCCCGGAAGACGACCACGTCGCCCGGGCGCGGGTCGCTGAACCGGTAGGTGACCTTGTCGACGACGACCCGGTCGTTGGTGCACCCCGGGCAGCCGTGCAGCGTCGGCTCCATCGACTGCGACGGGATGACGTAGACCCGGGCGACGAACGTCTGGACGAGGAAGCTCAGCGCGACCGCGACGACGATGAGGACGGGCAGCTCGCGCCAGAAGGAGCGCTCCCCGCGTCGCCGCCCGGACGACCGCGCGCCGCCGCGCCGGTGCCCCGTCGCGCCGCCGCTCCCCAGGTCGCCCGCCCCGGCCGCGTCACGGCCTGTCGCGTCACGGTCGGTCGCGTCACCGGCGTCCTCGGACCGTCGTGGGCCCGGGTCGTCGGTCACGCCGTGGCGCCGGTGTGCGTGCGGGCCGCGAGCGGCCCGCCGGCACGGCTCAGCGCTTCTCCTTGATCTTGGCGGCCTTGCCGCGCAGGTCACGGAGGTAGTACAGCTTCGCGCGGCGGACGTCGCCGCGGGTCGCGACCTCGATCTGGGCGATGTTGGGGGTGTGCACCGGGAAGGTGCGCTCGACCCCGACGCCGAAGGAGACCTTGCGGACCGTGAAGGTCTCGCGGATGCCGCCACCCTGCCGACGGATCACGACGCCCTGGAAGACCTGGGTGCGCTCCCGCGTGCCCTCGATGACCCGCACGTGCACCTTGAGGGTGTCGCCGGGGCGGAAGTCGGGGATGTCGTCGCGCATCGACTTGGCGTCGAGCGAGTCCAGGGTGTTCATCAGGGTCCGTCCTGTCGGTGGTTCGCGGCCGCGCACGGTCCGCACGTGAGCAGAGGAACCGCGGCGGCGCACGCGCGCGCCGGGTTCGTGGTCTCCGGTGGTGGTCCTCGCCGGCGCCAGGGGCGCCGGGCAACCTCCCTAGTGTGCCAGACGGCGGGCACCGCCCGTGACCCCCCTGCGGGGGTCCGCTACCGGCCGAGCAGGTCGGGGCGACGCGCCCGGGTGCGGGCGAGGGACTGCTCGTGGCGCCAGGCCGCGATGCGCGCGTGGTCCCCGGAGAGGAGCACGTCGGGCACGTCGAGGCCGCGCCAGCGCACCGGCCGGGTGTAGGCCGGGCCCTCCAGCAGGCCCGCGGACTCCCCGGAGAAGGAGTCCTCCCGGTGCGAGGCAGGGTTGCCCAGCACGCCGGGCAGCAGCCGCACCACGGCCTCGGCCACGACGAGCACGGCGACCTCGCCCCCGATGAGCACGTAGTCGCCGAGGGAGACCTCGAGCACCCGGACGCGGCGGGCGGCGTCGTCGAGCACCCGCTGGTCGATGCCCTCGTAGCGGCCGCACGCGAACACCAGGCGCTGCTCGCCCGCCAGCGCCTCGGCGTGGGCCTGGGTGAGGCGCTCCCCCGCGGGGCCGGGGACCACCAGCAGCGGGTCGTCCCCACCGGCGGCCGGACCGGGGCCGAGCACGTCGTCGAGCGCCGGGCCCCACACGTCGGGCTTCATCACCATGCCGGGGCCGCCGCCGCAGGGGCGGTCGTCGACGGAGCGGTGCACGTCGGTGGCCCAGTCCCGCAGGTCGTGCACGGCCACCTCGAGCAGGCCGCGCTCGGCGGCCCGGCCGGGCAGCGAGGTGCGCAGCGGCGCGAGGTACTCGGGGAAGATCGTGACGACGTCGATCCGCAGCACGCCGCTCAGAGCTCCAACAGGCCCTCGGGCGGGTCGACGACCACGCGGCGGGCGGCCAGGTCGACCTCCGGCACCATCGCGGCGACGAAGGGCACCAGGACCTCGCCGCGCTCGTCGGCGCGGTCGACGGCCAGCAGCTCGCCGGCCGCGGTGTGCAGCACCTCGCGCAGCACGCCGACCGGGGTGCCGTCGACGTGGACGACGTCGAGGCCCTCGAGCTCGTGGTCGTAGAACTCGTCGGGGTCCTCCGCCGCGCCGATGGTCTCGGAGTCGACGACGAACAGCCAGCCGCGCAGCGCGTCGGCCCCGGCCCGGTCGTCGAGGCCGTCGAGCCGCACCAGCAGCCGGCCGGAGTGCTCCCGCGCCCCCAGGACCACGCGGTCCTGGGTGCGCGAGGCGTCCCGGTTGTGGCGCAGCCGCACCGTGGCGCCCTCGGCGAAGCGCTCGTCGGGCGAGTCGGTGCGGACGTCGACGACGAGCTCGCCGTGGACGCCGTGGGACTTGGCGACCCGCCCGGTCACCAGCTCCACGGCACGTCCCTGCGCGGGGAGGGCACTGCTCAGCTGTCGGTGTCGACGACGTCGACGCGGATGCCGCGGCCACCGATGCCGGTGACCACGGTGCGCAGCGCGGTCGCGGTGCGCCCGCCGCGCCCGATGACCTTGCCCAGGTCCTCGGGGTTGACGTGCACCTCGAGGGTGCGCCCGCGACGGCCGGTGATCAGCTCGACCTCGACGTCGTCGGGGTGGGCGACGATCCCGCGGACGAGGTGCTCGACCGCGTCGGCGACGGCACTCACCCGGCGGCCGGCGCGTCGGCGGCGTCGTCGGCCTTGGGGGCCGCCTTCTTCTTCGGCGTGGTCGCCGCACCGGAGGGCTCGTCCCCGGCCTGCGCGAGCGCGGCCTGGAACAGCTCCAGCTTGGACGGCTTCTCCGCCTTCTGGCGCAGCGTGCCCTCCGCACCCGGCAGGCCCTTGAACTTCTGCCAGTCACCGGTGATCTTGAGCAGCGCCTGGACCGGCTCGGTCGGCTGCGCGCCCACGCCCAGCCAGTACTGCGCCCGCTCGGAGTCGACCTCGATGAGGCTCGGCTCCTCCTTGGGGTGGTACTTGCCGATGGTCTCGATGGCGCGACCGTCGCGGCGGGTGCGCGAGTCGGCGACCACGATGCGGTAGTGGGGGGTGCGGATCTTGCCGAGACGCATGAGCTTGATCTTGACGGCCATGGTGGAGCTCCTCGCTGGGGTGGTCACGAGACGATTCGGCGGTGCGCACGGCTGTGGCACCCGGTTTCGTCCTTGGGGTGGCGCGTGACCGCCGGCCGGTGCGGGACCGGGCACGGCGAACGCCGAGGCGCCAGTGTGCCAGACGCGCGCACCGGGCCCGACCCCGGCCGGGTCCGCGCGGTCTAGGCGACGACGGCGCCGCGCAGCACCACCCGGCCCGGGGAGCGCAGCAGCGCCGCCCCGGCGTCGGGGTCGTCGGCGAGCACGGCCCGGGGGTCGTCGGGGTAGGCGACGAGGTCCGCCGGGGCCCCCTCGGCGAGCTGCTCGGCCCCGAGCCAGCCGCGGGCGTCCCAGCTGGCGGCGCCGAGCGCGTCGTGCGGCGCCATCCCCACCCGGACCAGCGCGGCGACCTCGTCGGCGATGCGGCCGTGGCGGATGCCGCCGCCGGCGTCGGTGCCGGCGTAGACGTCCACCCCGGCCTCGAGCGCGGCGCGCACGGTCTCCCCCACCCGGGCGTGCAGGTCGCGCATGTGGGAGGCGTACGCCGGGTAGCGCGAGGCGCCGTCGGCGATCCCGGGGAAGTTCTCGATGTTGATCAGGGTCGGCACCAGCGCGGTGCCGTGCTCGACGACGAGGTCGATGGTGTCGGTGGTCAGCCCGGTGCCGTGCTCGAGGCAGTCGATGCCGGCGCGCACCAGCCCTGGCAGCGCCGTCTCGCCGAAGACGTGGGCGGTGACGCGGGCGCCCTCGGCGTGCGCGGCGGCGATCGCGTCGACGAGCACCTCGTCGCTCCACAGCGGGGCCAGGTCGCCGGTCCCCCGGTCGATCCAGTCCCCCACCAGCTTGACCCAGCCGTCCCCGGCGCGGGCCTGCGCGGCGACGGCGGCGGGCAGCTCGGACTCGTCGCCCAGCTCGATGCCCAGCCGCGGGATGTAGCGCTTCGGCAGGGCCAGGTGGCGGCCGGCCCGGATGATGCGCGGCAGGTCGGCGTGGTCGTCGAACGACCGGGTGTCGACGGGCGAGCCGGCGTCGCGCAGCAGCAGGGCGCCGACGTTGCGCTCGGTGCGGGCCTGCTCGAGCGCCTCGTCGAGCTCGACGGGGCCGCCGGGGCCGATCCCGACGTGGCAGTGGGCGTCGACCAGCCCGGGCAGCAGCCAGCCCCCGTCGACGACGGTCTCCGCGCCGGCCACCCGCTCGCCGGTGACGACCCCGTCGACCACCCACAGCTCGACGGGCTCGCCGGCGGGCAGCAGCCGCCCGCGCAGGTGCAGCCGCGTGCCCGTCGCGCTGCTCACCGGTCTACTTCTTCGGGAACTTCAGCTGCGACGGGTCGAACCCGGCCAGGCCGGGCGGCAGCTCGTCGAGGCCCTTGGGCATCGCGGAGAGGTCGGGCATGCCCGCGGGCATCCCGCCCGGGAAGCCGCCGCGCACCTTCGGCGGGGTGGGCCCGCGCACGGCCTTGCGCTTCTTGCCGCCCTTGGCGCCCTTCCTGCCCTTGACGGCCCGGCGGGCCACGGCGCCGCCGATGCCCATCTGCCCGGCCATCTGCGCCATCATCTTGCGGGCGTCGAAGAACCGGTCGACGAGCTGGTTGACCTCGGAGACCGCGACCCCGGAGCCGTTCGCGATCCGCAGCCGGCGCGAGGCGTTGATGATCTTGGGGTCGGCCCGCTCGGCGGGGGTCATCCCCCGGATGATGGCCTGCACCCGGTCGAGCTGGCGCTCGTCGACGTTCGCGATCTGGTCCTTCATCTGCGCCGCGCCGGGCAGCATGCCCAGCAGGTTCGCGATGGGGCCCATCTTGCGCACGGCCATCATCTGCTCGAGGAAGTCCTCCAGCGTCAGCTGGCCGGAGCCGAGCTTGGCCGCGGTGGCCTCGGCCTGGGTGGCGTCGAAGTGCTGCTCGGCCTGCTCGATGAGGCTGAGCACGTCGCCCATGCCGAGGATGCGGCTGGCCATCCGGTCGGGGTGGAAGACGTCGAACTCGGTCAGCCCCTCGCCCGTGGAGGCGAACATGATGGGCTGCCCGGTGATCTCCCGGACGCTGAGCGCGGCACCACCGCGGGCGTCGCCGTCGAGCTTGGTCAGCACCACGCCGGTGAAGCCGACGCCGTCGCGGAAGGCGATCGAGGTCTGCACCGCGTCCTGCCCGACCATGGCGTCGAGGACGAAGAGGATCTCGTCGGGGTCGACGGCGTCGCGGATGTCGGCGGCCTGCGCCATGAGCTCGGCGTCGATGCCGAGGCGGCCGGCGGTGTCGACGATGAGGACGTCGTGCTGGCGGCTGTGCGCCTCGGCGATGCCCCGGCGCGCGACGTCGACCGGGTCGCCCACGCCGTTGCCCGGCTCGGGGGCGAACACGGGCACCCCGGCCCGCTCCCCCACCACCTGCAGCTGGGTGACCGCGTTGGGCCGCTGCAGGTCGCAGGCCACGAGCATCGGGGTGTGGCCCTGGCCCTTGAGCCAGTGCGCGAGCTTGCCGGCCAGGGTCGTCTTCCCCGCGCCCTGCAGGCCCGCGAGCATGATCACGGTGGGCGGGTTCTTGGCGTAGGTGAGCCGCCGGGTCTCCCCGCCGAGGATGCCGACGAGCTCCTCGTTGACGATCTTGACGACCTGCTGGGCCGGGTTGAGCGCCCCGGACACCTCGCTGCCCTTGGCGCGCTCCTTGACCTTGGCGATGAAGGCGCGGACCACGGGCAGCGCCACGTCGGCCTCGAGCAGGGCCAGCCGGATGGTCCGCGCGGTCGCGTCGACGTCGGCCTCGGTGAGCCTGCCCTTGCCGCGCAGGTCCGACAGCGCACCGGTCAAGCGGTCGGAGAGTGATTCGAACACGCCGGGTGGGCTCCTCGTGGGCCGGGGGGGACGTGCGGGGCCCGGGGCCGTCGACCGGCCCGCCGCTGCCCCGTCGCCCGGGTCGGGGGCCAGACTAGCCGCGGCCGGGGCCGCGGTCAGGCCTCGACGGTCCCCGGCACGCCCACGTCCGGCACCGCGTCGGGGTCGACCGCCGGCTCGGCCGCCGTGCGCGGTGCGACCACCGCGAGCAGCGCGTCCTCGAGCGCCTCCCGGCCCACCCGGTCGTCGTCGCCCAGGTCGAGGCAGAACGAGTCGACCACCGACGTGCCCAGGGTCGCGATCTTGGCCCACCGCACCGCCACGGCGTGCGCCTCGAGCACGGCCGCGACCTCGAAGAGCAGACCGGTGCGGTCGGTGGCGCGCAGCTCGACCACCGGGTGGCCCGAGCCGTCGTCGAACCACAGCACGCGGGCCGGCGCGTCGGGCAGGGCCGCGGCGCCCTGCCCGGCGTCCCCCACCCCCTCGCCGTAGGCCTTCTCCTTGGCGGCGAGGCGCGCCCGCAGGTCGAGGGTGCCCGCGAGGACGAGCGCGAGGTCCTGGCGCAGCAGCGCCCCCTCCGGCGGGTCGCCGAAGCGGGGGGAGACGGTGAACGTGTCGACGGCCGACCCGGCGTGGGCCCGCAGCGACGCGCCGTGCACCTGCAACGAGTGCAGCGCCAGCACCCCGGCGGCGGCGGAGAGCAGCCCCGTGCGCTCGGGGGCGACGACGGTGACGGTGACGGGCTGCCCCGGCCGGGCGGGGGCGACGTCGACCCGCAGCACCCCGGCGGCGGCCGCCGCGGCGAGCTCCTCGCCCACCGGCTCGGGCTCGGGCAGCGGCTCCCCCGCGGTGACCAGCCGGGTCCGGTTCACCAGCTCGCGGACGAGGCTGGCCTTCCAGTCCCCCCACACCCCCGGGCCGGTGGCCAGCGAGTCGGCCTCGGCCAGGCAGGCCAGCAGCTCGAGCAGCACGGTGTCCCCGCCGAGGGTGTCCGCAACGCCCTGGATGACGGCCGGGTCGTGCAGGTCGCGCCGCGTCGCGGTGTCGGGCAGCAGCAGGTGGTGGCGCACCATGTCCGAGAGCAGCCGGACGTCGCCGGGCCAGAGCCCCAGCCGGCTGCCGATCTGGGTGGCCAGCTCGGCGCCGACGACGCTGTGGTCGCCGCCTCGGCCCTTGCCGATGTCGTGCAGCAGGGCGCCGAGCACCAGCAGGTCGGGCCGGGAGACCCGGGTGGTCATCGAGCCGGCGTAGGCGCAGGTCTCGACGAGGTGGCGGTCGACGGTCCAGGTGTGCACCGCGTCGCGCGGGGGCAGGTCGCGGACCGCGCCCCACTCGGGCAGCAGCCGCCCCCACAGCCCGGTCCGGTCGAGGGCCTCGACCGTGGCCACGAGCCGGCGGCCGCCGCCGAGCAGGACGAACAGCTCGTCGAGGGCCTCGCGCGGCCACGGCTCGCGCAGCTCGGGGCTCGCGTCGGCCAGCCGGTTCAGCGTGGAGCCGGCCACCGGCAGCCCGGTGCGCACCGAGGCCGAGGCCACCCGCAGCACCAGGGCCGGGTCCTTGGCCGGGCGGGCGTCGCGGGCCAGCGCGACCTCGCCGCCGTGCTCGACGACGCCCTCGTCGAGCGGGCGGCGCACGGGCCCGCGGCGCAGCGACCCCAGCCGCCGCGGCAGCGCGGCCCGGGCGGTGCGCAGCCCCACGTCGACGGAGTAGCCGACGGTGCGGGAGGCGTCGGTGAGCACGCGGGCGAGGTCGAACCGGTCGCCGATGCGCAGCGCGGCGCCGATCTCGTCGGCGTCCTGGGCGCGCAGGGTGTCCCGGGCGCGGCCGGCGGCGCGGTGCAGCTCGGTGCGGACGTCCAGCAGCCGGCCGTGCGCGGCGGGCAGCCCGCCCCCGGGCGCGTCGGGCCCCAGGCCGGGCGTGCGGTCGGTGAGGTGCGCGGCGGCCAGGGCGTCGAGCAGCTGCAGGTCGCGCAGCCCGCCGCGGCCGTTCTTCAGGTCGGGCTCCACCTTGTGGGCGATGTCGCCGCTGCGGCGCCACCGCGTCTCGGCCTGCTCGACGAGCTCGTCGAACCGGCCGCGGATGCCCTGGCGCCACTGGGTGCGCACCTGGGTGACGAGGCGCTCGGACAGGGCGGCGTCGCCCGCCACGTGGCGGGCCTCGAGCAGGCCCAGCGCGGCGGTGAGGTCGTGGGCGGCGACGTCGACGGCCTGGCCGACGGTGCGCACGCTGTGGTCGAGCTTCACGTGCGCGTCCCACAGGGGGTACCAGAGCTGGTCGGCCAGCCCGGCGAGCCGCCCCGGCTCGACGTCGTCGTGGAGCAGGACGAGGTCGAGGTCGCTGTGGGGCAGCAGCTCGCGGCGGCCGAGGCCGCCGACGGCGACCAGCGAGATCCCGCTGCCCGGCCGGATGCCGAGCTCGGCGCAGCGGGTGGCGAGCCAGAACTCGTGCAGGTCGACCAGGGCCTGGCGCAGCGCCTGGGCCCCGAGCCGCTGGGTGCCCGCGCCTGGCCGCGCCGGGCCGCGGCCGCGGCGGGGCGCTGCGCG
>NZ_BAAGQZ010000020.1:0-44528 GCF_054783215.1 Rhodococcus aerolatus | reverse complement strand
GACCCGGCGGCCGCGGCCGGGGAGCCACCGGCGGCCGCGGCCGCGCGGCGGGCCATCACCCGGCGGGTGTGCTCGCGCACCTCGCCGCCGCGCTCCTTGAGGGTGACCAGCAGCGGCGTCGCGAAGAACACCGAGGAGTACGTGCCGGCCAGCAGCCCGGTCAGCTGCACCAGCGCGAGGTCCTTGAGCGTCCCCACGCCCAGCAGGCCCACCCCGATGACGAGCAGCCCCAGCACCGGCAGCACCGCGATCACCGTGGTGTTGATCGAGCGCATGAGCGTCTGGTTGACGGCGAGGTTGGCCTGCTCGGCGTAGGTGCGGCGGCTGAGGCTGAGGAAGCCGCGGGTGTTCTCCTGCACCTTGTCGAACACCACCACCGTGTCGTAGAGCGAGAACCCGAGGATGGTGAGCAGGCCGATGACGGTCGCCGGGGTCACCTCGAAGCCGACCAGGGAGTAGATGCCCGCGGTGAGGACCAGGTCGTGCACCAGCGCGGCGAGCGCGGCCAGCGCCATGTCGCGCTCGAAGCGGAAGCCGATGAACAGGCTGACCAGGACGAGGAACACCACGAGCGCGATGAGCGCCTTCTGCGTGATCTCCCCGCCCCACGTCTCGCTCACCGCGGAGTCGCTGATGGCGTCGACGCTGGACTGCCCGTCGGCCCCGACGACCTGGAACCGGTCGAGCAGCGCCTGCTTGAGGGTGGTCACCTGCTGGGTGTCCAGCGCGACCGAGCGGATCTGCACCGTCGCCGAGGACCCGGTGCCGACGGTCTGCACCGCGACGGGGTCCATGCCGAGCGCGGCGCGGTAGGTGTCCTCCACCGCGGAGGTCGTCGTCCCCGCGGCGGGCAGCTGCAGCTGGGTGCCGCCCTCGAAGTCGATGCCGAGGGAGAAGCCGCGGAACACCATCGAGCCGATCGAGACGACCATGAGCACGGCGACGATGCCGTAGAAGAGCTTGCGGCGGCCGATGACGTCGAACGCGCCGGTCCCGGTGTAGAGCCGGGAGAGGAAGCTGCCGCCGGCCTCCGAGGCCGCGGGCTCGCGCGGCTCGGCCACGGCGGTCCCGGTGCTCGTCCCCGACCCGGCTGCGCCGTCCCGGGTGTCGTCCCCGTCGCCGGCGGGCGTGTCGTCGCTGGCCACGTCAGGCCTCCTTGGTCAGGGTCGAGGAGCCGGGGCGGGACGCGCCGGCCTGCGCCGCCTCGGCCCGCTTGCGGTTGCGGGCGATCTGCTGGACCGCGCCCAGCCCGGTCACCGACGGGCGCGACCAGAAGTCCGAGCGGGAGGCCAGGACGACCAGCGGGTGGGTCACGAGGAACACGACGACGAGGTCGAGCACGGTGGACATGCCGAGGGTGAACGCGAAGCCCTTGACCTGGCCGACGGCGAGCACGTAGAGCACCGCCGCGGCGAGGAAGCTGACCGCGTCGGCGGAGAGGATGGTGTGCCGCGCCCGCACCCAGCCCCGGGGCACGGCGGAGCGGAAGCTGCGGCCCTCCCGGACCTCGTCCTTGAGCCGTTCGAAGAACACCACGAACGAGTCGGCGGTGATGCCGATGGCGACGATGAACCCGGCGATGCCGGACAGGTCGAGGGTGAAGCCGATGTAGCGACCCAGCAGGACCAGCACCCCGTAGACGATGACGCCGGAGAGCACCAGCGACAGCGCGGTGAGCAGACCCAGGGCCCGGTAGTAGACCAGGCAGTACAGCAGCACCAGCACCAGGCCGATGCCGCCGGCGATGAGCCCGGCCTGCAGCGACGCCGAGCCCAGGCTGGCCGAGACGGTCTGCGCCTCGGACTGGGAGAACGACAGCGGCAGCGACCCGTACTTCAGCGTGTTGGCCAGGTCGGCGGCCTGCTGCTGGGAGAACGAGCCGGTGATCTGGGTCTGCCCGCCGGTGATGGCCTGGTTGATCCGCGGCGCGCTGACGACCTGGGAGTCCAGGACGAAGGCGGCCTGCTTGCCGACGTTGGCGGCGGTGAAGTCCGCCCAGGTGGCGCTGCCCTCGGAGGTGAAGTCGAGGCTGACCTGGAACCCGACGCCGCCCTGCGCGGGGCCGCTGCTGGCCCCCGAGATCTGGGTGCCGGTGATGATGGCCGGGCCGAGCAGGTACTTCGCGTCCCCCGTGCTGGAGCAGGTGACCAGCGGCAGCGAGGGGTCGTCGTTGCCGAGCAGGGGGTCGTTCTGGTCGCACGCCAGGCCGGTCAGCGCCTGCGCCTGGGTGGCCTGGTCGGTCGACTGCCGCAGCGCCTTGGCCGCCGCGATCGCCGCGGCGGAGTCGGTGGGCGAGGACGGGGTGGCGGGGGCGGCAGCGGTCGGGGCCGCCGGGTCGGTCGACGTCGGGGCGGGCTCGGTCGTCGGCGTGGGCTCGGTCGTCGGGGCCTGGGCGGGGGCGACGAAACCCTGGGGCGCGGTGCCGGCGCTCGTCGGGGCGGGCTCGCTGGTCGGCGCCGGGGCCGAGGTCGACGCCGGGGCGGGGGCCGTGCTCGGCGCGGCCGGGTCGGTGCTCGGCGCGGTGCTGCCCGCGGTGGACCCGGTGGCCGAGGCGGCCACGGTCTGCAGCACGGGCCGGATGTAGAGCTGCGCCGTCTGGCCGAGGTTGCGGGCCTGCGAGCTGTTGTCCCCGGGAACGGTGATGACGAGGTTGCTGCCGTCGACGACGACCTCGGATCCGGAGACGCCGAGCCCGTTCACGCGCGTCTCGATGATGGTCCGCGCCTGCTCGAGGGACTGCTGCGTGGGCGGGTTGCCGTCCGGGGTCCGGGCGGTGAGCGTGACCTGAGTGCCGCCCTGCAGGTCGATGCCCAGCTTGGGCGTCGGGGACCGGTCACCGGTGAGGAACACCAGCGCGTAGAGCACTGCCACCACCGCGACGAACGCGGCCAGGTAGCGGGCGGGACGGATCTTCGCTGCGGGCGGGGCCACGGGCGGTCGGTCTCCTCGGGGTTCGGGCGGACGGGCGCGAGCGCGGGCCGTCCAGGGCCCGGGTTCCGCCGCCGGCGCGCGTCCCGTCACCCGGGCCGCGCGGGTGGGTCAGGACTTGCGCAGCGAGGGGCGGGTGTCGTCGACCTCGGTGGCGGTCGTGCCGGCGTCGCTGGTGTCGTCCACCAGCGCGTCCTCGTCGTCGCCGGTGGTGTCCTCGGCGTCGTCGGTCAGCTCCTGGCGGATGACCAGGCGGCTCCACGTGGTGACGACCCCCGGGGCGATCTCCAGGTCCACGGTGTCCTCGTCCAGCCCGGCGACGGTGGCGTGCAGGCCGGCCGTTGTCATCACGCGGTCCCCCACCTGCAGGGCGCTCTGCATCTCCTGCGTGGCCTTGAGCTCGCGGCGCTGGCGGCGGCTCTGCGTCACGAGCAGCACGACGAAGCCCACGATGAGCAGCGGGAAGATGAGTTCCATCGGTGGATCAGTCCTCTGGTCGGGGTCAGTGGGGGTCGTGCCCGGTGCGCGGCGCACGGGTGCGCGCAGTCGGCCCCAGTGTGCCACCCCGCCGTCGGTGGTCCGTCGACCCCGCGCGGGGCGCACTGCTCGGTGCCCGGGGCACCCCCGGGGCCGCGGCGGGCGCACCGTCCGGTGTCGGGAGGGCCCCGGGCCCGTCAGGTGGGCGGGTCGGCGGGGTCGAACAGCGACGGCTCCGCGCCGCGGCCGCCGCCGGCGCCGCTCACCGCGTCGGGCGGGGCGACGAGCCCCAGGTGCTGCCACGCCGCCGCGGTCGCCACCCGGCCGCGGGGGGTGCGGGCCAGCAGCCCGGCGCGGACCAGGAACGGCTCGCACACCTCCTCGACGGTGCCGGGCTCCTCCCCCACGGCCACGGCCAGGGTCGACACCCCGACCGGCCCGCCGCCGAAGCTGCGCACCAGCACCCCGAGCACGGCGCGGTCGAGCCGGTCCAGGCCCAGCTCGTCGACGTCGTAGACGGCCAGCGCGGCCCGGGCGACGGCCCGGGTGACGGCGCCGTCCGCGCGCACCTCGGCGTAGTCGCGGACGCGACGCAGCAGCCGGTTGGCGATGCGGGGGGTGCCGCGGCTGCGGCCGGCGATCTCGGCGGCGCCGTCGTCGCGCAGGTCGACACCGAGGATCCGCGCGGAGCGGGCCAGGACCCGCTCGAGGTCGGCGGGCTCGTAGAACTCCATGTGCGCGGTGAAGCCGAAGCGGTCGCGCAGCGGGCCGGTCAGCGCGCCGGAGCGGGTCGTGGCCCCGACGAGGGTGAACGGGGCGACGTCGAGCGGGATGGACGTGGCCCCGGGGCCCTTGCCGACGACGACGTCGACCCGGAAGTCCTCCATGGCCAGGTAGAGCATCTCCTCGGCCGGGCGGGCGATGCGGTGGATCTCGTCGATGAACAGCACGTCGCCCTCGACGAGGTTGCTCAGCATCGCGGCCAGGTCCCCGGCGCGCTCCAGGGCCGGCCCGGAGGTGAGCCGCAGCGCAGCGCCCATCTCCGCGGCGATGATCATCGCCAGGCTGGTCTTGCCCAGCCCGGGCGGGCCGGAGAGCAGCACGTGGTCGGGCGGCGCGCCGCGGTTGCGGGCCCCGGCCAGCACGAGGTCGAGCTGCTCGCGGACCCGGTGCTGGCCGATGAACTCGGCGAGGTCCTTCGGCCGCAGGCTGGCCTCGACGTCGTGGTCCTCGCGCAGCGCCTGCGCCGTGACCACCTCGCTGACGGGCTCGTCGGCGGCGCGGTCGCTCACCGCGTCCGCCCCAGCGAGCCCAGGGCCCGGCGCAGGGCGGCGGCCGTGTCCGCGGCCGGGTCCTCGGCCAGCACGGCGTCGACGGCCGGCTCGGCCTGGCGTGCGGCGAAGCCGAGGCCGAGCAGCGCGTCGACGACCTGGTCGCGCACCGGGCCGCCCCCGGTGGTCCCGTCCTCGGGCGTGGGGGTGACCTCGACCTTGTCGCGCAGCTCGACGACCATCCGCTCCGCCCCGCGCTTGCCGATGCCCGGCACCCGCATGAGGACCGTCAGGTTGCCGTCGGCCAGCGCCCCGCGCAGCACGTCGGGCTCCAGCACCGCCAGCACGGCCATGGCCAGCCGCGGCCCGACGCCGGAGACCGTCTGCAGCAGCGAGAACAGCGCGCGCTGGTCGTCGTCGGCGAAGCCGTAGAGGGTCAGCGAGTCCTCCCGCACCACCAGCGTGGTGGCCAGCTGCGCCTCGGTGCCGCGCCGCAGGCCGCCCAGGGTGGCGGGGGTGGCGAGCACGGCCAAGCCGACCCCGCCCACCTCGAGCACGGCGTGGTCCAGCGCGATCGCGGTGACCCGGCCGCGGACCGAGGAGATCACGCGCGGGCCCGGGCGGCGGCGAGGCGGGCGAGGTGGCGGCGGCGGGCGTCCTCGGCCTGGGCCTGCGCGGCGGCCATCCGGGCCAGCATGGGCGCGCGCCAGCAGTGGCAGATGGCCAGGGCCAGGGCGTCGGCCGCGTCGGCGGGGCGCGGAGCCACCTCGAGGCCGAGCAGCCGGGTGACCATGGTGGTGACCTGCTCCTTGCCCGCGGTGCCGCTGCCGGTGACGGCGGCCTTGACCTCGCTGGGGGTGTGGAAGCTGACGGGGATGCCGCGGCGGGCGGCGGCCAGGGCGACGACTCCCCCGGCCTGCGCGGTGCCCATCGCGGTGCGCACGTTGTGCTGGGAGAACACCCGCTCGACGGCGACGACGTCGGGCCGGTGCGCGTCGAGCCACTGCTCGGCCGCGTCGGCGATCCGCAGCAGCCGACGGGAGAGCTCGAGGTCGGCGGGGGTGCGGACGACGTCGACGGCGACAGCGGCCACCTCGCGGCCCCGCCCGGCGTCGACCACCCCGAACCCGCACCGGGTCAGGCCAGGGTCGACCCCGAGCACCCGCACGCACGCCTCCCCGACCGCTGCCCGAACTGACGTTCGAACCCTAGCGAGGCCGCCCCGCACGGCCGCCCTGCGACACGCGCCCGCCCTCCCGGAGTGTCTGCAAGCACCACCCGGACGGTCCGGCGGGGTCTGCAGCCACCGCCAGGACGCGCTCAGGCGTCGAGCTCGGCCAGCACCTCGTCGGAGAGGTCGACGTTGGACCACACGTTCTGCACGTCGTCGGAGTCCTCGAGCGCGTCGACCAGGCGGAACACCTTGCGGGCCCCGTCGGCGTCCACGGCCACGCTCATCGACGGCTGGAAGCTGGCCTCGGCCGAGTCGTAGTCGATGCCCGCGTCCTGCAGCGCGGTGCGCACGGCGACGAGGTCGGTGGGCTCGGAGACGACCTCGAAGGTGTCGCCGTTGTCGGTGACCTCCTCGGCCCCGGCCTCGAGCACGGCCAGCAGCAGGTCGTCCTCGGTCAGGCCGTTCTTCTCCAGCGTCACCACGCCCTTGCGGGCGAACAGGTAGGACACCGAGCCCGGGTCGGCGAGGTTGCCCCCGTTGCGGCTCATCGCGGTCCGCACCTCGCCGGCGGCGCGGTTCTTGTTGTCGGTCAGGCACTCCACCAGCACGGCGACCCCGCCGGGGGCGTAGCCCTCGTACATGATCGTCTGGTAGTCGGCGCCGCCCGCCTCCTCGCCGGCCCCGCGCTTGCGGGCGCGCTCGATGTTGTCGTTGGGCACCGAGGTCTTCTTCGCCTTGGCGATCGCGTCGAACAGCGTCGGGTTGCCCGCCGGGTCACCGCCACCGGTACGGGCCGCGACCTCGATGTTCTTGATCAGCTTGGCGAAGGACTTGCCGCGCCGGGCGTCGATCACGGCCTTCTTGTGCTTCGTGGTTGCCCACTTGGAGTGGCCGCTCATCGGCGCGCGCTCCTCTCGTCGGGCGGGCGGCGGCCGGTCGGCCCGCCTCCGCTGGTGGTCCCTGCTCGGCGTCCATCCTAGTCGGGACGGCCTCCGTGCCCGGGCCCGCGGCTCAGGCCTGCGCGAGCACGGTGTCGACGAACAGCCGGTGGACGCGGACGTCCCCGGTGACCTCGGGGTGGAACGAGGTGGCCAGCAGCGGGCCCTGCCGCACCGCCACCACCGCGCCGACGGCCCCCGCGGCCACCCCGGGGGCGTCGGGCACCCGGGCCAGCACCTCGACGCCCCCGCCCACCCGCTCCACCCAGGGGGCGCGGATGAACACCGCCCGCACGTCGCCGCCGGGGACGCCGGTCAGCGGGAGGTCGGTCTCGAAGGAGTCGACCTGCCGGCCGAAGGCGTTGCGCCGCACCGTGACGTCGAGGACGCCGAGCGAACGGGCCTCGGGCCGGGTGTCGAGGACCTCGCGGGCCAGCAGGATCATCCCGGCGCAGGAGCCGTAGGCAGGCATCCCGGCCTCGAGGCGGGCGCACAAAGGCTCGAGCAGCGCGAACGAGACGAGCAGCCGGCTCATCGTCGTCGACTCCCCGCCGGGCAGGACGAGCGCGTCCACCCCGGCGAGCTCGGCCTCGCGGCGCACCGGGACCGGCTGCGCCCCCACCGCGGCGAGCGCGGCGAGGTGCTCGCGGACGTCGCCCTGCAGGGCGAGCACGCCGACGCGGGGTGGGGTCACGGCGGGTCAGCCTAGGCAGCGGCGGGGCCGGTCCCGCCGCCCCCGCCCGGGGCGGGCACCATCGCGGCCGTGGCCGACGCACCGCGGTTCCGCCCGCTGACCCCCGACGCGCTGGCCGACGAGGTGCTGGCCCGCTGCCTGGCCGCCCCCGCCGGCGGGGTGGCGCTGCGGGTGGCGGTGGACGGGGCCGACGCGGCACGGCCGGACCTGCTGGCCGACCTGGTCGCCGCCCGGCTGCGCGCCGCGGGCCGGGCGCCGCTGCGGGTCTCGGCCGTGGACTTCCTGCGGCCCGCCTCGCTGCGCCTGGAGCACGGCCGCGAGGACCCGACGAGCTACCAGCAGGACTGGGTGGACCACGGGGCGCTGGCCCGGGAGGTGCTCGACCCGCTGGGCCCCGGCGGGGCGGGGACGTGGCTGCCACGGCTGTGGGACGCCGCCCGCGACCGCTCCGCCCGGGAGCCGGTGCGCCCGGCCGCGGCGGGGTCGGTGCTGCTGCTCGACGGGCCGATGCTGCTGGGCCGGGGCCACCCGCTCGACCTCGTGGTGCACCTGCACCTGTCCGCGGGGGCGCTGCGGCGGCTCACCCCCGACGCCGACGGCTGGACCGTGCCCGCCCTGCTCGAGCACGAGGACGCGACGGGCACCGACGACGCCGCGGACCTGCTGGTGCGCGCCGAGCACGCGGACCGCCCCGCGCTGCGGGTGGGCTGACCCCGGGCGGGGTCAGCGCAGGCGGTCGCGCAGCGTGGCCACCCCGTCCCCGTCGAGGTCGGCCAGGGCGACGGTGCGGCCGACGGCGGCGAGGGCCAGTGCCTCCGACGGCCCGCGCACCACCGGGCCCGCCCCGGCGGTGAAGTCGCTGTCCGTGGCGACCAGGGCGAGGCCGTCGAGGCGTCCCCGCGGCACGAAGATCCCGGCCCGGCCGCTGCTGAGGTGGGCGAGCACGGGCTCCCACTGGGCGGGGGTGGGGCCGGTGGCCGCGCCGAGCGGCCGTGCGGCGTCGCGCAGGTGCAGCGAGACCTCGACCAGCGGGGTGATCGGCGGCGAGCCGGGCGGGCGGAACGGGTGGTCGGCCCGCTCCCGGAGCACGCGCACCACGTCCGCGGGCGGCGCCTGGGCGGCGCGCCGGCTGGCCCGGTCCATGGCGCGGTCGACCGAGCCGCGCGCGACGAGCAGGTCGCGCAGGAACCCGGTGCGCGACAGCGTCATCGGCAGCGCCAGGTGGGCGGCGAGGACGCGGACGTCCCAGCCGGTGCACAGGCTGGGGGTGGCCAGCTCGCGCTCGCTCAGGCCGTCGAGCAGGTCGGCCGCGACGCGGCGGTGCCCGGCGACCTGCTCGCGCACCGCGTCGGCGTCCACGCCGTCACGCTAGGCCCGGGCCCGGCGGCCGCACCAGGCCCGGACGGACGGCACCGGACCCAGAGGTCAGCGGCGGACGTCGACCGGGCCGTCGTGGGTCGGCAGCCCGGCCGCGAGCCACGCCTCGACCCCGCCGGCCAGGTCCGTCGCCCGCGGCAGGCCCACGGCGCGCAGCGAGGCGGCGGCCAGGCTGGAGGAGTACCCCTGACGGCACACCACGACGACGACCACGTCCGGGCCGGTCGCCTCCGGGATGCGGTGCGGGCAGGTCGGGTCGAGCCGCCACTCGAGCACGGTGCGGTCGATGACGAGCGCGCCGGGCAGGTCGCCCTGCTCGGCGCGCTGCACGTCGGTGCGGGTGTCGACGAGCAGCGCGCCCGCCGCCACCGCCGCGGCCGTCTCGTGCGGGTCGAGCCGGTGCACGCCGTGCCGCGACGCCGCGAGCACGGCGTCGACGCGGGCGCTCACCAGCCGCGCGTGGACAGCCGGTGGTCGACGGGGATCTGGTCCACGTTGAGGCCGACCATGGCCTCGCCGAGCCCGCGGGAGACCTTGGCGATCATCTCGGGGTCGTCGTGGAAGGTGGTGGCCTTGACGATGGCCTCCGCGCGCTGGGCGGGGTTGCCGGACTTGAAGATCCCCGAGCCGACGAACACGCCGTCGGCGCCGAGCTGCATCATCATGGCCGCGTCGGCGGGGGTGGCGATGCCGCCGGCGGTGAACAGCACGGTGGGCAGCCGGCCCTCGCGGGCGACCTGGGCGACGAGGTCGTAGGGGGCCTGCAGCTCCTTGGCCGCGACGAACAGCTCGTCGGGGCTCAGCGAGGTCAGCCGGCGGATCTCGCCGCGGATGGCCCGCATGTGGGTGGTGGCGTTGGAGACGTCGCCGGTGCCGGCCTCACCCTTGGAGCGGATCATCGCCGCGCCCTCGGTGATGCGGCGCAGCGCCTCGCCGAGGTTGGTCGCCCCGCACACGAACGGCACGGTGAACGCGTTCTTGTCGATGTGGTTCGCGTAGTCCGCGGGGGTGAGCACCTCGGACTCGTCGACGTAGTCGACCCCGAGGCTCTGCAGCACCTGCGCCTCGACGAAGTGCCCGATGCGCGCCTTGGCCATCACCGGGATGGTGACGGTGGCGATGATCGAGTCGATCATGTCGGGGTCGCTCATCCGGGACACGCCGCCCTCGGCGCGGATGTCGGCGGGCACCCGCTCGAGCGCCATGACGGCGACGGCGCCGGCGTCCTCGGCGATGCGGGCCTGCTCGGCGGTGACCACGTCCATGATCACGCCGCCCTTGAGCTGCTCGGCCATGCCGCGCTTGACGCGGGCGGTGCCCGGCCCGCTGGGGGTGGTGGCGTCGGTGGTCGTGTCCTGCGTGGTCACTGCGATCTCCAGGTCCTGGGGGGTTCCCGTCGGGGAGGTCCCATGGTAGGGCCAGCCGCCGCACCCGGCGTCCGCGGGGACGCCTCAGGTGATGTCGCGCACGGTGACCGGGGCGCCGCCCGCCGCAGCGTCCGCCGCCTCCCCCAGCAGGTCCGCCAGGGCGGGCGGGTACACCGGCTCCCCCGCGGCGGCCAGCGCGCGCAGCTCGGCCGCGGAGCACCACCGGGTCTCGGTGACGACGCGGCGCTCGAGCTCGGTCGGGGCCGCGGCGACCGCGTCGAAGGCGGGCACCCGCAGCACCCAGTACCGCTCGTCGAGCGACCAGGCGACCCCGTCGAACGCGAAGTCGGTGGTGCGGCGGAACACCGGGCCGACGAGGTCGGCCGCGTCCGCCCGCAGCCCGGTCTCCTCCCACAGCTCGCGGACCGCGGCGGCCGGGCCGTCCTCGCCCTCCTCGACGCCGCCGCCGACGGTGGTCCACCACGCCCGGGACGGGTCGCGGGGGTCGCGCCCGCGCTGCACCAGCACCCGCTCGTCCTCGTCGAGCACCACCACCCGTGCCGTGTCGCGCCGCGCCGGGTCCGCCGGGACGTGGGCCTGCGTGCGGGCCACGGCGTCGAGGGTCCGCCGCTCCGCGATCTCGAGGTAGGTCGGCGCGGGGGCCGTGCCGCCGAGGCGCAGCAGGCGGACCGGGCGGCGGCCCCGCAGGGCGAGGGTGTCGCGGACGGCGTCGTTGTGGAAGCGGCGGGCCAGCAGCACCCGGGCCTCGGCGTCGGCGAGCTCCGCGGCCAGCCGGGGGTCGAGCCCGTCGAGGCCCAGCTCGTCGAGCGCCGCGGAGAGCGCGTTCTCCGCGTCCTCCCGGCTGCGCCGGTCGGCCCGCTCGGCCCGGTCGGCGAGGCGGGCCAGGGCCGGGGTGCCCCGCGGGTCCCGGGCCAGGGCGCGGGCGACGACGGCCCGGCGGGCCAGCGCCGCGTCGAGCGCCACCCAGGCGGTGTCGGTGCGGACGTGCAGCCGGTCGAGCCGGCTCGCGGTGCCCGCCGCCCACAGCGCCACCAGGCCCAGCACGACGACGACGAGGACGACGAGCAGCACCACCCCCGTGCTCACGGCAGCACCTCCGGGCCCTCGTGCACGCGCTCGTGCCCGGCGGTGACGGTCTCGTAGACGCGCACCACCTGCGCGGCGACCACGGACCAGTCGTAGCGGGCGACGGTCGCGCGGCCGCGCTCGACGAGCTCGTCGCGGCGGGCCCGGTCCCCGAGCAGCCCGACCAGCGCCGTCGCGAACGCCGCCCCGTCCCCGACCGGGACCACCAGCCCGGCGGTGCCGTCGTCGAGCACGCGGCGGAACGCGTCGAGGTCCGCAGCCACCACCGCGGTGCCCGCGGCCATCGCCTCGCACAGCACGATGCCGAAGCTCTCCCCGCCGGTGTGCGGCGCGCAGTAGACGTCGGCGCTGCGCAGCGCGGCCGCCTTCTGCTCGTCGGTCACCTGCCCCAGCACGCGCAGGTGCGAGGCCAGCTGCGGGCCGGCCGCCCGGCGCAGCGCGGCCTCGTCACCCCGGCCGACGACGAGCACCTCCACGTCGGGGTGCGCCGCCACCACGGCGGGCAGCGCCTCGAGCAGCACCGGCATGCCCTTTCGGGGCTCGTCGTAGCGGCCGAGGAACGCCACGGTGGGGCCGTTGCGGGGGTAGCCGGGCAGCAGCGGGCCCTCGGCGAAGCGGGCGACGTGCACCCCGTTGGGGATCTCCACCGCGTCCGAGCCGAGCGCCTCGACCTGCCAGCGCCGGGCCAGGTCGGACACCGCGATGCGGCCCGAGATGCGCTCCAGGAACGGCTGCAGCACCGGGGTGAACGTGCTGAGCACCCGCGACTTCGTCGTGGAGGTGTGGAAGGTGGCGACGATGGGCCCGGTGGCCACGGCCATCGCCCACATCGACAGGCTGGGCGCGTTCGGCTCGTGCAGGTGCAGCACGTCGAAGTCGTGCTCGCGGATCCAGCGCCGCACCCGGTTCATCGTCTTGGGGTCGAACGCCAGCCGGGCCACGGACCCGTTGTAGGGCACCGCGATCGTCTTCCCGCTGCTCTCCACGTACGGCGGCAGCACGGTGTCGTCGTCCGCGGGGGCGAGCACGCTGACGTCGTGGCCCAGCTCGATGAGCACGCCGGCGAGCTCGGCCACGTGGGCCTGCACCCCGCCGGGGACGTCGAACGAGTACGGGCACACCATGCCGACGCGCATCAGGCCGCCCCCGCCCGGTCGGCGGTGAACACCGGCTGCAGGGCGTGCCAGTCCTCGGGGTGGGCGCGCAGCGCGTCGGCGAAGGCGTCGGCCAGGCCCTGGCACGCCGCGGCGACCCCGGCCGGGCCGCGGCCGACGGGCACCTCCGGGTAGACCCGGAACCCCCAGCCGTCCCCGTCGAACCAGCACGCGGCGGGCAGCAGCGCCGCCCCGGTGTGCTGGGCCAGGCGGGCGGGGCCGGGCGGCAGCCGCACCTCCTCGCCGAACAGGGTGGCGGCCACCCCGGTCGAGCCGAGGTCCCGGTCGGCGAGCAGGGCGACGACGCCGCCAGCCTGCAGGCGGCGGATGCACGCGCGCAGCGGGTTCTCCGCTCCGCCGGTCAGCGGCACGATCTCGAAGCCGAGGCCCTCGCGGTAGGCGACGAAGCGCTGGTAGAGCGACTCGGGGTGCAGCCGCTCGACGATGGTGGTGAAGGTGCCCAGGCGGTCGACCAGCCACAGCCCGGCCGCGTCCCAGTTGCCGGCGTGCGGCAGGGCGAGCACCGCGCCGCGGCCGGTGGCGAGGACGTCGAGCAGCAGGTGGTCGTCGGCGACCGCGTCGTGCACCGCCGCGGTCACCTCGGCGTGGGTGCTGGGCAGCCGGAACGCCTCGCGCCAGTAGCGGGCGTAGGAGCGCAGGCCGGCGGCGACGAGCGCGTCGGGCACCTGCTCGGGCGGGCAGCCCAGCACCCGGGCCAGGTTGCGGCGCAGCTGGGTGACGCCCTTGCCGCCGCGCCGGGCGCCCACCCGGGCGCCGAGGTCGAACGCGGCGGCGGCGACCGGCCCGGGCAGGGCCCGCACGAGGCGCCACCCCGCCGCGTAGGACAGGTCGGTGGCCCGCTCGGCGCGGGTGCTCACGCGGGCGGGGCGGTGCCGGCCTGGGCCGCGCCCCCGGCCCCCGTGGTCCTACCCGGTGCGGTGCTCCCGGTGGCCTGGGCCGCCCGGCGCAC
The DNA here is from genome assembly GCF_054783215.1 of Rhodococcus aerolatus. NCBI lineage: Bacteria > Bacillati > Actinomycetota > Actinomycetes > Mycobacteriales > Nocardiaceae > Rhodococcus > Rhodococcus aerolatus. The sequence continues at coordinate 31,071 of NZ_BAAGQZ010000020.1, read as the reverse complement.
CGCGAGCACCCGCTGCACCACGGTGAACACGCTGCCCACCGTGAGCAGGTACGCCGCCAGGTACACCGCCCACGGCACGCCCAGCCCGGTGAACCCGGTGCCGACGAGGATGATGATCAGGCGCGAGGGTCGCTCGACGAGGCCCTTCGGCGCGGCGAACCCGCTGGCCTCGGCCCGGGCCTTGGCGTACGAGGTCACCTGCGAGGTGATGAGGCAGACCAGCAGGGCGGCCGCCAGCGGCTTGCTGCCCGCGGTGGTGAACGCCCACCAGGTGAGCGAGGCGAACACGGCGCCATCGGCGATGCGGTCGCCCGTCGCGTCGAGCACCGCGCCGAAGGCGGTGCCGCCCCCCTGCACCCGCGCCATGGCGCCGTCGAGCATGTCGAACATGACGAACAGCCAGATGAGCAGGGTGCCGACGAACAGGTGGTCGGTGGGGAACAGCGTCACCGCGGCCAGCACGCTGAGCACGGTGCCGATCACGGTCATGCCGTCCGGGGTGAGGCCGCGGCGCAGCAGCCACGCGCCCATCGGCTCGGTGACCCGCGACGCGGACGACCTGGTGATCAACCTGACCATGCGAGCGACCCGACCCCTCCGACCCCACCGGGGTCCCGGCGGCTCCGGGCCAGGCTAGTCGGCCGCGGCGACGCTCCCCGCCAGCCGCTGCTCGGCGGTGCGGCGCAGCAGCTGCTCCCCGGTGGGGGCGAGGAAGGCGTGGTCGACCGCGACCGCGGCGGCCCGGCCGTCGAGCACCACGGTCATGACCCCGTTGTCGAACCACGGCCCGTCGGTGACGTCCCACTCCACGCCGGGGTCGGTGACCCCGGCGGCGCGGGCCAGCCGGCGCAGCGCCCGGGTGGTGCCGGGCCGGGCGATGACCTTGTTGGCCACCTGGATGGGCAGGTTCAGCGGGTTGCGGAACGGCGACATGGTCAGCTGGTGCACCGCAGGCGCCCCGTCCCCCTCGAGGCCCTCGACGCGGGCGGCCGCCAGGTAGGAGCAGTGCACGTCGCCGGAGAGCCACAGCACCGAGGCGGGGGCGTCGGGCTCGGCGGCCACGTCGCGGACCAGGTCGACCATGGCGTCGAACGACGTGCGGAACGCGGCCCAGTGCTCGAGGTCGACGTCCTGGCGGATCTTCTCCGCCAGCCGCGCCGCCCGCCCGCCCCAGCGGCCGGCCGCGGTGGCCTCGTTCCAGCCCTCGAGGTGGTGGATGCCGGGCAGCAGCAGCACCGGCAGGGTCGAGGCGACCAGCAGGTGCTCCGCGCCCGGTTCCAGGGCCTGCTCCCGGAACCACGCCCACTCGGCGTCGTCGACCATCGCGCGGTCGTCGGGGTCGAGCCGGCGCGAGCAGCGGGAGTCGAGCACCAGCAGCCGGGTGCGGCCCAGGTCGCGGCGGAAGCTCCAGCGCGCGCTGGTGGGCTCGGCGTCGGCGCGGCGGGCGAAGTCGGCGAGCAGCGCCTCGCGGGCGGCGTCGTCGGGCGCGGCGCGGACCGCGGCGTAGAGCTCGTCGCGGGCCAGCTCGGCCGGGGTGAGGTTGCCCAGGTGCTGGTAGACCCAGTACGAGGAGAACGCGCCCACCACCCGGGCGTCCCACCACGGGGCCCGGCCCACCTCCTCGCGCCACGACTGCGAGGTGTTCCAGTCGTCGCGCAGGTCGTGGTCGTCGAGGATCATCGCGGTCGGCACGCTGGCCAGCAGCCACCGCACCTCGGGCGCGGACCACGACTCCCGGTAGAGCCAGCTGTACTCCTCGAAGTCGCAGATCTCGTCGGCGACCTCGCCGCTGCGCCTCGCCCCCTCCGGTCCCATCCCCGCGGCGCGGCGCTCGCGCAGCCGCAGCCGGATCCGCTCGGACGGGTCGTCGGCGTAGACCTGGTCGCCGAGCAGCAGCAGCGCGTCGGGCCACTGGTCGGGGGTGGTCCGCGCCATCGACGCCGCGAGCGCGACCAGGGCGTCGGCCCCGACGAGGGCCAGGTCGGCGTCGGTGTAGCCCTCGCCGCGCCGGCAGGAGCCGAAGGCCAGGCGCACGACCCCGTCGGCGGCGGGGACGCGGATCACGCCGGGGCGCTCCTGCGGCGCGGGCCAGGCCCGGTGCCCGTCGAGCTCGACGGTGTAGGTGAGCTGGTCGTCGCTGCCCGGGTCGAGGTCGGGGCAGACCACGAGGGCGAAGTGGTGGCCGTGCACGCCCCAGGTGGGCTCGGTGGCGGTGACGGCGTCCCCGTCCCCGCCGCGGACGGTCACGGTGACCGTCGCCGGGCGGTCCACCTCCACCCACACCGTCGCGCTGCCGCGGTCCACGTGGCGCAGCAGGGGTCCCAGCACCAGCGCCGGGCGCACGTCCGTCATCGCGCCGACCTTGCCAGTACCGCCGTGGGGCGACAACCGGGCCTCTAGGGTGGCCCCCGTCGTCGGGCGGTCCGGCGACGGGGCCCGCGCCCGGAGGGGGGACACCGTGCCGAGGACGACCGGACCCGTGCTGGCCGCGGCCCTGGCCGCGGTGGCCCTGGGCCTGGGTGGGTGCACCACGACGCTGGCCGGGCAGGCCGGGGTCGACCCCGCCGCGACCGCCGCAGGCACGCCCGCCCCGTCGGCCCCCGCGTCGAGCAGCCCCGCCCCGGTACCGAGCAGCCCGACCGAAAGCCCGACGGTGCCCTCGCCGGCCACCACCTCGGCCGCGCCCGCGTCGGGCGAGGTGCCCATCGTCGACGCCGGGCTCCCCGACGACTGCCTGCTGACCGCGGCGCAGATGGGTGCGCTGGCCTCGGTGGGCCCGATGGCGCCGGAGCAGACGACCGTCACCCAGAGCGACGGGCAGACCGTGGTGTCGTGCTTCTACACCGAGCAGGGCAGCTTCCAGCCCAAGGGCCGGATCCAGGTGTACACGACCACCGGGGCGCCGGTGTCGGAGGTGATGGACCGGCTGCAGGGCACGCCGGTGCCCGGGGTCGGCGACCGTGCCGTGCTGGTGCGCAGCGGCGAGCAGAACCTGCTGTGGTTCGCGGCGGGCCCGCGCATCGCCACCGTGCGGCTCACCGGCGGGCTCGACGGGTCGGCCGAGGCGTTCCGCACCGCCGGGCAGCAGGCCGCCGCCGCGCTCGCGACGCGCTGAGCGCCACCCACCCGCCTCAGCCCGGCCAGGCCTCCGCGAGCAGCCCGCGCGTCTCGGCCAGCAGCTGCGGGAGCACCTTCGTCCCGCCGAGCACGGTGATGAAGTTGGCGTCGCCACCCCAGCGGGGCACCACGTGCTGGTGCAGGTGCGCGGCCAGCGAGCCGCCCGCCACCCCGCCGAGGTTGAGGCCCACGTTGAACCCGTGCGGCTGCGAGACCGAGCGGATGACGCGCACCGCGGTCTGCGTCACCGTCATCAGCTCGTGGCTCTCGGCGTCGGTGAGGTCCTCGAGCTCGGCGACGTGGCGGTACGGCAGCACCATGAGGTGCCCCGGGTTGTACGGGTAGAGGTTGAGCACGGCGTAGACCTGCTCGCCGCGGTGCACCACGAGGCCGTCGGCGTCGCCCATCGCGGGGATGGCGCACAGCGGGCAGCCGGGCTCGCCGTCGTGGGGCACCTCCTCGGCGTCCGGCCCGGTGGCGATGTAGGACATCCGGTGCGGGGTCCACAGCCGCTGCAGCCGGTCGGGCTCGCCCGGGCCGCTCACCCGGATCTCCCCCGGCCCGGCCGCGTCGCTCACCCCGCCCTCACGAGCTCGGCCGTGGGCGAGGCGTTCTCCCGGCGTGCCACCCAGTCGACGACGAGGGCCACCGCGGCCTCGACGGGCACACCGTTGACCTGGGTGCCGTCGCGGAAGCGGAAGCTGACGGCGCCGGCCTCGACGTCGCGCTCCCCCGCCAGCAGCAGGAACGGCACCTTCTGCGTGGTGTGGGTGCGGATCTTCTTCTGCATCCGGTCGTCGGAGTGGTCGACCTCCACCCGGATGCCGGCGGCCTTCAACTGTCGGGCCACGTCGTCGAGGTGGTCGGCGAAGGTGTCCGCGACGGGGATGCCGACGACCTGCACCGGCGCGAGCCAGGCGGGGAACGCGCCGGCGTAGTGCTCGACGAGCACGCCCATGAACCGCTCGATCGACCCGAACTTGGCCGAGTGGATCATCACCGGCTGCTGCCGGGTGCCGTCGGCGGCCACGTACTCCAGGTCGAAGCGGTCGGCGGAGGGCTGGTTGAAGTCGTACTGCACGGTACCCATCTGCCAGGTGCGGCCGATCGCGTCGCGGGCCTGCACCGAGATCTTCGGGCCGTAGAACGCGGCGCCGCCCGGGTCGGGCACCAGCTCCAGGCCGCTGGCCACCGCGACGTCCTCGAGCACCCCCGTGGCCACCGCCCAGTCCGCCTCGGACCCGACGAACTTGTCGGGCTTGGAGTCGTCGCGGGTGGAGAGCTCGAGGTAGAAGTCGTCCATCCCGAAGTCGCGCAGCACGCTGAGCATGAAGTCGAGCAGGTGGCGGACCTCGTCGGGCGCCTGCTCCGGGGTGCAGTAGGAGTGCGAGTCGTCCTGGGCGAAGCCGCGCACCCGGGTCAGGCCGTGGATGACCCCGGAGCGCTCGTTGCGGTAGACGTGGCCGAACTCGAACAGCCGCAGCGGCAGCTCGCGGTAGGAGCGCTGCCGGGAGCGGTAGACGAGGTTGTGCATGGGGCAGTTCATGGCCTTGAGCCGGTAGGGGTTGCCGTCCACGTCGAGCGCCGGGAACATCCCCTCGCCGTAGTACGGCAGGTGCCCGGAGGTGTGGAACAGCTGCTCCTTGGCGATGTGCGGGGTGCCGACGTAGTCGAAGCCCTCCTCGATGTGGCGGCGGCGGACGTAGTCCTCCATCTCCCGCTTGATGACCCCGCCCCGCGGGTGGAAGACGGGCAGGCCGGAGCCGATCTCGTCGGGGAAGCTGAACAGGTCGAGCTCGGTGCCGAGCCGGCGGTGGTCGCGGCGCTCGGCCTCGGCGAGCAGCTCGAGGTGGTTGTCCAGCGCCTCCTGGGACTCCCACGCGGTGCCGTAGACGCGCTGCAGGTCGGCGTTGGCCTGGTCGCCGCGCCAGTACGCGGCCGAGCTGCGGGTGAGCCGGAACGCGGGGATGTGCTTGGTGGTGGGCACGTGCGGGCCGCGGCACAGGTCGCCCCAGACCCGCTCGCCCGAGCGCGGGTCGAGGTTGTCGTAGACGGTCAGCTCGCCCTCGCCGACCTCCATCACCTCGGGGTCGTCCACACCGGACTTGTCGCGGACCAGCTCGAGCTTGAACGGCTCGTCGGCCAGCTCGGCCTCCGCGTCGGCCACCGAGTCCACGACCCGGCGGGAGAAGCGCTGAGCGCCCTTGATGATCTTGCGCATCGTCTTCTCGAGGGCGGTGAGGTCCTCGGGGGTGAACGGCCGGTCGACCTGGAAGTCGTAGTAGAAGCCGTTGGTGATGGGCGGGCCGATGCCGAGCTTGGCCTGCGGGAAGTGCTGCTGCACGGCCTGGGCGAGGACGTGCGCGCAGGAGTGGCGGATGACCGTCCGACCGTCGGCGGTGCCGGCGAGGACGGGGACCACCTCGGTGTCGACGTCGGGGGTGAAGGACAGGTCGCGGAGCACGCCCTGCGGGTCGCGGACGACGACGACCGCGTCAGCGCCCCGGCCCGCCCAGCCGGCCTCGCGCACGGCCGTGCCCGCGGTGGTCCCGGCGGGGACGGCGACGGGGGTCGGGCTGGCGGGCACGGGCTGGGCCACGGCGGGGCGCTCCTCGCGGTTCGAGTGGGAGATGACGGGTGTGCGGGACGCGACCGCGCCCGCACGGCGATGCTATCCGCGGGGCGGGGGCCGCGAGGCCCCGGACGCACCACAGGCCCGCTCCCCCGGGTGGGGTGCGGGCCTGCGGTGCTGCGTGGTGGTCCCGGCTGGGTTCGAACCAGCGACCTTCCCGGTGTGAACGGGACGCTCTTCCGCTGAGCCACGGGACCAGGCGTGCCGCAGCGGCACGTGCGGGGCGGAACGCTAGCACGTCCGGTGGGCGTGCCCACCGTCCGGGCGGTGGGGCTAGAGCCCGAGCGGGGACTGCAGCCAGCCGGGCTCGAACCCGAACCAGCCGCCGACCAGCGCGAGCGCACCGATCAGCCACAGGGTGGCCACGACGATGACCCCCACGCCCAGCGCCACCAGGGCCTGCACCACGCGGGACTGCCGGCCCAGCCAGGCCGTCCACGCGTCGTAGTACTTCTTGACGAACTTCAGGGCGCGGTTGGCCCAGGTGAACTCGCTGGCCAGGATGGCGAGCCCGGCGATGACGATGGCCCAGCCGGGCCCGGGGTAGGGGATGGCGAGGATGCCGACGACGAGCACGATCCCGCCGACGACGCCGACGGCGATGCGGTAGGCCAGGGCACCGCCCGGCTTGGACTTGATGTCCGCCCGCTTGGCCTTGATGGTCCCGACCAGTCCGGAGGACTGCTCGCGGCCGTCCTCGTCGGACGCCGGTGACGCACCGGCACCGCCCCGGGTGGGGGCGGTGCCGGTGGTGTGGGACCTGTCGGTCTCGCTCATGGGGTCATGCTCTCACCTGGCCGCTGGCCACGACGGTCGTGGGAACGGTGGGCACGCCGTCGCTGGGCTCGATGGACATGGCGTACGTCTGGTACGTCGTCCCCGCTGCGGGGAGCGGGTTGACCTGCCGGGCCCCCAGGGCGTCCGAGCCGGCGGGGGCGAGGTCGCCGAGCGGGACGGGCACGCCCTTCTCGTCGAGGCCCCACATCCAGATGGCCTCGCCTGCGCTGACCTCGGGCATGTCGACCGGCAGGAGCAGCTCGTGGTCGTCGGTGGCCAGGAGCACCGCCACCGGGGCCTGGTCGCCGGCACCGCTGAGCACCACCTGCCGCACGCCCGGGCTGGCCAGGTCGCGGACGACGGTGTCGGCGGTGCCGGACGCGACCTGCGTCGGCTGGCCGGAGGACCCGGAGCCCAGCTGGGTGCCCGCCCAGCCGCCGACGGCACCGACGGCGAGGACCAGGACGGCCGCGGCGGCCACGAGCACCCGGCGCGGCCGGCTGGTGCGCGCCGGGGCGGCGATGACGGTGTGGATGACGGGCCGGCCGGTCGGGGCGTCCGCGGCGGGCCGCGCCGGACCGGCCGCACGCGCCGCCTCGAGGATGGAGGCGCGCAGCCGGGCCGGGGGGTCGAGCTGCGGGGTGCCGGTGCCCAGCAGCGCTGCGGTGTGCTCGGTGGCGGCGACCTGGTCGCGGCACTCGGCGCAGAGCGGGAGGTGGGCGGCCACGCTGGCCTCCTCCTCGGGCTCGAGGGCGTGCAGGGCCCAGCCGACGGCGAGGTCGCGCTGGGGGCAGGGGGTGGTGCTCATCGGGCACCTCCCTCGGTGGCGGCGGCGATCCCGAAATCGACGGACAGCGGGCCGAGCGCGGTGCGCAGCCGGTTGGCCGCGGCGAACATGCGGGACTTGACGGTGCCCAACGGCACGCCGACCAGGGCGGCGACCTCGCGCTGGGTGTAGCCGCCGTAGTAGGCGAGCATCATCGCGGTGCGCTGCTCGACGGGGAGCTCGCGGAGCGCGGCCTTGACGTGGTCGGCCACGACGGCGCCGATGGCGTCCTGGTCGGCGCCCGGGGTCTCGGGGGCGAGCCGGTCGGTGGTCTCGTCGTCGACGGCCACCTGGCGGCGGCGATGCACGCCCTCGCGGCGGACGGCGTCGACGGCCTTGTGGTGGACCAGGGTGAGCAGCCAGGAGGAGAACGCGCCGCGGTCGGGCGAGAACTTCGACGGGTCGCGCCAGACGGTGAGGAACACCTCCTGCACCACGTCCTCGGCCAGCAGCTCGTCGACGCACACGCGGCGGGCCAGGGAGTAGGCGGGGCGGGAGTAGCGGTCGTAGAGCGCGGCCAGCGCGCCCTCGTCACCCGCGCCCAGCCGGGCGACGAGCCGCGCGTCCTCCGCGGCGCGCTCGGCCCCGCCCGGGCCTCCGGCACGGCCACGCCGCACCGGGGCGCCGCTGGGCGCCTCCGGAGCCACGTCGGCCGTGTTGCCCTCAGCCACAGTCAGCATCCTCACGTCGGGTGTTCGGTCCCGGTGTGCTCGCCGGTTCGCCCCGTCCGGGACGCGCCGGCCGGACGCCGGTCGACGACTCAGCAGCCACTGTAGTGCGGTGATCGTCCGGACCCCCGGACGAGCGCGTCGGTGACGGGCGCTGCGACCGGCCCGGTTTGGAGCGCGGCGCCGGGGTCCGCTACTGTTCCGCCTCGCACGACGCACCGGGTCGGGGCCACCACGGACCACCCCGGTGATGCGGATGTAGCGCAGCTGGTAGCGCACAACCTTGCCAAGGTTGGGGTCGCGGGTTCGAATCCCGTCATCCGCTCGAGAAGGCCGTGAGGCCCTCCCGGCGGAGTGGCCGAGTGGCTTAGGCAAGGGCCTGCAAAGCCCTGTACACGGGTTCGATTCCCGTCTCCGCCTCCATCTCGACGCCGGTTCGTCCCGGTCCCGCGCGATTAGCTCAGCGGGAGAGCGCTTCCCTGACACGGAAGAGGTCACTGGTTCAATCCCAGTATCGCGCACCAGTTCAGAGGTACTTTCCTTGCCAGCGTGACCTGAACGTGACCTATAAATGTCTGTGGGAGGTCACGCCGGGGTCCGAAGGTCCCCGCGCGACATGGCCCTCACGGGGTCCTGTCTTCCCTCCCCCAGGAAGTACCCAATCGCCCACGGGTGTCGGCGAACCACCCGGCTCGTGGCGTCGTCTGAAGACAGCGAAATCCCCGTAGCTGATCCAGCTGGGATACGGGTTGCGACCGGGCGCACGGGCAAGGCCGGGGTCGAACTAGTAAATTCCGAGGCGCCTGAACTCGGCGGCGCGTACTCGAGCGTGCAGTTCGAGGACTCGCTCGGCCGTCGTCTTGAGGATCGCGCCGATGCGGCTCGCCTCGGGGGTGCTTATCGGCCGGTGTCCCGACTCAATCGCTTGATATACCCCCTGCGAAAATCCAGTGAGTCGGGCAGCCGCTGCCTGACTAAAGCCGGCCTGGTGTCGCAGGTCCCGTAACACCATGTCTTTCTCTTCCACGGGGACGAGGGCAGCCACGTGTACGCCGAGGGCACGTGCAACCTCGGTGAGCGCCCGCGGCGACGGTGTCCGTCTACCCGTCTCCCAGCCGTTCAGGGTCGTCGCGCCGACACCAGACAGCAGCGCGAGATCTCGAAGCGTGAGCCGGCGGCAGGTCCGTAGTTGGATTAGAGCTGCTCGGCTGAAACGGGTAATCCCCGGACCACTCGCGTCAGCGTCTTCGCTGACGTGTTGATCCTCTTTGCGCTGGTCCGGGCCCGATGTGTCGGGCGAGCCAGCGGGTCGTTGAGAAATATGCGTACACGAAGTTGCTCTCTCAAGCCGATCGCTGGTTGATACCCTCAGGCCAGGGTCATCGAGTTTCGCCAGGCATCCGGACGGATCGGGATTTTCGGTCGGCGACCAGTGGTGACGGGGGCAAGAGGCGCGGAGGGTCGCTCGGGGAGGAGCACTCAGCGCGTGGCTGTGTCTCACGGTACTTACGTGCAGAACATCTAGGTGATAGCCAATGGACCGGACGGCCGCGGTAAAGAAACTTCGAGTAGCAGCGAGCGCTACTTGCCTGGCGATGGGACTGACCGCCTGCGCGACATCGGTCGGTCCCGGGTCTGCGGGCGGAACACTCTCCTCGACTCAACTTCCTGTGCCTTCCGCACGCGAGACCAGCGTCGCGCCCGGCACCATCTCCGACCCCGCCCTCGCGTCGGCCCTCGATGAGGCCGCCCGCAGGTACTGGTCGGTGCAGTCCCAGGTGTATGTCGACCCGCGGGCCAACATGGGCCTTGTCGACACAGCTGCGACCGGGCAAACGGCGACCGATCTGCGTTTCCAAGCGCAGCAGATCATCGACAAGAACCTCCGCGTGACCGGGTCAGTCGCGGTAGTTCGCACGAACATCGCCTCGGTCATGCCTAGTCCGGTTGTCTCGGGGCAGTTGGCTACTGCGGTGGTCAAGACCTGCAACGACGTGTCTGCCATACAGATCGACACAGCTGATGGAACGTCGACGATTGACCCGAACCGCCTACCGCAGAACCAAGCCTCTCTGACGCTGGTGAACGCAGACCCATCGGCGCCGGCTGGGTGGCGCGTCAGCGCCATCGACCAGGGCCCCGCCGTCCCTTGCGACTCCGCCTCATGAAGCGCGGGCAGCTCGCTGCAGCTCTCGGCGCTGGGTTGATGCTTGGGGTCGCCGGCGCCCAGCCGGCACTCGCGCAGACCGACGTGTCTGTCGGCGGCGGCGGCTCCTTCGGCTCGGTGCAGATCACGATCACGGCGCCGCCGTCGGGCGGCGGCGATGATGGCGGTTCGGCGCCGTCGGGCGGCGGCGGCGGCACAGCGCCGGTGTCTAACGGCGGTGGCGCGTCCGACGGGGGCTCTGCCCCAACGGGCCCGTCCTACATCCCGGGTCTGGACTCCTACGGGTCTGTTGGGTGCTCGTCGACGGGCAACGCGGCGTGCATCGCTGGCGGTTCGGGTGGGTTGTCCGCGGGGTTCCTCAACAGTGTTGGGCTCGCCGGCTGTCAGCTGGGTGGAGCGTGCCCCGGCACGGGCGCTGCAACGGCGGGTGCCCCCGCGACCCCTACCCCGCCACCGCCGCCGTCTCCCGCGCAGGTGGCGCAGATCGCGATAGCACAGCTCGGGCTGCGTGCGGGCACGCCGCGGTTGTCGGCGAACCCGAACACAGCGGTCGGCCTGCCGGTGTGGATGTGGGTCGACCGGTCGCCGCAGACCACCGGCCCGCAGTCGGTCACGGCCGCACTGGGCCCCACGGTGGTGACGGCGACGGCGGTGCTGTCGCGGATCACCTGGTCGATGGGCCCGGCCGGCGCGGTCGCGGTGTGTAACGGGCCGGGCACCCCGGCCCCGGCGCGGCTGCTGTTTCAGGGGGACAACTCCCCGGACTGCGGTTACTCCTACGCCCAGCGTTCGCTCCCGGAGCGCACCGGCGGCACCGGCCGGTGGCCGGTGACGGCGACCTCGACGTTCGCGATCACCTGGGTGGGCGGCGGCCAGGTCGGCGCCCAGACCTTGACCTTGTCCGCAGCTACCAGCGTCGAGGTCGGCGAGCTGCAGGCCGTCGTGACCGGAGGAAGCTGAGATGACCACGACCGACCTGCCCCGCAACGGGGTCACCCAGTCCTCCGCGGTGCCGCCGCTGCCGTCGGTGTCCACGGCCCGGCGGCAGCGCCGCCGGGGCCTGCTGGCCCTTGCCCTGGCCCTGGTCGTCCTGTTCGCCGTGGGCACCGTGGCGGCGTTCGACTACTTCTCCGCGACCCACTCCGCGGTCGGGGTGGGTCGGACCGTGCCCTACGGCCAGCAGGTCACCTCCGGTGACCTGGTCGAGGTGTCCATCCCCAACGGGGACACCCTCAACTCGATCGACTGGGCCGCCCGGGACTCCCTGGTCGGCGGGTTCGCCTCGACCACGCTGCAGGCCGGGCAGCTCCTGCCCGGCGGCGTGGTCGTGGCGTCGCTGACCCCGCCCCCCGGTTCCGCGCTGGTCGCGGTCGGGGTCAAGGTCGGGTTCCTCCCGGCGACCGAGCTGGCCGCGGGCGACCAGGTGCGGGTCGTCGCGGTGCAGACCGCGACGTCGGCGACGGGTGCGGCGGCCGGTTCCAGCAGCTCGATCCCGACCGGTCAGGCGGTGCAGGCGTCGGTGTTCTCCATCGGCGGCACGGACGCCTCCGGGTCCACCGTCGTCGACGTCGTCGTCGCCGACCGCGACGCGAACGCCGTCGCTCAGCTGTCCGCGCTCGGCGCGGCGGCCATCGTGCTGACCCCGAAGGGCTGATGACGTGCTGATCGGACTGCTCTCCACCGGAGGATCACCGGGGGTGTCGACCACCACCGCGGTGATGGCCGCGTCCTGGCCGAGCCCCGTGGTGGCCATCGACGCCGACCCCGCCGGGGGCGACCTGCTCGCCGGCGCGGGCGGTGAGGTCGAGGCCAGCCGCGACCGCGGCCTGCTCGAGCTGGTGCGCCTCGCCCGCCAGGGCGACCTACCCGTCGTCCTGGACTCCCAGATCGTGACCCTGCCGACCGGGGTCCCCCTGGTCGCGGGCCTTGGTCACCCGGGGCAGGCCGCCGGGGTTAACTGGGCGGAGCTGGCCGACGGGCTGCGCGCGGTGACCCACCGCGACGCGCTGGTCGACCTGGGCCGCTGGTCGATCAACTTCCCCGCCGCCCCGCTGCTGCGAGCGTGCGACGTGCTCCTCGTCGTGGTCCGCACCCAGTTGCGTGGGCTGCGCCGGGCGGAGCGGACGCTGCCCCTGATCCGGGAGGACGTGGACCGCCACAACCCCGGCGTCGGGTCGATGGGCCTTGTCGTCGTCGACGACAACGGCCCGTACGCGGTCAACGACATTTCCCGCCGCCTCGGCCTGCCCACGATCGGTGAGGTCGCGTTCGACCCGAAGGCGGCCGCGGTGTTCTCCGACGCCGCCGCCCCCGCCCGGAGCCACACCCGCTCCCCCCTGCTGCGCTCCGTGCCCGGGGTGGTCCGCGCCGCGGGCCAGCTCGGGCAACAGCAGCGCGCCCTCGGCACCCGGCGCACCCTGCTGCGCGAGCAGCACAACGCCGACGCCACCGTCGTCATCCCGGCCCCCGGGACCCCGGCTCCTGCCCCGGCGGCGCGGCACGCCGCCGCCCCGGCGGGCCTGCGAGAGATGCCCCGCCGGCAGCGACGACTCAGCTCGGTCCGACCCGACGGGGGCGGACAGTGACCGGCCCAACGTCGGTGTACTCCGACCACGTCACCGTCACCAACATCCGCGACGCGGTGCTCAGCGCGTTCGACGCCGAGCGCACCCCGGAGATGAGCGCGGCCGACCTGCGCCAACTCACCCAGGCCCTCATCCAGCGCGAGCTGGTCGCGGAGTCCCGCCGCCGCGCGGAGGCGGGCATCCAGGCTCTCTCCACCGAGGAGGAGCTGGGCCTGGCCCGCGCGGTGGACAACCAGATCAACGGTGTCGGCCGGTTGCAGGCGCTGCTCGACCTCGACGGCGTCGAGGACATCTACATCCGCGGCGCCCAGCCGGTGGTGCTGCGGATGGCCGACCGCCGGGTGCTGCAGGCCGAGCCGATCGCCGACACCCCCGAGGAGCTGTTCGCCCAGGTCCAGTACCTCGCGGCCTACCACGGGTCCCGGGAGCGGGCATTCTCCCCGGCGCACCCGTTCCTCGACATGGCCCTGCCCGACGGCTCGCGGCTGGCTGCGGTGTGCGACAACTCGCCGTGGCCGGTGGTCACGATCCGCCGCCACGCCCTGGTCGACGTCACCCTCGACGACCTGGTGGACATGGGCTCGATCACCCCGTCGATGCGGCGCTTCCTCGGGGCGTGCGTGCGGGCCCGCCGCACCCTGGTCGTGTCCGGGATGCCCTCGGCGGGCAAGACCACGATGCTCCGGGCCCTGGCCCGCGAGCTCGACGACTACGTGCGCTTCGCGACGCTTGAGACCGAGTTCGAGCTGGGCCTGCACACCCTGCCCGACCGGTTCCCGCTGATCGTGCCGCTGGAGGCCCGCCCCGGGTCGGTGGAGACCGACGCCCAGGGCCGGGCCATCGGTGAGATCAACCTGGCCGACCTGCTGCCCCCGGTGCTGCGGCACTCGGTGACCCTGGCCATCTACGGGGAGGTTCGCGGCGGCGAGGCCTACGCCTTCGTCAAGGGCGCCGGGGCCGGTCTGCCCGGGTCGATGTGCACGCTGCACGCGATCTCCGCCGACGACGCGGTGGACCGCCTAGTCACCGCGGCGATGGAAGGGGCCCCCGGGCAGTCCCCGGAGTACCTGACCCGCCTGGTCGCCCAGTCGATCGACTACGTGGTGCACATGGAGCACTTCGACCACACCGACATTGGGGGCGGCGCGGGCCGGTTCTGCGCGCAGATCGCCGAGGTCACCGCGGTGTCCACGACCGGCAAGGTCGCCATGAACCTGATCTACGAGCCCCCGAAGTACCCGGGGGCGAACGAGCCCCGCGGGCACCGCAGCTCACCGGTGGAGGTCAAGGGCCCGTTCGAGCGCATCGGGTTCGACCTGCGCAGCATCGACAGCGGAGACTCCTGGCCGGAGCCGCTCGTCCTGGGCAAGCTCGGATGAGCGGGCTCATCGTCCTGATGCCCGCAGCCCTCGGTGCCGGGGCCGGAGCGTCCGCTGTTGCCGTGGTCGCGGTGTGGCGCGGTGCCGGTACCAACGCAGAGGTGTTCGGGGGCCGGCTGTCCAAGCGGGTCTCCCGCGTCCTGGCCACCGGGGACACCGAGGGCCCGTCGGTGAAGCCGACCCCGCAGCGCGCCATCTTCGCCGGCGGGGTCCTCGTCGCGGTGTGGATCCTCTCCGGGTGGCCCGTCGCCGGCATCGGCTGCGCCGTCGCGGTGGTGGCCCTGCCGTGGCTGCTGGGCTCCAACGCTGTCGCGAACCGTCGCCTGGACCGCATCGAGGCACTCGAGGTGTGGTGCCGGGGCATGGCCGACCGCCTCGCCGGTGGTGGCGGCACCGGGCTCGTGCAGACCATCCGGGAGTCCACCCGCCGGGCCCCGGAGCCGATCGCCGCGGAGGTCCGCACCCTCGCAGCCCGCCTCGCCAGCATGGACAGGGGATACTCCGCCGCCCTGCAGGCGTTCGCCGACGACATCGACGACCCCACCGGCGACGACGTCGCCGCCGCGCTCATGCTCGCCCTGGACCGACAGGGCGGGGGCGTCGCCGACGTCCTGCGCCGCCTCGCCGCGCAGGTGGCCCGGGAGGTCCTCTCCCGCGACGAGGTCGAGGCCGAGCGCGCCCAGCCCCGCCAGGCGATGCGGGTCCTGCTGATGATGCTGGGCCTGCTGATCGTCGCGTCAGTGTTCATCCCACAACTCCACCAAGGGTACTCCACGGTCACCGGGCAGATCGTGATGGCCGTGCTGCTCACCTTCGCCGGGTTGATGATGGTGCGGATGCGGTCCCTGGCCATCGGCAAGCCGGGGCCCCGCTTCCTCACCGGGGGGAACCGGTCATGAACCCGCAGGTCAGCGTTCTCCTGCTCGTCGGGGCCCTCGGCGGTCTCGCCGTCGCCGTCCTCGTCGCCGCGTTCTCCCCGGCCGCCCCGGTCCGCCTCGACGACGCCCTCGACCGCCTCGACGAGCGGGTCGCGGTGACCCGGGCGTTTTCCGGCACCACCCGCACCGGGTGGCGCCGCCGGGTCGACACCCAGTGGACGTCGCTGGCGCTGCGCCTGCCCGGCTCCGTCCCCGACGAGGACCTGCACGTCATCGGCTGGACCCGGGAGCGGTTCCTGGTCACCCGGCTGACCTCGACCGCCCAGTTCGCGGCCCTGCTGGGACCCGGCGTCGCCGCGATCGGGCTGCTGTTGAGCCTAGGCATCCCCGCCTACATACCCGTGATCGGCCTCGTCCTCGGCGCGTACCTCGGGTTCCGCGCCACCGGGTCCACCGTGACCCGCCGCGCCGCCGCCGCCCGCCTAGAGATGCGCCACGCGACGGTGTCCTACCTTCGTCAGGTCGCGCTGCTCTCCCAGTCCGGGTCCGGCGTCGTCTCCGCCCTCACCCGGCCCACCACGCTGACCACCAGCTCGTGGGCGTTCGGCCGTCTCCGCGCCCAGCTCGACCTCGCCCGCCGGGCGGGGGAGCAGCCCTGGGAGGGACTGCGACGCTTCGGTGAGGAGGTCGGGGTCGACGAGCTCGCCGACCTCTCCGACATCGCCGCCGGGGCCGGGGCCGACGGGTCCGCCGTCGTCTCGACGCTGATCGAGCGGGCCGACTCCCTCACCGCGCAGATGCAGACGGAGGAGCGGGCCGGGCAGAACAAGGCCAGCGACAAGATGAGCTCCCCGACCGTCGCGATGGTCTGGGTCATCGCAGTCTGGATCGGCTACCCCATGATCTCCCTGCTCGTGCAGGGCTGAGCTCCACCGCACCACCCACCACCACCCGAAGGAGAACCACATGAGCAACCGCATCACCGACGCCAAGGCCCGCGCCGAGCTGGCCCTGACCGAGGCCCAGTCCCGCCTGATCACCCTGTCCGAGGAGCCCGAGCTCGGTGGGGCCCGCAACACCGACGAGGGCTTTCACATCGGCATCGGCGCCGCCGCTGCCGGAGCCATCGGCATCGCCGTGGCCGCGTTCGTCGCCAAGAAGATGGGCGCCCTGGGCTGACCCAGCCCAAACCCCGCTCCACCAGCTCCACGTCCTCGGGTGGGGATGACCGGGCGCCACACCCGCCCGGTCACCCCGCCCGCGACAACCCCCAGCACCATCACCGGGAGGTGAGCAGCATGGCCAGCACCCCCACCTGGGGCGAGAAGGACCGCGGCAGCGCCGTCAACGTCCAGGTCGCGATCCTCTTCCCGCTGCTGCTGCTCACCGTGTTCACCGTCCTGCAGACCGGTCTGTACCTCTACGGCAAGGACGTCGCTCTCTCCGCCGCCCGCGCCGGCGTCGACCAGGGCCGCGCGTTCGGCACCATCGACACCTCTGCCGCCCAGGTCCGCGCGCAGAGCGCCCTGGCCAGCAACAGCGGCGGTGTCCTCGACGGCCCCCGGGTCACTGCGACCCGCACCGCGACCACCATGACCGTCACCGTCGACGCCGCGGTCACCTCCCTGGTCCCCGGCCTCGACATGCGGGTCACCCAGTCCTCGACCGCCGCCCTCGAGCAGGTCACCCGATGAGCCCCCACCGCGGCGGCCTCACCGCCCGGTGGGCGTCGCTGACCGAGCGACCCGAGCACGGCGGCGCCCCGACCACCGAGGCCGCGCAGCTGCTCCCGGTGGTGCTGCTCGTCCTCGTCGCCGTCATCGCCGGCGGCCGGGTCAGCAACGCCCACGACGCCGCCGACCAGGCCGCCCGCGCCGCCGCCCGCATCGCCTCGGTCGGGCGTGAGCCCGTGTCGGCCCGCGCCGACGCCACCGCGGCCGCGACGGCCTCGTTCGAGCAGCAGAACGTCCACTGCCTCGGGGTCAACGTCGACGTCTCCACCGCCGGTCTCACCGCCGCCCTGGGCACCTCCGGGGCGGTCACCACCACCGTCAAATGCACCGTCGCCCTCTCCGAGCTCGCGTTCCCCGGCATCCCCGGCGACCGCACCCTCACCGCCTCCTTCACCTCCCTCGTCGACCCCAACCGGGAACGCCCATGACCACCCAGGCCACCCCCGACAAGCCGACCCCGGCCGACCCCGAGGCCGTGGACGCGGTCGCCGGCGCCGGCGCCGGCGCCGTCGACGTCGACGTCGACGTCGACGTCGACGTCGACGTCGACGTCGACGTCGAGCCGACCCGGTGGTCGAGGCTGCGCGCGCACCCGGAGCGGGGCGCGTCGGTGTCGGTCATGGCCGCCGGCCTGCTGGTGGCCACCGCGGTGTTCCTCGGCCTGGTCATCGACGGCGGCGCGAAGATCACCGCCAGCAACAAGGCCAACGCCACCGCCCAGGAAGCGGCCCGCGCCGGGGTGCAGGCCGCGACGACCTTCGGGGTCGGCGGGGTGGCCCCCGGGGCCACCCAGGCCGCGCTCGGCGGGTCCGGGGCCTCGGTCAACGTCGCCCGCTCCGCCGCGGCCGCGCAGTCCTACCTGGCCGCCGCCGGGGTCGCGGGCACCGCGACCCCCGCCGGGGCGGACAGCCTGCGGGTCACTGTGACCATCGCCGAGCCCACCAAGGTGCTCTCCCTCATCGGCATCGGCTCCTTCGCGGTCACCGGCACCGCGGACGCCCGAATCCTCTACGCCCGCTCCTAGCCCGCACCTGACCCGCAGGAGGCCCCCGTGCGCCGACTCATCCGCGCCCTGACCGGCCTCGTCCTGATGGGCGTGCTGCTGGTCGGGGTCCCCGTCGGGCTGCTCATCGCCGGCTCCGCCGCCGTGGGCCCTGACTTCCTGCCCCGCATCACCGCCGACCCAGCCGCCCTCGGGCAGGCGTTCCTCGACCGGGGCAGCGTCGAGCTGCTCCTCGCGCTGCTGGTCCTCATCGGCCTGATCGCCTGGGCGGTGTTCACCCTCGCCGTCGTCATCGAGCTCGTCGCCCTGGTCGGGAAGTTCCGCACCCCCCACGTCGCCGGGATCGGGTGGGCCCAGGGCGCCGCCGCCGCCCTGCTCGGGCTGATCGTGCTCGCCTCCCCCACCTCGCAGACCACCGCGCAGGCCGCGACCTTCGGCGACGCCCCCGCCCCGCCGTCGGCGTCGCTGTCGCTCTCCGCCGCCCAGCTCGCCCCCGCCCCCGGCGGGGTCACGGTCAGCGGGTTGACCGACCCCGCCCCCACCCAGGCCGAGGCACCCGCCCCGGCCCCGGCCGGGCCCACGGTCACCACGGCCCGCGGGGACTCCCTATGGGGCCTGGCCCAGGCCCACCTGGGCAGCGGGATGCGGTGGGCGGAGATCGTCGACCTCAACGCCGACCGCACCCAGCCCGACGGGTCGCACCTGACCCGGGAGCACACCACCCTGCCGGTGGGCTGGACCCTCGAGCTGCCCGCGGACGCGACGAACCTCCCCGCCACGACCAGCCCCGCCACCGCGGGCGCCGCAGCGGCCACCGTCACCGTCGCCCCCGGCGACACCCTCTCGAGCATCGCCCAGGACCGCCTGGGCGACGCCTCCCGCGCCGGGGAGCTCGCCGCCGCCACCGAGGGCATCACCCAGCCCGACGGGTCGCACCTCACCGACCCCGACCTGCTCCGCCCCGGCTGGCAGGTCGCCGTGCCCGGGGCAGTCGCCCCTCCCCCCGTGGTCACCCCACCCCCGCCGGTGGTGCCCCCCGTCGTGGTCCCGCCCGTGCAGCCCCCAGCTGTGCAGCCGCCCGCCGCCACCCAGACCCCCACCCCGGTGCCGAGCACCCAGCCCACCACCCCGGCACCGACCACACAGTCCCCGGCGACGCCGTCGGCCCCGGCCCCGGTGTCCCCCGCGGCGCAGGCCGTGCCCACCACGACCGCGTCGTCGTGGACGGCCCTGAACCCCTACACCGAGTTCGGGGGCCTCCTGGCCGCCGGTGTGCTCGTCGCCCTGGGCGCTCGGCGGATGGTGCAGGCCCGCCGCCGCCGCCCCGGCAACCGGCTCGTCGGGGCCGGGTCGGTGTCGCCGATGGAGCTGGCGCTGCGCGCCACCGAGGACCCGCCCACCGTGGCCGTCCTCGACGCCGCCCTGCGCACCTGGTCCGCGCGCAGCGCCCCCGACACCGAGCTGCCCGACGTGCTCGGCGCAGTCATCGGGACCCGGCTGACCCTGCTGCTCGCCTCCCCCGCGACCCCCACCGACCCGTTCCTGCCCGGGCCCACCCCCACCCACTGGGTCCTCGACCCCGCCGCGGACCTCGACACCGACCGCGACGTCGTCGCCCCCTTCCCCACCCTGGTCACCCTGGGCAAGTCCCCCACCGGCGATCTCGTCCTGATCGACCTCGAGCGGACCGGGGCCATGACCCTGACCGGGGACGCCGACGACGTCGTCGACGTGCTCTCCGCCATGGCCATCGAGCTGGCCCTGTCCGGGTGGGCCGACCACCTCGACGTCACCGTCGTGGGTCTGTCCCGCGACCTCGTCACCTACCTCGGCGGGGGCCGGCTCCGGCACGCCGAGACCCTCGACGAGGTCCTCGACCGGCTCGAGCGTCACCACCAGGACTCCACCGACGCCCTCGCCGAGAGCACCGCGGCCACCGCTGTCGGTGCCCGCGTCGCCGGCGTCGCGGAGGACGTGTGGACCCCGGAGGTCGTGCTGACAGCCCAGGCCGTCACCCCGCAGCAGCGGGACCGCCTCGCCCAGGTCACCGCCAGCGGGGCGGGCCTGAACCTCGCCGCGGTCATCACCGCCGCCGACGGGGACGTCGCCGCCCTGCCCGGCCCCTGGCAGGTCCACGTCCCCGACCAGGGCCCCACCGAGGTGCCCGTGCTGGGCACCACCGTGTCCCTGCAGCGCCTCGCCTTAGCCGACCGCGACGCCCTGCTCGCCGACTTCCGGGCCACCGACTCCCACGCCCAGGTGCCCGGCCCCGACGCCCACCTGATCCCCGCCGAGCCCACCGAGGTCGTCGGACCGCCCCCCGCCCCGGCCGGTCCGGCGGAGATCCCCGCCGGCCTCGTGGCGACCCCCGCCTCGACCCCGCAGCCCTCGGTCGAGCCGGACCCCACCGACGCCGACCGGGCCGAGCTCGCAACCCTGCTGCACGTCGACCCGGGTGCCCCCGAGGTGCGGGTCTTGGGCCCGGTAAAGATCACCGGGCGTCCCCCGCTGACCTCGGCCGGGGCCAGCAAAGTCACCGAGCTGGCCGTGTTCCTGGCCCTCAACCCGGGCCGCGGCGCGGTCGAGGTGTCCCGGGAGCTGGGCCCGGAGGGGGAGCCGTGGAAGGACGGCACCCGCCAGTCCCGCATGTCCCAGCTGCGGACGTGGCTGGGCTCCGACGCCGCCGGCAACGACTACGTCCCCACCGTCACCACCGCCCGCGGCTACCGGCTCGCCGAGGTGATCCGCACCGACTGGCGGTGCTTCCAGACCCTCGCCACCCGCGGTCTGCACGACCCCGCCGGGGGCCTGTTCTGGCTCGACGCCGCCCTCGACCTGGTCCGCGGCGTGCCCTTCTCCAACGCCCCCTACGGGGCCTACCGCTTCGCCCTGGTGGAGCGGCAGGAGATGGTCAACCGCATCGTCGACGTCGCCCACGCCGCCGCGATGGGCCACCTCGCCGGGGACCTCCGCAAGGCCCGCACCGCGGTCCTGCTGGGCCTGCGAGCCGACCCGGTGAGCGAACTGCTCTACCGCGACTGGTTCCGTATCGAGTACGCCGCGGGGGACCTGTCCGCGGTCCGGGCCGCCGCCCGCGAGCTGCGCCGCACCCTGGAGGACGTCGAGGTCTCCCAGGAGACCGAGGACCTCCTCGTCGAGCTGCTCGACCCGCAGGTTCGCGCGGCCCGCCGCGCCGCCCGATGAGTGGCACCGCCAGCCTCACTATGTGCGCCGTCCTCGGTGCGGGCATCGTGCTGACGTGGGCTGCCGCAAAGCAGCTCGCCGGGCCGCCGCGGGCGGGCAACCGGCTCCCCGACCCGGGCCGACTCTGGCCCGTCGGGGTCGGGTTCGCTGTCATCGCCGGCGTCACAGTGGCCGCGGCCGACGAGCCCAGGTTCGTCCCCGTGGTGCTGCTCGTCTTCTTCGGTGTGCCCGCCGCGTACACCGACGCGAGGGAGCTGCGGCTGCCCGACCCGCTCACCTACGGGCTCGCTGCAGCGACCGCTGCGGCGGTCGTCGTGCTCGCTCTGACCGGGGTCCCGGGCAGCGTCCTGTGGGCCGTGGTGGGGGGCATTGGGTACCCGCTGGTCCTCCTCGCGATCGCCCTGCTGACCCCCACCCGGGCCACCCCCGCTGCCGCCACGGCGGGGTCCGGTGGGGACGCCACGACGGTGCCCGCGACCCGCCCGACGGCCCTCGGCCTGGGGGACGTGAAGCTCGCTGTCGGGGTCGGGATCGTCGCCGGGTGGGGCTCCCCCGCGGCCCTCACCACCGCACTGTTGCTGACCGCGGCGGGGCACCTGCTGTGGGTCATCGGCTGCTCCATAGGGCGCCATGCCGGCGCCCGCTCCGGCCTCTCCGGGACCGCGATGGGCCCCTGGATGGTCGCCGGCGGCCTCGCCGCCGTCGTCCTCACCGCCTAGCACCGCGCTGCTCTCCGGCCACCGCCGGACAGCCTCCCGACTGGACCCTCTACACCCACTCTGACCTGGGCAGTAGAGGGTCACCGGGACCCACCGCGCCCCGTCCACGGCTGGCGTGGGGCGGTCGCGAGGTCCATTCCCGGCCTGGGTCGCCGGAAGGCCCGGGAAATGGCCCCGATCACGGATCAGCCGAGGTCCGCGAGCTCGGCGGACACTGTCCCTCTACTGGGGCGGCGCGGACCCTCTATACCCCCTCTGAACTGCGAGGTAGAGGGTCCGACCCGGCGGGGCCTGCAGGTGGCGCCGCGAAACTCGACGAAGTTTCTTAGGGGTAGAGGATTTGGTAGAGGATCGCTGAAAGGGTCCCTCCCCAGCGTGAAGACATCTCACTCCGTCTCTTCACGCCGGGAGCTTCCATGACCAACGACCCACTGTCCTTCTACACCGAGGAGTGGCGACGATTCGTCGCTGGACCCGTAGCGAGCACAACGCTGAAACGCTGGGCTGAGCACGCACCAGCACTGGCCGGGGTGAGCGACGTCAGCAGAGAACTCACAGTGGCCCGCGCGGCGAGAGATTTCGACCGGACGGACCACGTGCTGCATGCCTTGCTCGTCACGTCGGCGTCGCGGGATTCGGCCGCAGCAACGGCATCTATCGGGGTAGCGGCCCACCTTGTACCGGGTGCGGTGCGCGTCGCCCTTCAGGTGCAGTCTGCTCTGTCGCGAGCTGGTCAACCCACATCCTTCGCCGACGTCCGCGCGACCGTCGCGGGTTGCCTGTGGGAGGAGATTCGCACTTTTCCCCTGAGACGGACTCACGCGATCGCAGCGAACGTTCTTGGGGACGTTCTCGCCATGGCCTTGCGTGCTCACGACTGCCACCCCCGTGTCAGGGGACGTGGTCTCCCGACATCGCAGGAGGAACTTGATCAGTTGGGTGCGGGTGGAACCGCTGCGGTCATACAAGAGTCTGAGGAGTTGCTCTATCTCCTTGCATGGGCCCGTGTGCACGACCGCCTGACCGCGCCTCAGACAGAGATTTTGCTGCGCCGTTGGACCACCGGCACCAAGCCGGTCTCGACCCGTCAGCTAGGGGCCGAGATGGGCTGCTCGCAGCGAACGGCGGCCCGGCGCTGCGCCGAGGCCGAGCGCGCACTTGCGTTGGCGGTCGCAGCATGACCGGGCGAGGCGAAGGCCGGGAGCATTGGTGCGACCAGTTCGTGGTCGGTGTCCCGCTCAGCGGGGATGAGGAGCAGATTTCCGCTGGCTACCAATCAGCGCGAAGGTTGGGCGCGGCGCTACAGCGGACGCCTCTGAACCGAGCGCTTCTTGGCGAACTTGCGGCATTCGTCGACGGCCCCGGGTGGCGTGCCTGTGATGCGCTCGACCGGCTCCTCGCTGGCACAGCCGTTGCACGAGCAGACCGCATGACCGCGCTTCTCCGCGGCGACGACGCGGGTCGGGACGCGGAACTGTGACGGTCCCGCCCCTCCCCCCGCCTTCGCCGTCACGCGCACGGGCGCCGCGGGGCTCCTACCTCGACCAGCTTCTCGCTGGGCCCTGCCACACCACGCCCGCCCCCGAGGTCCCCGCGGCAGCGGAGCCGGACCCTCGGTGGGCGTCCTGGTGGGACGACGCCTGGCCGGTCGAGCCCACCCCGACCGCTGCACCGGCGGCGGAGCGGATCGCACCGGTGCTGCCGCCGGTCCCCGCCGACCGGCCCGAGCCGGTGGACGACGGTCCCGAGCCGCGTCCGGCCCGCCGGCCCCGCCTGCCTATCCCGGCCCTCACCCGCACGGCTCCGGCGGTGCCCCGCCGGACGGTCCATACACCCGCGGTGCAGCGCAGCCGGTTGCCCGGGCGCGGGGTCCACGTGACACGTCGCGGCCCGGCCTGGTCGGCCGCCTCGGCCGGTCAGAGCTGATGGGATCGGAGGACAGCTCGCAGCGTTCCGCGCTGCTAGTGGTGCTGGCCGCGGTCGGCGCCCCGGTGTTCATCGTGGTGCTGCTCGTCGTGGTCCTCGCCGGTGGCGGGCAGCCGCCGCCGTGCGGGCCCGGTGGGGCCGCCGGCCCCGGGTCCTCCCCGGGTGTCGGACCGCTGTCGCCTAACGGCATCCCCGAGGCCTACGTGCCGCTGGTCCAGGCCGCCGGGACGGTGTGCCCGGAGTTCCCCGCCCCGGTCATCGCCGCCGAGCTCCAGCAGGAGTCCGGGTTCAACCCCAACGCCGTGTCGGAGTCGGGAGCGCAGGGCATCGCCCAGTTCATGCCCGGCACCTGGCCCTCCTACGGGGTCGGGTCCCCGTTCGACCCGGCCGCCGCGATCCCCGCGCAGGCGAAGTACCTGTGCGAGATGGCCGGGCAGATCAGCGCCGCCAACGCCTCCGGGCAGCTGCACCTGACCGTGTCGGTCACCGAGGCCGCGCTGTTCGGCTACAACGCCGGCCTCGGTGCGGTCCTGGCGTCGGGCAACGGGGTGCCGACCAACTCCCAGTCCGCGGACTACGTCCCCCGGATCATGGAGATGGCGCGGACCGAGTTCTCCACCGCAGGCACCACCGGAGGAGCTCCCGCCCCGGCCGGTGGCGCCGGGGTGCAGGCCGCGCCCGCCCCGGCCGCGACCGCACCCTCCGGGTGCGGCGGGGCCGGGGTCCAGGTCACGGTCACCCAGGTCACCTACCCCGTCCCAGGCGGCGGGACGCAGCCCGCCGACCTCTACACCCCAGCCGGGGCCGGGGCGGGCACGACACCGCGCCCGGTCGTGGTCATGGTCCACGGCGGCGGGTTCTTCTTCGGGGACCGCTCCGAGCTCGCCGACGCCGCGAAGGCCGCCGCCGAGCACGGCTACCTCGTGCTGAACATCGACTACGACCTCGGCGCCCCCCGGTGGCCACGCCAGCTCGACCAGGTCGGCGCCGCCATCGACTACGCCCGCACCACGGTGCCGGGTGCCGACCCGGCCCGGGTCGCCCTGCTCGGTGACTCCGCCGGCGGCGCCCTCGTCCTCGAGGCCGGGATGCTCGGCGACCACCACGGGGTGCAGGCCGTCGTCTCCTGGTCCGGGCCCAGCAACTTCACCAGCCTGTCCGCGCAGGTGCCCCCACCCGCCCCGGGCACCGCGCAGCTCGCGTCGTACCAGCAGGCCGCGGCGGTTGCGGACCCCACGATCTACCTGGGCTGCCTGCAGATCGTGTGCCCCGACCTGTGGCGCCAAGCCTCCCCAGCACTGTCGCTGACCCCGGGGGCGCCGCCGGTGATGATGGTCAACTCCGACGCCGAGCTCGTCCCGCTGCCACAGGTCGCGGAGATGACCGACGCCCTCACCCGGCAGGGGCAGACGTCGAAGACGCTGATCTTCCCCGGGGACCGGCACGCCAACGCCTACACCGCTGACGCCAACGGGCCGTCGCTGGCGTTCCTGGACGAGACCCTGCACTTCACCCCGCCCCCGCCGACCGCGGCCGCGGGTGGTTCCGGCGGGGGCGGCCCGGCCGCGCAGAAGGTCGTCGCCGCCGCGGAGACCCAGCAGGGGCTGCCCTACATCTGGGGCGGCGGTGGCTACAACGGGCCCACCGGCGGCGGCTTCGACTGCTCCGGCCTCACCGCCTACGCCTTCCACCAGGTCGGCCTCGACCTGCCCCGCACCGCGCAGGACCAGTACGCGGCCACCGCCGGCACCGCGCTGCCCGGCGGGTTCAACCCCGCCTCCTACCAACCCGGCGACCTCCTGTTCTGGGGGACCTCCGGCGACATCCACCACGTCGCCATCGCCATCGGCAACGGCCAGCTCATCGAGGCGTCCACCTTCGGCCAGCCCCTCGCCGAACGGCCCATCTACGAGTCCGACTTCTTCGCCGCCACCCGACCGCTCAGCACCACCCCAGGAGCCCCCCAGTGACCCCACGCAGCCACGCCCACCGCGCCGGGCCCGCCGCGGTCCTGCTCGCCCTCACCGCGGCCCTGGCCGCGGCCTGCACCAGCACCGCCCCGACCCCCGTCCCCGCCACAGCGGCCGCCACGCCCACCGCCGTCGCACCGTCGGCGGCGCCCGCCGCTGCGTCGGGGGCACCGTCGGTGTTCGTGACCCCGCCCGCGGTGGCCACCGGCACCCCCGGGCAGCCCCGCGGGGCGGCCCCGGGCCCGGTGGACCGCACCGACCCCACTGCGGTCGCCGCGGCGTTCACCACGGCCACCTTCACCGTGGACACCGCGATCGACCGGTCCCGGTTCGACGCGCAGGCCCGCTCCGCGGTGTGGGCGAGCCCCGCCTACGCCGCTGTCCTCACCACCCCACCCCCCTCGACGGGGGACGCCGAGGTCACCGACCTCGCCGCGCACCGCGGGTTCACCACCGTGGCCCTGTCGCCGAACAGCGACGCCGGGCGCCCCACCGACGAGCTGCGGTCCGCGGCCCGCAGCTTCACCGTTGCCCCCACCGGCCACGGGGAGGACGGGTGGACCCAGGCGTGGGCCACCCGCACCATCTACGTGTTCCTCACCCGCGACGGCGGCGACGCCCCCTGGCAGGTCAGCTCCGCGCAGTTCACCGCCACCACCGGGAGCGGGCAGTGAGCGCGGCCCGCACCGTCGGGACGCGGATGCTGACCGAGGGGGTCGTGACCCCCTCGGGCGCCGTGCTGGAGGTGCCGCTCTACCCACGGCACCGGGTGCACCTCGGGGCCGACAGCGCCACCGTCGACGGCACCGAGGTCGACCTCGACGGGCAGGACCCGCGGACCGCGGCCACCGCCGCCCTCGTCGCGAAAGCCCGCCGGGTGCGGGGCTCCTCGGGTGCAGTCCGCGCCGAGGTCGCCGTCGAGGGGTCCGACGAGGTGTGGCACGCCGTCGTCACCGCCGGCGGGGAGCTCTTCGACGCCACCGCGCCCCGCACCGGGCCCGGTCGGGGCCGGTGGGTCGCCGCCGCCGCCGCGGCCGCAGTCCTCGTGCTGGGCGCGGCCACCACCGCGGTCCTGATGACCCGACCCGCACCGACGCCCGTGGTGGCGGCGGCCCCGGCGGCGCCGCCGACGGGGACCCCCACCCCGTACCCGCAGCTGCCCCCACCCGGGTTCGCCGGCGTCGCGGACTGGTCCGCCCCCGTCGCCCCCGGAGCGGTCCCGGTCCTCACCGACTCCGCGGTCCTCACCGTCACCGGCACCACCGGGTCCCCGCAGGTCACCGCACTGGACCCCGGCACCGGGCTGCCGGCCTGGTCGGTGCCGCTGCCCCGCGGCGCCGCCACCACCGGGGGCCTGCACCTGGCCCTCATCGACACCACCCCCGTGGTCGCCACCTCCACCGGCACCGACCTGCTGTGGTGGCCGCTGGCTCCGGCCGCCGACGGCACCCACCCGCAGAGCTCGGTGTCGCTGCCCCCGCAGGCCACGGTCTCCTGGGCAGGCACCACCCCGCTGGTCACCGTCCCCGGGCAGCACGCCGCCGCGGTGACCCGCGGGGCCCTGACCGACCGCCCGGTGCCCGCCGGGGCCACCGCCCTCGGCGCCACCACCAGCGACGGTGGAGTCGAGGTCGTCGCCGCGAACTCCGTCGGCCAGCTGTGGCGGCTCACCCTGGCGGGGGACACCACCACCATCCCGGCCCCGACCACACTCCCCACCCCGGCCGGGGCCACGACCCTGGAGTCCGTCGCCGGCTACACCGCACCCCTGCCCACCGGCACCGACCTGCTCGTCACCACCTGGTTCACCACCGACCCCGGCACCCGCCTGGTCGCTCTCCTCGACGCCCACACCGGTGCCGTCGTCGGCTCCCCCACCCCGGCCGCCGCCGGTGACCTCACCTCGAGCGGGTGGGCTGCCTCCCCGCGTCACCAGCTCGGGACCCTCGGACCCGTCCTCGCCCGCACCACCACCCAGGTCGGGGTGGTGGGGCTGCCCGCGGGGTGGCGCACCGGGGAGGTCACCGACTCCGCCGTCTACGGCACCGCCACCACCAGCGGGGCCGCCCCGACCCGGCTGCTCGTCACGCCCACCGGGCAGGCCGCCGCCCTCGGCTCGGGGTCGGTGCCACTGGGCGTCATCGCCGGGCGGGCGATCACCTCGGCCACCACCGGGTCCGACACCACCCTCTACGGGCTGCCGGTAGCAACGACCAGTCCCACGCCGACCCCGTCGGTGACCGCGTCCGCCCCGCCTCCGCTGCCCTCGGCGGCCCCGACCCCGGCGAAGGCCGCGACCCCCACCCGCGCGCCCTGACGGGCCCTTCGGGCTAGTCCCGCCGGTAGGCGCGCAGGACGGCGTCCGCGGTGCAGAACAGCGCCACCGCGAACCCGGACCCGACCGCGCCCGTGACGACCGCGGCGACCACGTCACCGGCGGACCCGCCGCCGGCGACCGTGAGCAGGGCGAGGACCACCTCGACGGCCACCACCGCCGCCGCCATGTTGCGGAGCTCCCGGCCTCCGAGCGGCTGTCCCATCCCGCGACCGTAGGCCGCCGGATGGGGCAGCCGTCGTGCGCGGCCGCGGGGGCTCGTGCAGGGGTCCGGAAAAAACTTTCCGGATCGGTGGCCAAAACCGGGTCCCCACACCCGTAGAGGAGGGCCACACCCCGCAACCCTCCCGAGGAGGACCCCGCGATGACCCACCCCGCCGCGGTGAACCCGCTGCTTCCGGCGGCGCCGCCGCCCCCGCCGGCCCCGGAGCGGGTGGAGACCTCCGCGGTCCTTGGCGACGAGCTCGCCGCCACCTACGGGCCCACCGCCCCGCTGGCGACCCCGGCCCCCGCCGGGCCCGGGCTGCCCACGACGCGGGTCGACACCGACCCGCTGCTGTGGGTCGTCGGCGTCCACGGCGGGGCCGGTGCCTCCACCGTCGCCGCCCTGCTCGGCTCCGCCGGGGAGCACCCCGACGAGGTCAGCGAGCTGCCCCAGCACCTCCCCGACACCGGCCCCGGCCGGCCCGCCCCGCGGGTCCTTCTCGTCGCCCGCACCCACGTCACCGGGCTGCACTGGGCCGCCCACGTCGCCCGGCACTGGGCCAGCGGCCGCACCGGCATCGACCTCGTCGGCCTGGTCGTCCTCGACGACGCCCCCACCCTGCCCCCGGTCCTCGCCGCCGAGGTCCGCCGCGTCGCCGGGATGGTCCCCGCCCTGTGGCACCTGCCCTGGGTCGAGGCGTGGCGCACCGAGCTCGACCTGCACCCCGCCGGGCTGCCCCGCCGGGTCCGCCGCTCCATCACCCAGATCCGCGACCACGCCGTCACCGCCGCCTACCGCGGCACCGACTCCACCCCCCACCCCCACACCGACCGCGCCGCGGTCTGAGAAGCGAAGGACACCCCCTCATGGCCACCTACCTGCACACCACCCCCGACACCACCGTCCTGGCCCAGGGCTCCGGCATCCAGATCAACTCCACCCAGCCACCCGGCACCCAGGGCCTCATCACGGTCGTCAACTACATCGCCTGGGGCGCCTTCGCGGTCTGCCTCATCGGGTTCGTCGTCGCCGCCGCCGGCATGGCGATCAAGCACCACCGCGGCGAGGAGATGGCCTCGATGAAGGGCCTCGGAATGTCGCTCATGGGCACCGTCCTGATCGGCGCCGCCGGGGCAATCGTCGGGTCCGTCACCTAGACCAGCGCCCACAACCACCCCGAGCACGG
This sequence comes from Rhodococcus aerolatus, assembly GCF_054783215.1. NCBI lineage: Bacteria > Bacillati > Actinomycetota > Actinomycetes > Mycobacteriales > Nocardiaceae > Rhodococcus > Rhodococcus aerolatus. Next base: position 1,761 of record NZ_BAAGQZ010000020.1, on the reverse strand, counting down.
AGGACCCGATGAGCACCCCTGACGCACCCCGACCCACCCGCCACCGCAGCTGGACCGCCGCCGCCGCCCTGCTCGCGCTGGTCGTCGTCGCCCTGGCCGCGGTCCTCATCAACGCCGCCGTGTCCGGCCCCGACACCACCACCGCCGCACCTGACCCGTCCGGCCCCCCGACCCCGGCCCCGGCGGCGGGGTCGGTCACCGCCTCGGCCACCAGCGAGGACGGTGGCGACCGCCCGGCGGGGTGCGCCACCACCGGCACCGACCAGTCCGTCCCCACCGCCACCCCCTCGGGGGTGACGTGGTCGCTGGTGCAGGGCTTCGCGGTCCCGTCCACCACCGCCGACGGCCCCGCCCTCAAGGGCCCGGCCGGGGTCGCCTACTGCTACTCCCGCACCCCGGTCGGGGCGCTGCTGGCCGCGTCGAACCTCGGTCACGTCACCGGTAGCCCCACGGCCGTCGTCGCAGACCTCAGGGACCACGCCCTCGTCGAGAACCAGTACACCGACCAGCTCGCCTCCAGCTCCACCCCGGGTAGCCCCGGGGCCGGTGCCGGCGTGCAGCTCGCGGGGTTCCGGGTCGTGTCCTACTCCCCCGACCAGGCCACCGTCACCCTGGCCATCGCCTCGGCCGGGTCGACCTCGGGCAGCGTGCAGCTCACCGTCGCCCTCGCGTGGTCCGGGGGCGACTGGCGGGTCGTGCCCCAGGCCGGCCCCGCCCTGTTCGTGAACGTCGGATCGGTGACGTCGCTGTCGAACTTCGTCCCGTGGTCCGGTGTCGCCTGATGTGCGACTTCTGGGACGTCAAGTGCCTCGGCGGCGACCTCGTCAACAGCGCCGCATCGAAGGTCACGAACTCCTTCCTCGACGAGCTTCGCCGATCCGCCGCGGACATGGTCACCACCGCCCTGAAGACGCTGGGCACGTTCTGGCTGAACATCCCCTCGCCGAACCTCGGGGACGGGTCCGCGCAGAACGCCGGGGTCGCGCAGTCCTTGCAGGACAACCTGGGCTACTTCACCCTCCTGGCCGCGGTCGTCGGGCTGATCCTCTGCGGCGCCCGGGTGGGCATCACCGCGAAGGCCGACGCCGGCGCCGAAGGCGTGAAGATGCTCGCCCGCCTCATCGGAGTCACCGCAGCCGGTGGTGCCGTCGTGGCCCTGCTCATCTCCGCCGGGGACGCCCTCTCCCCGTGGGTCATCGAGCAGTCCACCGGGAAGACCTTCGATCAGTCCGCGCCGTCGCTGGTCACCAACGCCGCGATGCTGCAGCTGACCCCGCTGCTGACCATCGTCTCCGCGATCTTCGCGGTTCTCGGCGCCGCCGCGATGGTCATCTACATGATCATCCGGGGTGGGCTGCTGGTCGTGCTCATGGCGGTGTGGCCGCTGGCCGCGTCCATGTCGACCACCGAGCAGGGCCTGCAGTGGTACAAGAAGATCAACGCCTGGATGGTGGCGTTCGTCCTGCTCAAGCCGGTCGCGGCGATCATCTACTCCGCCGGGTTCCTGCTCCTCAAGGGTGCGGGCACGTTCACCACCGACGACCCCGACACCACCGCGCTCATGTCGACCCTGACCGGGACCGCGGTGCTGGCCCTGGCCGGTCTGTCCCTGCCCGCCCTGCTGCGGTTCGTCTCCCCCATGACCGCCGCGGGGTCCGGGGCGATCAGCGGCGCGGCGATCGGCGCGGCCACCGTCGCCGTCGGTGCCGCGGTCGTCACCGGCGGGGCCGGGGCCGCCGCTGGTGGTGCCGGGGCGGCCGG
>NZ_BAAGQZ010000019.1:0-9248 GCF_054783215.1 Rhodococcus aerolatus | reverse complement strand
AGCCGCAGCGCGCGGGCCAGGCGGCCCTCGCCGTGCACCTCCACGGCGCTGATGGCGTCCGGCTCGTGGCGCGCGGCGTTGGCCAGCAGCCCGAAGACGAGCATGGTCAGGGCGGTCGAGGTGCCCCCGGAGCTGACCATCGGCAGCTGCAGGCCGGTGACGGGGAGCAGGCCGACGACGTAGCCGATGTTGATCAGCGCCTGCGCCAGCAGCCACACGGTGCACGTCGAGACGAGCAGCGAGAGGAACGGGTCGAGCACGCGGCCCGCGATGCGCAGCCCGACGTAGGTGAGCAGCGCGAAGAGCCCGATGACCGCGACCGCGCCGACGAAGCCGAGCTCCTCGCCCAGGATCGCGAAGATGAAGTCGTTGTGGGCGTTGGGCAGGTAGTTCCACTTCGCGCGGCTCTGCCCGAGCCCGACGCCGAACCAGCCGCCGTCGGCCAGGGAGTACCGCGCCTGGGTGGCCTGGTAGCCGGCGCCCTGCGGGTCGAGCTCGGGGTGCAGGAAGGAGGTGATCCGGTCGGCGCGGTAGGACGCGGAGAGCCCGAGCGCCAGGGCCCCGCCGACGCCCGCGCCGGCCACGGCGGCGAACCACCGCAGCGGGAGCCCGGCGAACCACAGCAGGGCCAGCACGATGATGACCAGCGAGACGGTGGTGCCGAGGTCGGGCTGGACCAGGATCAGCGTGCCGAGCAGCATCGCCACCGGCACGAGCGGGACCACGAGGTCCCGCGCCCGGGTGACGGGCCCGGGGCGCCGCGACGCGAGCAGCTGCGCGCCCCACAGCGCGAACGCCACCTTCGCCGCCTCCGCCGGCTGGAACGAGACCGGGCCGAGCACGAACCAGCTGCGCGAGCCGTTGGACAGGTACCCGATGCCGGGCACCAGCACGAGGACCAGCAGCACCACCGCGACCACCAGCGCGGGCGCGGCGGCGCGCTTGAGCACCCGGACCGGGGTGCGCAGGCCCAGGTAGAACAGGGCCAGGCCGAGCACGGCGAAGATGACCTGCCGGGCGAACAGGCTGTAGGCGGAGCCGTCGACGGAGAACGCCTCGACGCTGGACGCCGAGAGCACCATCACCAGGCCGAGCAGCGTGAGCAGCGCGAACACGGCCAGCACGAGGTGCAGCGAGCTCAGCGGGCGGGCGAGCCAGCCGGTGACCGAGGTGCGCCCGGCGCCCAGCTCGCCGACGGCGCGCCGCACCACGCCGCGGGGTGCGCGCCGGCTGCGGGTGGCCGTCACCCGGCCGTCCCGGCGGCCTCGGCCGCGGCCGCGAAGGCCCGGCCCCGGTGGCCGTAGTCGGTGAACATGTCCATCGAGGCGGCGGCCGGGGCGAGCAGCACGGTGTCACCGGGACCCGCCCACGCCGCCGCGGCCGCGACCACCTCGGACATGACCGAGGACGCGGCGAGGTGCATGTCGTCATCGTCTCGTGACCGGACGTCGTGGGTGGGGACGTCCGGCGCGTGTCGCGCGAGCGCGGCGGCGACGACGCCCCGGTCGCGGCCGAGCAGCACCACCCCGCGCAGCAGGGGGGCGACGGTCCGCACGAGCTCCTCGACCGAGGCCCCCTTGAGCAGGCCGCCGGCCACCCACACCACCCGGCCGGACCCCACCTGGGCCGCGGCCTCGAGGGAGGCCAGCGCGGCGTGGGGGTTGGTGGCCTTGGAGTCGTCGACGTAGCGCACCCCGTCGTGCACGGCGACCACCACGGAGCGGTGCGCCCCCGGGGCGTGGGCGCGCAGCCCGGCCGAGACCGCGGCGGGGCCCACGCCGACGGTGCGGGCCAGCGCGGCCGCGGCGAGGGCGTCGAGGGTGGTCGGCGGTCCCGGCGGGGTCACGTCGGCCACGGCCGCGAGCACCACGGGGCCGTCGCCGAACGCGCGGTCGACCAGGTCGTCCCCCACCACCCCGAGCTCGCCGGGGCCGGGCTCGCCCATCCGGAACCCGACCACCCGCCCCGCGGCCCGGTCCCCCAGGCCCGCGGCGACCGGGTCGTCGCGGCCGAGCACGGCGACGCCGCCGGTGAGCACCTGGGCCTTGGCCGCGACGTAGGCGGCCATCGTCCCGTGCCAGTCCAGGTGGTCCTCCGCGATGTTCAGGACCACCCCGGCGTGCGGGCGCACCGAGGGCGCCCAGGCCAGCTGGAAGGACGACAGCTCGACGGCGAGGACCTCGGGGCCGGCGGGGTCGCGCAGCGCGTCGAGCACCGGCAGGCCCACGTTGCCGCAGGCGGCGGCCCGGCGGCCCGCGGCCAGCAGGACCGACAGCAGCATCGTGGTGGTCGTCGTCTTGCCGTTGGTCCCGGTCACGGCCAGCCAGGTGCGCCGGGGGCCGAACACCTCGGCCGCGTCGCAGCGCCACGCCAGCTCGACGTCGCCCCACACCGGCACCCCGGCGGCGGCGGCCGCGGCGAGCAGCGGGGCGTCGGGCCGCCAGCCGGGACTGGTGACGACCAGCGCGGTGCCCTCGGGCAGCGCGGCCGTGGCGTCGTGCCCGGGCACCCCGAGCTCCGCGGCGGCGGCGGCGAGCAGCACCGGGTCGGAGTCTGCCAGCAACACGCGCGCCCCCAGGGCCAGCAGCGCGCGGGCGGCGGCCACCCCCGCCACCCGGGCCCCGGTCACCACCACGGGGACGCCGGCCAGCCGCGCCGGGTCGAGCACGGCTCAGCCCCCGATCGCGGCGAGCCACTCGCTGTAGAACAGCGCGAGGCCCAGGGCGCACGAGATGCCCGCGAGCAGCCAGAACCGGATGATCACCGAGGTCTCCGGCCAGCCCGCCAGCTCGAAGTGGTGGTGGAACGGCGCCATGCGGAACACCCGGCGCCGGGTGGTGCGGAACACCGCCACCTGGATGACCACCGACGCCGCCTCCAGCACGAAGATCGCGCCGAGGACGATGAGCAGCAGCTCGGTGCGGGTGACCATCGACAGGCCCGCGAGCAGCCCACCGAGGGCCAGCGAGCCGGTGTCGCCCATGAAGATCTTGGCCGGCGCCGCGTTCCACCACAGGAAGCCGATGCAGCCGCCCATCGCCGCGGCCGCCACCAGGGCCAGGTCGAGCGGGTCGCGCACCTGGTAGCAGCCGGCGATGGCGTCGGTGGTGCAGTCGTTGCGGTACTGCCAGAAGGAGATGACGACGTAGGTGCCCAGCACCATCGCCATCGACCCGGCGGCGAGGCCGTCGAGGCCGTCGGTGAGGTTCACCGCGTTGGACCAGGCGCTGACGATGAGGTAGCAGAACAGCACGAAGCCGAGCACGCCGAAGGACAGCGTGGCGATGTCGCGGGCGTAGGACAGCCGGGTCACCGCGGGGGTGAGGCCGTCGGCGTCGCGGAACTGCAGGGCGAGGAAGCCGAAGCCCACGGCGGCGACCAGCTGGCCGACGAGCTTGGAGGTCTTGTTCAGCCCGAGGTTGCGCTGGTTGCGCAGCTTGATGAAGTCGTCGAGGAAGCCGACCCCGCCGAGCACCGTGGTCAGCCCCAGCACCAGCAGCGCCGACGCCGACGGGCCGTCCGCGTCGTAGGCGATGCCGACGAGGTGCGCCCCCAAGTAGCCGGCCCACAGCGCGACGATGATCGCGACCCCGCCCATGGTCGGGGTGCCGCGCTTGGCCTGGTGGCTGGCCGGGCCCTCCTGCCGGATCTCCTGGCCGAAGCCCTGCCGGGAGAACACCTTGATGAGGTAGGGCGTCAGCAGGATGGACACCACCACCGCGATGCCCGCGGCGACGAGGATCTGCCTCACGGGGCCACCTCCCCCGTGCCGGCGGCGGCCGGACCGTCGAGCAGCGCGTCGGCCACCCGCCAGAGCCCGGCGGCCTTCGACGCCTTGACCAGGACCACGTCGCCCGGCTCGACCTCCTCGGCGAGCAGCGCGACCGCCGCCTCGACGTCGGGGACGAGCAGCGACTCCCGCCCCCAGGAGCCCTCCATGACCGCGCCGCGGTGCAGGGCGACCACCGGCTCGCCGCCGTCGCGGGCGACGTCGGCCGCCGTGCCCGCCGCGCCGACGACCACGAGCCGGTCGACGGCCAGGCGGACCACGAAGCGGCCGATCGCGTCGTGCTCGCGGACCGAGTCCGGGCCCAGCTCGCCCATCTCGCCGAGCACCGCCCAGCTGCGCCGGACGGGGCCCTCGCGGGCGTCCCGGGCCATCGACACCAGGGCCTTGAGCGCGGCGCGCACGGAGTCGGGGTTGGCGTTGTACGAGTCGTTGACCACGGTGACGCCGTCGGCCCGGGTGCGCACGTCCATCCGGCGCCCGCTGACCGCGGCCGCACCGCCGAGGGCCTCGGCGACCTGGGCGGGGGTGGCGCCGCGCTCCAGGGCGACCGCGGCGGCGGCCAGCGCATTGCCCACCTGGTGCTCGCCGTGCACGGCCAGCGCCACGGGCACCGAGCCGGCCGCGGTGACCAGGGTGAACCGGGCGCGGGCCTGCGCGTCGAGCACCACGTCGGTGGCGCGGACGTCGGCGTCCGCGGCCAGGCCGACCCGGACGACCCGGGCGGTGGTGCGCGACGCCATGGCCGCGACGAGCGGGTCGTCGGCGTTGAGCACGGCCACCCCGCCGTCGGCCGCGGCGGGCAGGGCCTCGACGAGCTCGCCCTTGCCGCGGGCGATGGCCTCGCGGGAGCCGAACTCCCCCAGGTGGGCGGTGCCGACGTTGAGCACCACCCCGATCCGCGGCGGCGCCACCCGGCACAGCGCGGCGACGTGGCCGACGCCCCGGGCGGAGAGCTCGAGGACGAGGTGGCGGGTGTCGTGGTCGGCGCGCAGCGCGGTCCACGGGTGGCCGACCTCGTTGTTGAACGACCCCGGCGGCGCCACGACCGACCCCGGCCCGCCCAGCGGGGCGAGCACGGCCGCCAGCAGGTCCTTGGTCGAGGTCTTGCCCGAGGAGCCCGTCACCCCGACGACGCAGAGGTCCTGCTCGGCGACGAGCCGGTCGACGACGGCGCGGGCGAGCCGGGCGAGCCCGGCCAGCACGGCGGCGCCGGACCCGTCGGTGTCCGCGGCCAGGGCCATCGCGTTCGCCGCGGTGCCGTCGGCGGTCACCGGCGGCACCACCACGGCCGGGCAGGACACCTCGCGGGCGGCGAGCACGGCCACGGCGCCGGCGTCGACCGCCGCGCGGGCGTGGTCGTGGCCGTCCACCCGGGCCCCGGGCAGCGCGACGAAGAGACCGCCGGGGCCGACGCGGCGGCTGTCGAACTCGACCGTCCCGCTCACCACGGCACCCGGGTCCGCGCCGCCGGCGAGCACGCCGCCGGTGGCCTCCGCCACCTCGGCCAGCGTCAACCCGATCACCGCGCCTCCTCCTGCGTCCCACGGTCCCCCGTGACGTCGTCGGCCACGCTCGGGCCCGGGTGCGTCAGCCGCGCGCCGGAGCGCTCGACCTCCCGGGCCTCCAGTGCGTCACCGAGCACGGCGCGGTCGTCGAACGGGGTGGTCACCCCGTCCACCAGCTGGCCCTGCTCGTGACCCTTGCCTGCGACGAGGACGACGTCGCCGCGCTCCGCCCACGCGACGGCCTCGGCGATGGCCGCCGCCCGGTCGCCGACCTCGCGGACCTCGCCGCGCTCGGCCTCGGGAACCGCCCGTGCCCCGGCGAGCACCTCGGCCCGGATGGCGGCCGGGTCCTCCGAGCGCGGGTTGTCGTCGGTGACGACGACGAGGTCGGCCCCGCGCGCCGCCACCTCACCCATGACCGGTCGCTTGCCGGTGTCCCGGTCACCGCCCGCGCCGACGACGACGGCCAGCCGGCCCTCGTGCTGCTCGCGCAGCGCGGCCACCACGGCGGCGAGCGCGGCGGGCTTGTGGGCGTAGTCGACGACGGCGGCGAACGGCTGGCCACGCTCCACCCGCTGCATGCGCCCGGGCACCCCGACCGCGCTGACGCCGTGCGCGGCGTCGGTCAGGTCGACCCCCGCCTCGTGCAGCACGGCCATCGCGAGCGCCGCGTTGGCGACGTTGAAGCGGCCCGGCATGCGCACCGACACCGGGGTGCGGGTGCCGCGCGGGCCGACCAGGGTGAACGCCTGCTCGTGGGCCCGGTTCTCCCCCACGTCCTCGACCGTCCACCCGGGCGGTGACCCGGCCCCGGGCGCCGGGCCGGTGGTCGAGACGGTGGCCGTGCGGGGGCCGGCGACCCCGGCCATCCGCTGGCCCCACGCGTCGTCGACGCACACCACGGGGCGCGCGCAGCGGGTGGGCGAGGCGGGGTCGAACAGCTGCGCCTTGGCGGTGAAGTAGTCGTCCATGTCGGTGTGGAAGTCGAGGTGGTCCTGCGAGAGGTTGGTGAACGCCCCGACCGTGAACCGGGTGCCGGCGACCCGGCCGAGGACCAGCGCGTGGCTGGAGACCTCCATGACGACGGTGTCGACCCCGCGCTCGACCATCACCGCGAGCAGCGCCTGCAGGTCGGGGGCCTCCGGGGTGGTCAGCGCGCTGGGCACCCGGCGGCCGTCGATCCGGGTCTCCACCGTGCCCAGCAGGCCGGGCACCCGGCGGGCGGCGCGCAGGCCCGCCTCGACGAGGTAGCTGGTGGTCGTCTTGCCCGAGGTGCCGGTGATGCCGATGACCTGCAGGGAGCGCGACGGGTCGCCGTAGACGCGGGCGCTGACCGGCCCGAGCACGTCGCGCGGGGCGGGGTGGCGCAGCACCGGCAGCCCGGTGGCCGCGGCGTCGGCCGCCCCCGCGTCGTCGGTGAGCACCGCGACCGCACCGGCCGCGGCGGCGTCGGCGGCGTAGCGGGCGCCGTGGGTGCGGGTGCCCGGCAGCGCGGCGAACAGGTCCCCGGGGCGGACGTCCTGCGCGCGCAGGGTGACCCCGGTGACCCGGGTCCCGGCGTCACCGTCGACCCGGGCGGCGGCAGCGTCGGCGCCGGGGCCGTCCTGCGCCGCCGGGGCGGTGACGGCGGCCAGCTGGGCCAGGGTGACCGGGACCACGCGGTGCGGGCGCAGGGGCGACGCAGGGGTGCTCACCGGTCTCCTCTCGGGGCTCGAGCCGCGGTGGGGCACCGGCGGCGGGTGGCGCGGCAGCGCACGGGGGTGGGCCCGGCGGTGGTGCGGCGGGCTCTGGGCACGGTACCGGCGCGCCCGGGCCCGGGACTCCCCCCGGGGTGCCCCGGGACGGGTCGCGGCCGAATCGTGGCCCGACCGGGACCGGGCCGCCGCCGGCACCGCCGCGGGTGGTCCTAGGGGTGGCTCACTGGTCGGCCACCAGCGGCATGAACGGGGTCGGCTGGGGCGAGAGCGGCACGTCCTGGCGCTGCAGCAGCCAGGAGGCGATGTCGTGGAACAGCGGGGCCGCGGACTGCCCGCCGCCGCCGTCGACGCCGCGCTGCGGCGCGTCGAGCATGATGCCGACGACGTAGCGCGGGTCGTCCGCGGGGGCCATGCCGGCGAACGTGATCCAGTACTTGGAGTTGGAGTAGCACCCGCACGACTCGTCGACCTGCTGGGCGGTGCCGGTCTTGCCGGAGACCTGGTAGCCGGGGATGCCCGCGGCCACGCCCGTGCCCCGGTCCTGGCCCGGGGCGTCCTGCACGATCGCGCGGAACATGTCCTTGACCGTGTCGGCGGTCTGCGGGCTCACCACCTGCACGCCCTCGGGCTGCGGGGTGGGCGTCACGGTGCCGTCCGGGGCGGTGGTGGAGGCGACGATGCGGGGCGGGACCCGCACGCCGCCGTTGGCGATGGCCTGGTACATCCCGGTCATCTGCAGCAGGGTCATCGACAGGCCCTGGCCGATGGGCAGGTTGGCGAAGGTGGAGCCGGACCACTGGTCGCGCGAGGGCACCGAGCCGGCGCTCTCCCCCGGCAGGCCGACGTCGGTCCGCCGCCCCAGGCCGAACTTCGTGAGCATGTCGGCGTAGCGGTCCTCGCCGACCTGCTGGGCCAGGCCGAGGGTGCCGACGTTGGACGACTTGCCGAAGATCCCCGTCGTGGTCATCGGGACGACGCCGTGCGACCAGGCGTCCCGGACGGTCCGGTCGGCCACCTGGATCTGGCCGTCCACCTGGTGGACCTGCGTCGGGGTGGTGATGCCGTCCTCGATGGCGGCGGCCGCGGTGATGATCTTGTTGACCGAGCCGGGCTCGAACGGGGTGGTGACGGCGTTGTTGCCCATCGCCGCGGCCGAGGCCGTCGAGGTGTCCCGGGAGGGGTCGAAGGTGCCGTCGTTGGCCATCGCGACCACCTGGCCGGTGTGGGCGTCGAGCACCACCACCGAGGCGTCCTGGGCCAGCGAGTTGTCCTTGGCCCGCTGCACTGCCTGCTGGACGTACCACTGGACGTCGGCGTCGATGGTGAGGGTGACGGTGGAGCCGTCGGTGGCGGGGTGCTCGTCGCGGGTGCTGCCGGGGATGACGGCGCCGTCGGCCCCGCGCTCGACCGTGCGGGTGCCGTCCGTGCCGGCCAGCTCGGAGTCCAGGGAGCTCTCCAGGCCGAGCAGGCCGTGGCCGTCCCACCCGGTGGTGCCGACGAGGTTGGCGGCCAGCGACCCGCCCGGGTACTCGCGCACCCCCTGGCGCTCGGTGCCGACCTCCGGGAACTCGTCGCTGATGGCCGACGCGGTGGCGGGGTCCACCTGGCGGGCCAGGTAGACGAAGGTCGTGTCGGCCGCGAGCTGGGCGCGCACGGTCGCGGCGGGCACCGCGTCGCCGAGACGGTCGTGCACGCCCTGGGCGATGGCGTCGAGCCGCTGGTCCACGGTGGGCGCCGTGCCGGGGTTGGCGTCGTGCGCCGCGGCCAGCTCGGCCCGCACCACCGTCGGCTGGAAGGTCAGCGCCTTGGCCTCGAGGGTGAAGGCGAGGGTGGTGCCGTTGCGGTCGAGCACCGCGCCCCGGGTGGCGGGCTGCGTGGTGGTCAGGCTGCGCTTCTCCTGCGCGGCGGCCGAGAGCTCGGCGGCGTCGATGCCCTGCACCCGCACCAGCTGCACCACGGCCACCGCGAGCGCGAGGAAGATGACGCCCCGGCCCCACCGCCGGCGGCGGGCCGGGTCCGCCCCCACCGGGCCGCGCGGGTGCCGCGGCGGCACCGGTCCCGCGGCGCGTGTGCCCGGGTGACCGGCGCGTTGGCCGGGGCGGGGCGGGGTGCGGGTGGTCACTGGGCGGCTCCGGCGGCGGTCGGGGCGGGGGCGGGGGCGGGCTGCCCGGGGGCAGTCTGGCCCGCCGGCGCCGCGTCGGGCCGGATCTGCTCGTCCCCGGGCGTGGCTGCCGGGGCCGGGGAGGCGGCCGGGGC
>NZ_BAAGQZ010000018.1:0-191325 GCF_054783215.1 Rhodococcus aerolatus | reverse complement strand
GGCGTCGCGGGCGCGGCCGGCGTCGGGGCGCGCAGCAGGCTCCCGGCGCGGGGCGGGGGCGGGTGGGGCGCTGCTGGCGGCCGCAGCGGGCACCGGGCCCGAGGTGGGGTCGCAGCGCACGGCCCAGTCGACCCCGAGGACGTCGCGCAGCGCCTCGCGCACCACGTCGGCGTTGCGGGGGTCGCTGATCCGTCGGGCGAGGGGCGCGGAGTCGTGGGTGAGCACGAGCGTGCCGCCGTCCACCGTGCGGACCGTGGCCGAGGAGAGCATCACCTCGGTGGTGCGGCTGCGCTCGCGCACCGCGGTGCGGATCTCCGACCACACGCGCCGGACCGTGGCCGCGTCGGGCTGCCCGGCGACCGGACCCGACGGCGCCGGGGCGGCAGCCGGGGCGCTCGGCTCGGGGGCGTCGTGGTCGTCGTGGTCGTCGTCGCTCGGCCCGTCGGGCAGCGGGACGTCGTCGTCCGGGTGGTGGCCGGCGTCGTCGGCGGCGCGGGCCTCGGGTCGCGCGGGGGCCGGCTCGGCGTCGAGGGCCGGCGCGGGGTCGGTCACGGTCGGCTGGGGCCGGGTGGGCGGCGCCTCGGGGCGCGGCGGTGCGGCCCGGGTGGGGTCGGGGTGGGGCAGCTGCGGCTCGGGCGTCGGCTCGACCGGCGCGGGCGCGGCCTCCAGCCGCGACGGCCGGCGGTACCCGGGGTCGTCCGCACCGTCGGCCGCGCCGTGCTGCTCGGCCTGCTCGGAGAACGACGGGGCGCTCTCCTCGGTGGGCGGGGTGATGGTCATGCGGCGCTCGACCCGCTCGATGCGGTGCAGCACCGCGGGCCCGTCGTCGGAGGCGGCGGGCAGCAGCATGCGGGCGCACACCACCTCGAGCAGCAGCCGCGGTGCGGTCGCCCCCCGCATCTCCCCCAGTCCGGTGTGGACGATCTCGGCGTAGCGCACCAGGGTGGCGGGCCCGATCCGGTCGGCCTCGTCGGCCATCCGCTCCAGCACGTCCCCCGGGGCGTCGACCAGGCCGCGCTGGCCGGCGTCGGGGACCGCCCGCAGCAGCACCAGGTCACGCAGCCGCTGCAGCAGGTCCTCCGCGAAGCGGCGCGGGTCGTGCCCCGCGTCGACCACCCGGTCCACGGTGCCGAACAGGGCCGCCCCGTCCTCGGCGGCCAGGGCGTCCACGGCGTCGTCGATCAGCGCGACGTCGGTGACCCCGAGCAGGCCGAGCGCGGCGGAGTAGGTGACGCCCTCCGGGCCGGCGCCGGCGAGCAGCTGGTCGAGCACGCTGAGCGAGTCGCGGGGGGAGCCGCCGCCCGCCCGGATCACCAGCGGGTACACCGTCGGCTCGACCACCGCCCCCTCCTGCGCGCAGATGCCCTCGAGCAGGCCGCGCATGACGGTCGGTGGCAGCAGCCGGAACGGGTACTGGTGGGTGCGGGAGCGGATGGTGGTGAGCACCTTGTCGGGCTCGGTCGTCGCGAAGATGAAGATGAGGTGCGGCGGAGGCTCCTCGACCACCTTGAGCAGCGCGTTGAACGCCGCCGTGGTGACCATGTGCGCCTCGTCGATGATGAACACCCGGTACCGCGAGGTGGCCGGGGAGTACCCCGCCCGGTCGCGCAGGTCGCGGGCGTCGTCGACCCCGTTGTGGCTGGCCGCGTCGAGCTCGGTGACGTCGAGGTTGCCGGGCCCGCCCGGGGCCAGCGAGACGCACGAGTCGCACACCCCGCACGGGGTGGAGGTGGGGCCCTGCACGCAGTTCAGCGAGCGGGCGAGGATGCGCGCGCTGGAGGTCTTGCCGCAGCCCCGCGGGCCCGAGAACAGGTAGGCGTGGTTGATGCGGTGCGCGTCGAGTGCCGTGCTCAGCGGGACGGTGACGTGCTCCTGGCCGACGACCTCGGCGAAGCTCGCCGGGCGGTACTTCCGGTACAGGGCCACGAGGTCGGAGACTACCGGCGGGCCCCGACACCGCCGCCGGTCACCGTGCCCGTCACAACGGGTGGCGGGCCAGGAAGCCGAGCACCAGGGCGTCGCACTGCGCCTGCATCTCGAAGATCGCCGCGTGCCGGCCACCGGGGATGATCGCCGTCTCCGCGCCGGGGACCCGCTCGGCCAGCAGGTGGGCGTTGGCGACGACGTTGACGCGGTCGTCGTCGCCGTGCAGCACCAGTGTCGGCGCGGTGACGAGCGGCAGCACGTCCCACGCGTCGTGGCCCTGGCTGGCGGCGAAGTGCCCGGCCCGGGCGGCGGCGGTCATGGGCTGCGGCGCCCACGCGGTCCAGGTGCCCGCGGCGAGGAAGCGGCGCGACGCCATCAGCTCGAGCAGCCGCACGGCCGAGCCCAGGTCACCCGCGGTGGCCATCAGCCGGTCCACCTCCGGGTCGCGGGCCACGCCGTGGGCGTCGCCGGGCGTGGTGGAGGCCAGGACCAGCGCGCCCACGCGGCGGGCGTGGTCGACGGCGAGCCACTGCGCGACCCGACCGCCCATCGAGACGCCGTAGAGGTGGGCGCGCGGGATGCGGGCGGCGGTGAGCACGGCGGCCGCGTCGGCGGCGAACAGCCGGGTCGTCCACGGCTGCTCGGCGGTCGGCTCGGGGGCCTCGGTGCCGCCGGTGCCGCGCTGGTCGTAGGTGAGCACGCGGTGGTGGCGGGCGAGGGACTCCGCGATGCCGTCCCACCCGTGGGCGTCGGTCGCCTGGCCGCTGAGCAGCAGCAGGGGCTCGCCGTGGCCGAGCTCGTCGTAGCGGATCCGGGCACCGTCGCGGGTGGGGGCGTGGGGCACGGGGGCCCAGTGTGCCCGGGTGCGCCGTCCGGCGGGACCCCTCGCCCGCCTGCCACGATGGCCGCTCCCGGCGACCTGGAGGACCCGTGACCGCCACCCCCGGCGTGCTGCTCGACATCGACGGCACGTTGCTCGACAGCTCCTACCTGCACGGCGTCGCCTGGCTGCGGGCGTTCCGCGACCACGGCTACGACGTGACCTCGGCGCGCGTGCACCGGGCCATCGGGCTCGGCGACGACCACCTCGTCCCGCACGTCGTCGACCGGGACGACCCCGCCGTGGCCGACGCGCACGGGGAGCGCTTCGCCGAGCTGCAGCCGGAGGTGCGGGCCCTGCCCGGGGCGGCCGAGCTGGTGCGCCGCTGCGCGCAGGATCGGCGGGTGGTGCTGGCGACCAGCGGCAAGGCGAAGGACCTCGACTGGATGCTCGACACCATCGGGGCCCGCGACGCGATCGCCGGGTCCACCACCGCCGACGACGTCGCCGACACCAAGCCCGCGCCCGACGTGCTGACGGCCGCGCTCACCGCGCACGACCTCGACCCCGCCGCCACGGTCACCATCGGCGACAGCGTCTGGGACGGGCAGGCCGCGCAGGCCGCCGGCGTCACCTTCGTCGGGCTGCTGTGCGGCGGGTTCTCCGCGGCCGAGCTGCGGCGGGCGGGGGCGGTGGCGACCTACGAGGACCCAGCCGACCTGCTGGCCCGGTACGACACCTCGCCGCTGGGCGCGGACTGGTCCGTCGAGCCCGCGGCACCCCCCGAGCCCGGCCCGCACGACCGGGGCGGCTCGGGGGGCATGGCGACCCGGGAGGCGTGAGCGGCTCGCGGACGGGCCGGGAGCCGGCCGGGGTGGGCTAGGAGCCGGCCTCGGGGGTGTTTCCGCCGGCGAACCCGTCGGCCACGGGACCGGAGGAGTCGATGCCCGGGCCGTCGCCGGTGTTGCCGGAGATGCCGTCCGAGGCGTCCGCGACGTCGGCCGCCTTGTCCTTCGCCCGGTCGAGCGCCTCCTCGGCCTCGCCCTTCAGCTCCTGGGCCTTGTCGGTGATGTCGTCGGCGTCCGCCACGGTGCTCTCCTCGCACTGGGGCCGGGGTGGTCCCGGCGCGTCCGACCACCAGACCACGCTGCACCCGGACCCGCCCGACGAGCCGGTCACAGCGGGTGACGACCGTCTCCCCCGGGCACCGCGGCAGCGTCGCTTTTCTCTGCACGCGTCGGCGCACCAGGGCAGGGCGGCCACGCTGCTTTGCTCTGCACGCGTCGGCGCACCGGGCCGGGACGCAAGGTGGTCAGGCAGCGTGCGTGGTCGTGGTGACGACGGTCGCTGCCGGATCGGGGCAGCGGCGCAGCCTCCCGCGGTCGGGCAGCGTGCGTGGTCGTGGTGACGACGGGCGCTGCCGGACCGGGGCAGCCGCGCAGCCCCCGCGATCGGGCAGCGTGCGTGGTCGTGGTGACGACCAGCGCTGCCGGACCGGGGCAGCGGCGCAGCCCCCGCGACGGCTCAGCCGAGCAGCTTCTCCGTCGCGGCCAGCAGCACGCACGTGGCCAGACCGTCCATGGCCGCGGCCAGGTCGGCCTCGGACGGGAAGGACGGCGCGATCCGGATGTTGCGGTCGTCGGGGTCGTTCCCGTAGGGGAACGCCGAGCCGGCCGGGGTCATGGCGATCCCCGCGTCCCGCGCCAGGGCGATGGTGCGGCCCGCGGTCCCGTCGAGCACGTCCAGGCTGACGAAGTACCCGCCCGCCGGCTCGGTCCAGCTGGCGGCCTTGAGCGCGCCGAGCCGCTCCTCCAGCACGCGGCCCACCAGCGCGAACTTCGGCGCCAGGATCTCCCGGTGGCGCGCCATGAGCTCGCGCACCCCGTCGGCGTCGCGCAGCAGCTGCACGTGGCGCAGCTGGTTGACCTTGTCCGGCCCGATGGACTGCTTGGACAGGTGGCGCAGGTACCAGGCGACGGTCTCCGACGACCCGCCCAGGAAGCTGACCCCGGCCCCCGCAAAGGTGATCTTCGAGGTGGACGCGAACACCACCGGCCGCTCCGGCACCCCGGCCTCGGCGGCCATCCCGAGCACGTCCAGCGCGGGGTGCTCGACGTCGGTGAGGTGGTGCACCGCGTAGGCGTTGTCCCAGTAGAGCCGGAAGTCCGGGGCCGCGGCGGGCATGCCCGCCAGCCGGCGCACCACGTCCTCGGAGTACACCGCGCCGGTGGGGTTGGCGTACGTCGGCACCGCCCACAGGCCCTTGACCAGCGGGTCGGAGGCGACGAGCTGCTCGACGGCGTCGAGGTCGGGCCCGTCGGGCAGCACCGGCACCGGCACCATCTCGATGCCCAGGGACTCGCACAGCGCGAAGTGGCGGTCGTAGCCCGGGGAGGGGCAGAGGAACTTCACGCCCTGCCCGACCCACGGCGCGTGCCCCCCGGCCGGGCCGTGCAGCAGCGCGAACACCAGCGTGTCGTGCATCAGGGCCAGCGAGGCGTTGCCCGCCGCGACGAGCTGGTCGGCGGGAATGCCGAGCAGCGGGGCGAAGATGCCCCGCAGCTCGGGCAGGCCCTGCAGCCCGCCGTAGTTGCGGACGTCGGTCCCGGCCGCGTCGCGGTGGTTCCCCGCCCCCGGCAGCGTCAGCAGCTCGTTCGACAGGTCGAGCTGGGCGGGGCTCGGCTTGCCCCGGGTGAGGTCGAGGGCGAGGCCGCGGGCCACCAGCTCGGCGTGCTCGGCGCGGCTGCGCTCGTGCAGGGCGGTGAGCTCGTCACGGCCGAGGGCGGTCAGCGGCTGGCTGGTGGTCGTCACGCGTCGACCTCGTTCCGGTTGGCGGCCCGGGCCCGGGGGTCCGGAGACGAAAGGGGACCCCGCGCACCCGCCAGAGCCCGTTGACCCTTGCTGCCTTCCGGCCCTGGGGGAGTTCACAGGATGGACGCCGCGCGGGGTCCGGGGACGACCCTACCGGTGACGGGTGGTGCGGAGCACCCGCGGGTGGGTGGGTACAGTGCGCGACGGAGGATTCGCCTAGTGGCCTATGGCGCTCGCCTGGAACGCGGGTTGGGTTAACGCCCTCAGGGGTTCAAATCCCCTATCCTCCGCCACCACGCGATGAGCCCCTGCCGGAAGCAGGGGCTCATCGTCGTTGGGGTAGCGGCGGGTCGACACCTGTTAGACGGACCCCGTGCAGTTCACCACCGCGTACTGGCCCGTCGCCGTCTGCTCGTCCTCGACCACACCGTTGACGATGATGCGACACGTCACCGAGGTCCCCTCCGTCTGCGCACCCACACCGGCCAAGGCAAACGTGGACTTGTTGACGACTGTCATGGTCCAGGGGGCGGAAACGGTTGTCTCCTGCTGCAAGGCCGAGTTCGCGTCGAAGTACGTGACGCTGCTCAAGGTAGGGCTGTCGGAGATGATCTCGTACACGATCGACTTCCCACTGCCCGAGGCGGGTGCGGCGGTCAGCGGTGGGATCGTCGTCGTGAGCGGCGTCGGAGCAGCAGACGGAAGCTCCGCGGGAACACTCGACGCCGGAGCGCCCTCCGAAGGTGCAGTGGTAGTCGGACGCGCGTTGGAGGTGGTCGACGGTGATGACGAGGTGGTCACTGGCGCGCTGGCCTGCCTTGAGTCCCCGTTGCCGCCGCTGAATCCCGCGATGCCGATCAGGAGCAGGACGACTCCACCCACGATCCACGGCCACTTGCGGCGTCCGCTGCCCGACGATCCCTGCGGGTTGCCCCCGCCGATCGGCCCCCCAGGCGGAGGGCCGAACTGCTGCCCGCCCTGCGGCGGGCCGTACTGCTGCCCGCCCTGCGGAGGGCCGAACTGCTGCCCGCCCTGCGGCGGGCCGTACTGCTGCCCGCCCTGCGGCGGGCCGTACTGCTGCCCGCCCTGCGGCGGGCCGTACTGCTGCCCGCCCTGCGGCGGGCCGTACTGCTGGCTACCCCGGGGCGGACCTGACGGCTGGCCAGCCCGCGACGGACCGGGATCGAAGCCTTCGGCTGCGGGCCCGCCGTCATGCTGCGTTGCTCCCTGTTCGCTGTCGTCTGACGGATTGTCGTCGGAATTCTGCGGCATTGCGGGACCCCCTCGCGTGATGACAGTTTCGAGTCAATCACCACCGCCCCCTTAGCGGGCCCGTTTGCTGCAACCCGCGTAGCAGGTTCCAAAGGGGGCGCAAGTGTTCCCGCCCGGTCAGGTCAGGTCAGGTCAGGTCAGCGTGATCTCGGTCAGCTCGAGCACCGCCCGCGGGCTCCACGGGAACGGCCCCGCCGGACCCTCGAGGCGCACCAGCGGGTGCGGGTCGTCGCAGGCCAGGTGCAGCACCACCTCGGGCAGCAGGGTGCCCACCGTCGGCTCGACGACGGCGCGCAGCGGGCCCAGCACGGCCAGGCTGGGCCGCACCACCACCCGCCACGCCTCCACCCGGCCGGCGGGCACGGTGACCCGCTCCCGCTTGTCCACCCGCAGCTCGACGGGCCAGCTCAGCGCGAAGGCCAGCCACACCGGCAGCTGCCCGCTCGCGCCGGGCGCGAAGTCGAGGCCCCGCAGCGTGGTCCCCAGCCCGACCACCGGGGTCAGCCCGGACGGGAACGGGCCCACCCGGCCGGCGAGGGGCTGCAGGTGCTCCCGGTCGAGGAAGTGGCCCTCCTCGCGGGTCACCAGCCGGTCGTCGTTCCAGCTCTCCGCCACGTAGCTCTGCGCGCGCAGCCCGGCGGCGGTGCGGGTGAACAGCTGGTCGATGGTCAGCGCGACCGCGCCCAGGTCGGCGTCGAGGGTGACGCGCACCCCGTCGTCCGGCGCGGCCTCGACCAGGCTCGACACCTCGGCGACGGGGTCGTCGCCCACCCGCAGGGCCAGCACGGAGCGCTCGCCGTCGGGCAGCGCGACGTCACCGAAGCGCAGCGCCACGCTCAGCGGTGCTTCGCGACGTTGAACCCCAGCCACCCGACGTAGGCGAGCAGGCCGACGTAGCCGAGCTTGCGGGTCGCGGGCACGGCGATCGCGACGCCGATCGCGGTCTCGCAGGCCCCGTCGCGCAGCACCCAGGTGTCGGTGTCGTCGGGGAACGGTCCCCGGGTGATCCCGAGGAACGCGTCGGGCACCACGAAGTGCGCGACGCCGGTGGCCGCGATGCCGAGGCCGGCGGCGGTGGTCAGGCGGGAGGAGGTCATGGCGGCGATCCTCCCCAGGCCGCCGCGCCCGCGCCCACCGGGGGCCTACCGGGTGCGCCGGTCCTTGAGCCGCTGCAGCTTGCCGACGGACCGCTCGAGGGTCTCGGGGTCGACTACCTCGCAGGTCACCGTGACCCCGACGCGCTCCTTGACCTCCGCGACCAGCTCCGCCGCCGCCGCCGCCCGACGGTCGGCCGGGGTGTCGTGGCGCGCCTCGACCCGCACCGCCATGGCGTCCATCCGCCCGACGGTGGTCAGCTCGAGCTGGAAGTGCGGGGCCAGGCCGGGGGTGCGCAGCACGACCTCCTCGACCTGGCTGGGGAAGACGTTGACCCCCCGCAGGATGATCATGTCGTCGGTGCGGCCGGTGATCTTCTGCATCCGCCGCATGCCGGGCCGGGCGGTGCCGGGCAGCAGCCGGGTGAGGTCGCGGGTGCGGTACCGGATGATGGGCAGCGCCTCCTTGGTGAGGCTGGTGAACAGCAGCTCGCCCTCCTCGCCGTCGGGCAGCACCGCCTCGTCGAGCGGGTCGACGACCTCGGGCAGGAAGTGGTCCTCCCAGACGTGCAGGCCGTCCTTGGTCTCCACGCACTCCTGTGACACCCCGGGGCCCATCACCTCCGAGAGGCCGTAGATGTCGACGGCGTGGATGTCGGTGCGGTCCTCGATCTCGATGCGCATCTGCTCGGTCCACGGCTCGGCCCCGAACACCCCGACGCGCAGCGACGTCGAGCGCGGGTCGACGCCCTGGCGCTCCATCTCGTCGAGGATCGTGAGCATGTAGCTGGGGGTCACCATGATGACCTCGGGGGCGAAGTCGCCGATGAGCTGCACCTGCCGCGGCGTCATTCCCCCCGAGACGGGGACGGCGGTCGCGCCGAGCCGCTCGATGCCGGCGTGGGCGCCGAGCCCGCCGGTGAACAGCCCGTAGCCGTAGGCGTTGTGCACGGTGTGCCCCGGACGGGCGCCGGCGGCGCGCAGCGAGCGGGCGACGAGGCCGGCCCAGCGCTCGAGGTCCCCGGCGGTGTAGGCGACGACGGTGGGACGGCCGGTGGTGCCGGACGAGGCGTGCACCCGGCGGACGTCGGCCCGGGGCACGGCGACCATGCCGAACGGGTAGCTCTCCCGCAGGTCGGCTTTGCTGGTGGTGGGGAACATCGCGATGTCGGCGAGCTCGCGGCAGTCGTCGGGGTGCACGCCGTGGGCGTCGAAGGCGCGGCGGTAGTGGGGCACGTTCTCGTAGGCGTGGCGCAGCGTCCACTGCAGCCGGGTGAGCTGCAGGGCCCGCAGCTCGTCGACCGACAGACGCTCGGCCGGGTCGAGGGTGGCGGGGTCGGGGGCCTCGCCGAGCCGGGCGGGCCGCGCCGGGGGGCCGGGGGTGCTCACGGCTGGGGCGCTCGGAGCTGATGTGCTCCCGGCTGGGGTGCTCACGGCTGGAGGTCCTCCCGCAGGTCGGCTTCGGTGCCGGAACGACCTGGGCGAACGATCGTTCGGTTGCCTCGGGACGCTAGCATCCGACCGTGGAGACGACCAGGAGCGAGGCCGCACCCGTGCTGGTGACCGCCGACGAGCAGGACCCGGCCGTCGCCGTGGTCACCCTCAACCGCGGCGAGAAGCGGAACTCGCTGACCCTCGAGCTCAAGGTGGCGCTGCGCGACGCCCTGGCCCGGGTCGCGGCGGACGACACCGTGCGCGCGGTCGTTCTCGCGGGCACGGGCAAGTCCTTCTGCGTCGGCCAGGACCTCGGCGAGCACGTCGCGGTGCTGCGCGGCGAGGCCGAGCGCGCCTTCGACACCGTCACCGAGCACTACAACCCGATCGTCACCTCGCTGGCCACCATGCCCAAGCCGGTGGTGGCCGCGATCAACGGCGGCGCGGTGGGCGCCGGGCTGGGCTTCGCGCTGGCCTGCGACCTGCGGGTGTGCGCCGACACCGCCACCTTCGCCACCGCGTTCGCGAAGATCGGGCTGACCGCGGACTCGGGCCTCTCGGCCACGCTGACCCACTCCCTCGGTGCCGCCCGCGCGCTGGAGCTGCTGCTGCTCGGGGAGTCCTTCGACGCCGCGGCCGCGCTGGCCGCGGGCCTGGTGCGCAGCGTGGTGCCGGCCGAGGACGTGCTGCCCACCGCGCTGGATCTCGCGCGCCGCCTCGCCGCCGGCCCCACCGCCGCCTACGCCGAGATCAAGGCCGCCGTCGCGCTCGGGGCGGTGTCTCCGCTGGCCGAGGTGCTCGCCGCGGAGGGCGCCGCGCAGTCCCGGCTGAGCCGCACCGCCGACCACACCGAGGCCGTCGAGGCGTTCCTCGCCAAGCGGGCGCCGCGGTTCACCGGGTCGTGAGCGCGCAGCCGGGGCCGGTGGTCCCGCGCACCCGGGGCGAGCGGCGCCCCGCCTACGACGCGACGTCGTTGCTGGCCGTGGCCGTCGCTGAGTTCAACACCCGCGGGTACGACGCCACCAGCATGGCCGACCTGTCCCGCGCCGCCGGCATCACCAAGTCGAGCTTCTACCACCACGTCAGCGGCAAGGAGCAGCTGCTGCGGGCGGCGCTGGAACGGGCGCTCGACGGGCTGTTCGCCATCCTCGACGAGCCGGGTGCGCGTTCCGGGCCGGCCCTGGCGCGGCTGCACCACATCACCCGCCGCCAGGTCGAGGTGCTGGGCTCCGAGCTGCCCTACGTGACCCTGCTGCTGCGGGTGCGGGGCAACACCGCGACCGAGCGCTGGGCGCTGGGGCGGCGCCGGGAGTTCGACGCCGCGGTGGCCGCGCTGGTCGCCGAGGCCGTCGCCGCCGGTGAGGTCCGGGCCGGGGTCAAGCCGGCGCTGGCCGCCCGGCTGCTCTCCGGGACGGTGAACTCGATCATCGAGTGGTACCGGCCGGGCCGGGACGCGGAGCGCGACCTGCCCGCCGAGATCGTCCGGCTCGTCTCCGGGGGCATCGTCCCGCCGGCGTGACCGGGGAGGAGTGGCGGTAGCGGTGGGATTTGAACCCACGGAGGGGATGAACCCTCACACGCTTTCGAGGCGTGCTCCTTAGGCCGCTCGGACACGCTACCGCGGGAGACCATACCGGAGCGCCGGCGCGGGACCGACCGGCCCCGCGCAGCACGGGGCCCCGGCACCCGCGGGGGTCGCGGGGCGCCGGGGCCCGGTGGTCGGCGGGGGTCAGCTGCCGCCGGTCAGGCCGTCCTTGGCGTCCTTGGCCGCGTCCTTGACGTGCTCGCCGCCCTGCTTGAGGTCGGACTTGCCCTGGTCCTTCTGGCCCTCGTTCTTCAGGCTCTCGTTGCCGGTGACGTCGCCGATGACCTCCTTGGCCTTGCCGACGACCTCCTCGACCTTGTTCTTGGCCTTGTCCACTGCGCTCATTGTCGAACCTCCTGGCTGGGTGCTACCGGTCGGTAACACCCGACCACAGCGACCCCTCGGATGTCACCCCGTCCCCCCGGCGGTCCCGGAAGAAGGCCTCGAGGCCCGCGGCGCACCGTGCCTCGAGGACCCCGCCGCGCACCTCCGGGCGGTGGGTGAGGCGTCGGTCACGCACCACGTCCCACAGCGACCCGACGGCCCCCGAGCGCGGCTCCCACGCCCCGAACACCACCCGCGAGACCCGGGCCGCGACGGCCGCGCCGGCGCACATCGTGCACGGCTCCAGGGTGACGGCCAGGGTCGCGCCGGCCAGCCGCCACCCGTCGCCCAGCACCCGGGCCGCCGCCCGCAGCGCGAGGACCTCGGCGTGCGCGGTGGGGTCGCCGGTGGCCTCGCGGGCGTTGACCGCGCGGGCGAGCACCCGGCCGTCCGCGGCGACGACGACCGCGCCGACGGGCACGTCCCCGGCGGTCGCGGTCGCGGCGACGGCCAGCGCGGCCTCGACCAGGGCCTCGTCGGCCCGCAGCGCGGCGTCGGGGTCCACCGGGGCCTCAGCCCGGCAGCGCGTCGAGCACGCGGGCCAGCTCGTCGCCGAAGCCGCACCGCTCGGCGAGGAGCTCGAGCTGCTCGTCGGCGTAGAGGTCGTCGTCGGCCAGGAGCGCCCCCAGCACCGGCCCGGGCAGGCCCAGGTCGGCGAGCAGGTCCAGGTCGCCCTCCGGCCACGGGCCCGCGTCGTCGGCGTCCTCGGCGTCGGGCACCGGCACGCCCACCGCGTCGAGCACCTCCGCGGCCAGGTCGTAGTCCAGCGCCGCGGTCGCGTCGGAGAGCAGCAGGGCCACCCCGCCCGGCCGGGGACGCAGCAGGACGAAGAACTCGTCGTCGACGTCGAGCATGCCGAACACCGCGCCGGCGCTGCGCATCTCGCGCAGGGCGCGCACGGCCGCGGCGAGGTCGACCAGCGCGGCCGCGGGCATCGGGGTGCACCGCCAGAGGCCGTCCTCGCGGACCACCGCCACGCCCCAGCCCTCGGGGCGGTCGTCGCGACCCCGGTCGTCCGACATGGGGCTCACCGTAGCCGCCCGGTCGGTGCCCCCGGCCGGGCTCGGCTGGGATGATGCGGGCCGTGACGACACCCCCGCCCAGCGCTCGGCACGTCTGCGTCCTCGGCCTCGGCCTCATCGGCGGCTCGGTGCTGCGGGCGGCCACCGCGGCGGGCTGGCAGGGGTGGGGGCTGGCCCGCGCGCAGGAGACGGTCGACGCAGCCCGGGCCGACGGGTTCGACGCCACCACCGACCCCGCGGCGGCCCTGGGCCGGGCCCGGGACACCGACGCCCTGGTGGTGCTGGCCGTGCCGGTGACCGCGCTGGACGCCCAGCTGCGCCTCGTCGCCGAGCACGCCCCCGGCTGCGCGCTGACCGACGTGGTCAGCGTGGCCGTGGCCGTCACCGAGGCGGTGCGCCGCCGCGGCCTCGCCGCCCGGCACGTCGGCGGGCACCCCATGGCGGGCACGACGGAGTCCGGCTGGTCCGCCGGGTCGGCCGGGCTGTTCCGGGACGCGGCGTGGGTGGTGGCGGCCGACGACGGCCTCGACGTGGCCGTGTGGCAGCGGGTGGCGCGGCTGGCCCTGGACTGCGGGGCGCGGGTGGTGCCCGCGGGGGCCGCCGCGCACGACGACGCCGTGGCCCGGATCTCCCACCTGCCGCACCTGCTGGCGGCGGTGCTCGCCAGCGTGGGGGCCGACGGCGGGCCGCTCGCGCTCGGGCTGGCCGCGGGCTCGTTCCGCGACGGCACCCGTGTGGCGGGCACCGACCCGGCCCTGGTGGCCGCGATGTGCGAGGCCAACGGCCCCGCCCTGCGCGACGCGGTCGACGACGCGCTGGGCCGGCTCGGGGCGGCCCGGGGCGCGCTGGCCTCGACGGGCACCGTGGGGGCGACCGTGCGCGGCGGGCACACCGCGAAGCTCGACCAGCTCGAGCACGCCCCGGCCGAGATCACCGGAATCGACTTCACCGCCCCGGACGTTCTGGCCCGGCTGCGCGCGGCGGGCCACGCGGGCGGGGTGCTGCGCTCGCTGGGGTGAGCGTGCCCCGCCGCGCGGGCACGGGCGTCGGGGCGCGAGGATCGCGGGCATGGTTGACGACGTCCCCGAGGTCCCCCGCACCGTCCGCGACCTCGCCTTCGCGCTGCGGTCTCGGCAGCTGACGGCCACCGCTCTGCTGGAGCGCACCCTGGCCGAGCTCGACCGCGCCGGGAACCTGGTGGCCGCGCGCGACGACGGCGCGGCCCGGGCGGCCGCGCGGGCGGCGGACGAGGAGCTGGCCGCGGGCACCTGGCGCGGGCCGCTGCACGGGGTGCCCGTCGCGGTGAAGGACAACATCGACGTGGCCGGGATGCCCACCCGCTGCGGCAGCGCCGTGCTCGCCGACGCCCCGCCCGCCGCGGCCGACGCGGAGGCGGTGGCCCGGCTGCGCGCCGCCGGGGCCGTCGTCGTGGCCAAGACGCACTGCCACGAGTTCGCCTACGGGCCCACCGGGGCGGTCAACGCCGCGGGGCCGGCCGCGAACCCCCACGACCCGTCGCGGATCACCGGCGGCTCGTCGTCCGGCTCGGCGGCGCTCGTCGCCCTGGGGGTGGTGCCCGTCGCGCTGGGCACGGACACCGGCTGCAGCGTGCGGACGCCCGCGGCGCTGTGCGGGGTGGTCGGGCTCAAGCCGCACACCGGGGCCGTGCCCGCCACCGGGGTGGTGCCGCTGTCGACGACGCTCGACCACGTGGGCCTGCTGGCCTCCGACGTGCACGGCGCCTCGGTGGCGTGGGACGTGCTGGCCCGGGGCGCGCGCACCGAGGAGGGGGCGCCCACCGGGGGCGGCATCCAGCTGCCCGGGGTCTCGGGGCTGAGGGTCGGCCTGCCCACCGGGGAGCTGCTGGCCGCGACCGACCCGGTCGTCGTCGCCGCGGTCGACGCCGCGGCCGAGGCGCTGCGGCGCGGGGGCGCCGAGGTCGTGGAGATCGACGTGCCCGACGTCGCCGAGCTCGCTGCGACGTACCCGTTGATCGTGGGGGCCGAGGCGTACGCGTGGCACGCCGAGCTCCTCGCCGAGCGCCCCGGGGACTACCAGGACGCGACGCGGGAGCGGCTCGAGGCCCAGTCCGGGCTGCTCGCGGTGGACTACCTGCGGGCGATGGCGACGCGCGTGCGGCTGCGCGAGTCGGTGCTCGGGCTGCTGCGGCGCACCTACGGCCTGGACGCGTTGCTGCTGGCAGCGACCCCGCTGCGGGCCACACCGATCGGGGTAGAGGAGGTCGACGGCCGCTCGGTGCGCGCCGAGCTGCTGCGGCTCGGGATCCCGTTCAGCGTGCTCGGCCTGCCGGCGCTGAGCGTGCCTGCCCCGGGTGTGGACGGGCTGCCCGTCGGGGTGCAGGTGGTCGGGGTCAAGCTCGAGGAGCGGGGCATCCTGCGGATCGCGGCGGCCGTCGCCGGCTGACCGCGGCCGCGCTGCTTTTCTCTGCACGCGTCGACGCACCAGACCGCGCCTGTCGACGCACGCCGGCTGCCGGCCTGTGCGATCCGGCAGCGGGATGGTCACCGTGACCACGCGCGCTGCCCGACCGGCCGCACCATCAGCCGAGGTCCGCCGGTCGAGGCGATCCGGCAGCACGAGTCGTCACCACGACCACGCACGCTGCCCGACCGGTCAACGACGGCCGGGTGGTGCGCCGACGCGTGCAGAGAAAAGCGGGCGCGCGGCGGTCAGCCGGCGGCGAGCTCGGTCACGTCGAACGTCGCCGCGCGCGACGGCTCGTGCGCCCCGCAGGTCAGGTACTCCGGCTCGGTGCGCCGACGGTGCACCACCGCGTGCACCCGGGCCGGCAGCGGGGCGGCCGCGGACAGGTCCACCCGCCACCGGTCGGGCTCGACCATCGTGACCTCGTCCGCCCGGAACGCCCGCGCCCCGGCCGGCCCGAACCGGTCGTGCGCCGCGGCCAGCGCCGCCTGCACCACCGGCGGCACGTGCGAGAACCCCCGCAGCGAGCCGGGGACGACCTCGCCGCGCAGGTGCCCGGCCACCACGTCGACCGCGGTCGGCGCGTCGAGGTAGCCGTAGTACAGCCCGTCCGGGGCGACGAGCAGGTTCGCGGCGAAGCGGTCCCCGCCGAGGTGCGAGCACTCCCAGGTCTGCTCCGGCCACCGCTCGGCCAGCGCCGCGGCCACGGGCCTGCCCCACACCGCGCAGCACGTGTCGTGGCGGCCGTGGGTGCAGACCAGCAGCGTCTGCGCGTCGGCGGCCACCGCGTCGCCCCCGTCGCCGGCCAGGGCGTCGGCGGCAGCGAGCAGGTCCTCGGGCCGCGACCAGCGGCCCCAGCGCTCGAGACCGCCGCGCTGATCGAGCACCCCCCACGCCCGGTCGGCCGCCGGCACCTGCCGCCCGGGGCGCCGCACCACCAGCGCGCGGGCACCCGCAGCACGGATGGCCGCCACCAGGGGGTCCATCACCGCCGCGGGGAGCCCGAGCCCGCCGAGGGCGTCGTGCTGCCACGGCCCGGGGTGCTCGACGAGGAGCCACGTGGCGGTCACCGGCGTGCTGCCGATCTGCGCGTCCCCGCGCTGCCGGGCCGTGGCCGCGCACAGCGGGCGGCCCAGCGGGTTGCGCAGCACCCGCGCCGACACCTCCGCCGACGTCCCGGCCGTCACTGGCGCACGACGAGGCCGGACAGCAGCAGCCGGCGGGCCAGCTCGAGCCCCAGCTCGCCCGCAGTGACCCGCTCGCCGGCGAGGACCGGGGCGGCTGCGGCGTGCTCGGCCGCGTCGAGGGTGACGTCCCCGGCCCGGCTGCGGACCACCACGCCCGCCTCGGCCGGCTCGACCCGCGGCGCGACGTGCTCGCGCAGCACCAGCTCGGTGCCCGCGACGAGCTCCGCGGCCGCGGCCAGGGTCGCCAGCGGCGCGACGGGGGACGGACGCTGCGCACCCCGGGCCGCGCGGGCCAGGCGCTGGGCCACGGCGGCACCGTCGACGTCCGCGACGGCGCGGCCCAGCCGGGCGCGCACCAGCTCGAGGTCGTCGGCGACGCTGCGCGGGTCCCCCACGTCGACCCCGACCCCGAGCGAGGACCGCATGTCGGGGTCCTGGGCGAGGGCGGCGACGGCCTCGGCGACGACCTGCTCGAGCAGGCTGGTCCGGGTCCAGGTGTGCACGCCCATCGTCAGGTGGGTGCTCACCCCGCCCATGGCGACGGCGGAGTGCAGCCAGCCGCGGGGCAGGTACAGGGTGTCGCCGGGGTGCATCACGACGTCGACCTCGGCGGGGCCCTCCGCGGCGCGGGCGACGGCGGCGCGGTGCTCGGTCCACGGCTGGTCCCGCAGCGGTGCGGGGTGCACGGGCCGACGCACCCGCCAGTGCTTGGTGCCGGCGACCTGCAGCACGACCACGTCGTGGACGTCGTAGTGGTCGTCGAACCCGCGTGACTGCGGCGGGGTGACGTAGCCGTTGACCTGCACGGGGTGGCCGAGCTCGGCGGCCAGGTCCTGGGCGAAGGTCGCCACGGGCGCCCACGTGCGGTGCAGGGCCTGCAGCACCATGGTCGCGCCGTCGGCGAAGAGCCGGAGCAGCTTGTCGTCGCTGAGCTGGTCGGCGATGGTCGCGCCGACGCCGCCGCCGGCGGTGAAGTCACGCTCGGCGAGCGTCTGGCCGTTGCGGGCGACGCGGAGGAACGGGGTGCGCAGGCCGCGCGTGGCGACGAGCTCGTCCACCGCGGCCGCGCTGAACAGGTCGGCGGCGGTGCCGGGCAGGTCGGTCGCCGGGGTGTGCAGGGCGGCGCGGCCCCACACGTCGGTGGTGAAGCGGTCCGGGTCCGCCACCAGCGCGGCGAGCGCGCCGGGCGCAGCACCCGGACGGGGGTGGCGCGCGGCCACCCCCGTCGGGTCGTGCTGGGTGCTCAACTCACGCGCCGCCGTCGGCCCCGCCGTCCTGGTGGCCGGGGGTGCCGGAGGCGCCACCGTCCGCAGGACCCTCGGCACCGCCGTCGGCGCCGCCGTCCTGCTGGCCCGGGGTGCCCGAGGCGCCGCCGTCGGCGGGACCCTCGGCACCGCCGTCGGCGCCGCCGTCCTGGTGGCCGGGCGTTCCGCTGGCACCGCCGTCGGCGGGACCCTCGATGTCGTCTGCCATGTGCTGCCTCCTGGGCATCGCGGGCGGCTGGCGCCGCCGGTCCGTGCGCGCACGCCGTGCGGCGCCGCGTCCCCGATCCTGCTCACCGACCCCGTCGCGCGCCACCCGAGCGCGCGTGCCGCACGCCACCCGGGTGCGCCCTACGCTCGCCCGGGTGACCGCACCCCGCCTGCTCGTCCTCGACGTCAACGAGACCCTCTCCGACATGGGCCCGATCACCGCGCGGTTCACCGACGTCGGGGCACCCGCGCACCTGGCGCCGCTGTGGTTCACCAGCGTGCTGCGCGACGGGCTCGGACTGGCCGCGGCCGGCGCGGCGGCCCCCTTCGCCGAGATCGCCACCGGCGTCGCGCGGGGCCTGCTCGACGGCGTGACGCTCGACCGCAGCGTCGACGACGCCGTGGCGCACGTCCTCGACGGGTTCGGCTCGCTGGCGGTGCACCCCGACGTGCCCGAGGGGCTGCGCGCCCTGGCCGGGCAGGGCCTGCGCATCGTCACCCTGTCCAACGGCGCGACCTGGGTGGCCGAGGGGCTGCTGGAGCGCGCCGGGGTCCGCGACACCGTCGAGGCGGTGCTCAGCGTGGACGACGCCGGGGTGTGGAAGCCCGCGGCCGCCGCCTACCGGCACGCCCTGGACCGCACGGGGGTCGACGCGGCCGACGCGATGCTCGTCGCGGTGCACCCCTGGGACCTCGACGGCGCGCAGCGGGCCGGGCTGCGCTCCGCCTGGATCGACCGCACCGGCGCGCCCTACCCGGGGCACCTGCTCGCCCCCGAGCTGACGGAGCGGTCGTTCGTCGACCTCGCCGCCGCCCTGGACCGTCAGAAGTAGTCGAGCAGCGACGCCGGCGGCCCCGCGGTGGCCGCGGCAAGCAGCGCGTCGTCGGCCGCCGACCCGCCGGTGAGCAGCCCCGCCCGGCGCAGCACCGCCGGGCTGGTGCCCGCGTACCAGGCGCTCAGCCCGCGGGGAGCGAGCCGCACCGCCCCCGTGCCGCCCCGCTCCAGCACGGCCGTCCCCCCGTCGAGGTGCAGCCGCCACCGGCCAGCGTTCGCGGGGAGCACGTCGTCGTCGAGCTCGAGGTCCACCATCCCGCCGACCGGCGCGGGCCAGCCGCGGGCGGCGACCGCGCCGGGCGCGTCGAGCACGCGGAGCATCCACGGGTCCTCGCTGAGCACCCGGGTGTGGGTGAGCGCGCCGAGCAGCAGGGCCGGGTCCGGGTCGGGCAGCCGCAGGTGCAGCGTGGGGGCCACCTGCGCCCAGCTGCCGAGGCTCGCGAGCAGCGCCGTCGTCGCGTCCGCGGTGAGGGCGAGCACGTCGGGCACGGTGAGCACGGCCGCCGCGTCGTACCCGGGCCCGCGGTCCCAGGTGGTGAACCCCTGGACCACCCCGGCGGCGTCGACGGCCAGGGTGGTGCCGTCGTGCGCGGCGAGCTCCGCCTCCGGGGTGCGGTCGAACAGCGGGCCGGCGGGGTCCATCGCACCGGTGCCGCCGCGGGCGACCTCGGCCCGGACCTCGCGCAGCCTGGGCACGTCGGCCGCGGTGGCGGCGCGCAGGGTGGTGCCCGCGGGGGTGCGCAGCCCGGCCAGCGCGGCCGTCGCCACCGCCGTCCACCGCAGCACCCCCACCTGCTCGAAGCCGAGCCGCCGGTAGGGCTCCGGGGTGGTGCGGAACAGCGTGCTGATGACCGCGCCCCGATCCTTCGCCGCCCCGAGCAGGTGGGTGAGCAGGGCGCGGCCCACCCCGGTGCGGCGCAGCTCGGGTGCGACGACGACCCCCGCGATCCCAGCCGTGGGCACGGACCGGCCGCCGAAGAGCTGGTGCTGCTCGCGGTCGACCGCCTTGGCCACGAGCCGGCCGTCGACGACCGTGCCCCAGGTGAGCCGGCCGGGCCGCGCGCCGCTGTACCCCGCGGGCGGGGTGGCCTCGGTGCCGCCGAACGCGAGCCGCGCCAGGTGGAAGGCCGCGTCGGTGTCGTCGTCGGTCAGCAGCCGGGTCGTGGGGACGGTCACGGCACCATCCTGGCGCGCCCGCCCACCACCGCTCGTCCGCACCACGGCTAGGGTCGGGTGCAGGCGCTGGGGAGACCCGGCAGGTCGCACGCCCGGACCCCGCGGCGACCCTGGTACCACCACCGGCCCGGTCCGGGCGGTGCCACGAGGGTCGAGGGGGCTGCGTGGACTTCCACCCCGTGGTCTCCGGCCCCGGGGAGAGCGTGTCGCGGGCTGCGTCGGCGATGCTGCTGTCCGGGGCGGCGCTCATCGCGGTGTCGCTGGCCGTGCCGGACTACATCCGCCCGGGCTGGGTCGCGGGGTTCGTCCTCAGTGGTCTCGCGAGCCTGGTCGCGGGCCTGGTGGTGCTGCGGGCACGGCGGCTCGGCGGGACGCCGCTGGTGGTCCTGCTCGTCCTGGCGGACGTCGCGATCGTGGTGTCGGGCTTCGCCTCGGTCGACCGCAGCGGCACGACGGCCGGTGCCCTGCTGAGCCTGCCCACCCTCTTCGCCGCCACCTTCCTGCCCGGCCGCTGGCTGCTCGCCCAGCTCGGCGCCGCGGCCGTGAGCGCCTGGGTCGTCACGTCGCTCGCCGACGGTGGTGCCGCGGTCCAGCTCGTGCGGACCGCGGTGCTTCTCGTCGCGTGCAGCTGCCCGGCGCTGATCGTGGTCCTGCTGCGGCGCCGGCTGACCACCGCGACGCAGACCGACCCCCTGACCGGTCTGCTGAACCGCCGCGGCCTGGACGCGCGGCTGCCCGAGGTGGTCGGCCGCGCCCGGCGCACGGGGACGGCGGTGGCGGTGCTCCTGGCTGACGTCGACCACTTCAAGCGGGTCAACGACGAGCGCGGTCACCTCGTGGGGGACACCGTGCTGCAGGTGGTGGCGGGCGCGGTGCGGGGCTGCGTCGGGGAGGACGACCTCGTGGTCCGGCTCGGCGGCGAGGAGATCGCGGTGGTGGTCGTGGCCGCGGCGGACGAGGCTGCGCGGCTCGGCGAACAGCTCCGCAGGCAGGTCGAGCTCGCCGGGGAGCAGTGGCAGGTGACGGTCAGCGTCGGAGGGGCCTGGGCCACCCCGGGCGAGGCGCCCGGGGCGTGGCTCGAGGGGCTCGTCCGGTGCGCGGACCGCCACCTCTACGAGGCCAAGCAGACGGGCCGCAACCGGACCGTGGTGGCCGCGGCCAGCTGAGGACCGCGCGGGCGTCAGCGCTGCGGGTCGGGGGGCGCGTCGTCCCGGGTGGCGGCCGCCACGGTGAGCGCGAGGTCGACGTCCTCCGTCGGGTCGGCGAGCACGCGGGCCGTGGCGACGGCGTGCCGGCGCACCGCGGGCCCGGCGGTGGCGGTCACCCGGTCCAGCACCGGGGCGGCCGCGGGCCCCAGCGCGACCAGCGCGCGGGTCAGGCTGCGCTGCACCTCCCGGTCGCCCCGGGCGAGCTGCGTCACCAGCGTCCCGGCCAGCCGCGCCTCGTCGCCGGGGGGCACGAGCACGGCGGCGGTGCGCCACGCGGTGCGGGCCACGTCGTCGTCGGCGTCGCGCAGCAGCGCGGTGGTGATCGCGGGCCAGGCGCGGCGGTCGCCGATCTTGGACAGGGTGTGCAGCGCCTGGCTGCGCGCCCGCGGCGTCGGTGAGCCCAGCTCGGCGACGAGCCGGTCCACCGTGGCGGGCCCGGGGTGGCGGACCAGGGCCCAGGTCAGGGTCTCGCGGACGTTGAGGTCGGGCTCGACGCCGCAGCGGGCGACGAGCTCCTCGACGAACGCCGGGTCGGGGTGCGTGCCGGCCGCCATCGCCGCCCGCAGCCGGGCCGACGGGTCCCCCGCCTCGAGCAGCGTCCGCAGCTGCTCCACCGGTCCCGCGCCCACCGCACCATCCTCCCGCGCCCGGGGGTGGCCCGCCCGCCGCCGGTCGGCCCCGGACCGACGACAGCGGGACCGCCACCCGAGGGTGACGGTCCCGCAGCTGCCTCAACCGGCGTGCGCCCGAAGGGATTCGAACCCCTAACCTTCTGATCCGTAGTCAGATGCTCTATCCGTTGAGCTACGGGCGCGTGGTGTTCAGTTGTGGAGCGTGTCGTGCGCGGAGGCTCCGGGATTCGAACCCGGGATGGGGTTGAAGCCCCAAACCGCATTAGCAGTGCGGCGCCATAGACCAGACTAGGCGAAGCCTCCCGGGCCCTACGTCGGCGCCCGCGGCGCACGCGCTCCGCCGTGGGGACCGAGGCGGAAGACTACACAGCCGCCCACCGCACGGGCAAAACGCCGACCGCCCCGTCGCGCGCTCAGCGCAGGTGGCTGTCGAACCAGTCGAACACCCGGGCCATGGCGTCCCCGGCGACCTCGCCCTCGGCGTCGTCCTCGCGCGACTCGGTGTCGAAGCGGTGCCCGACGCCGGCGTAGGTGACGACGTTGGTGGCCACCTCACCGCCCGCGGCCGCCTCCCGCAGCGCCTCGACGTCCTCCGCGGGGGCGGCGGGGTCGGACTCGCCGAACAGCCCGAGCCACGGGCACGACAGCGAGGGCGCCGCCTCGAGCAGCGACGGCAGGTCGCCGGCCCCGTGGCCGACCCCGGTCGGGGAGACGCTCACCGCGGCCCCGACCTGTCGGCTGGCGGCGACGACGAACGCCACCGCCCCGCCGAGGTCGAACCCCAGCACGCCGATCCGGTCGGCGGTGGTGCCGCGCCCGGCGAGCCAGCCGAAGGCGGCGTCGCAGTCGGCCAGCACCCCGGCCCCGGTCAGCGACGCGGCCTGCTCGTCGGGGTCCGGGTCGACCCCGGTCAGGCCGTGGCGGTGGTAGAGGTGCGGGGCGACGGCCAGCCAGCCCTCGGCCGCGAGCGCGGTGAGCACCCCGTCGACGTCGTCGGTCACCCCGCGCGCCTCGTGCAGCACGACGAGGCCGCCCCGGGCCTCGGTCTCCGGCTCGGCGACGGTGAGCGGCAGCGGCCCCGGGTCGTCGTCCCCGGGCGGTCCGGGGGGCAGGGCGACGGTCTCGATCCGGGTTCCCGACATGACGGTCACTCTTGCACCCCGCACGGTGGCCGGGCCAGGACCGTGCGCGGCGCTAGCCTCACCCCCCGTGAGCTCCCTCGTCCGCGCCGACCTCGCCGCCGTCCCCGCCTACGTCGCCGGCCGCACCGTGCCCGGGGCCGCGAAGCTGGCCAGCAACGAGGTGACCGACCCGCCGCTGCCCTCGGTGGTCGCGGCCGTGACGGCCGCAGCCGCGGGGGGCAACCGCTACCCCGACCCGGCGGCGACCGCGCTGGTCGCGGCGCTGGCCGAGCGGGTCGGGGTGCCCCCGGACCGTGTCGCGGTCGGGTGCGGCTCGGTCGCGCTGTGCCAGCAGGTGGTGCAGGTGGCGTGCGCCGCGGGCGACGAGGTCGTCTTCGCGTGGCGGTCGTTCGAGGCCTACCCGATCGTGGTGCGGGTCGCGGGGGCGGTGCCCGTGCCCGTGCCCAACCTGCCCGACGGCGAGCACGACCTCGACGCCATGCTCGCCGCGGTCGGCCCGCGCACCCGGGTGGTGTTCGTCTGCAACCCGAACAACCCCACCGGGACCGCGGTGGACCCGGCGCGGCTGCACGCGTTCCTCGACGCGGTGCCCGACGACGTGGTCGTGGTGCTCGACGAGGCGTACGTGGAGTACGTCCGCGACGACCGGGTGGTGGACGGGGTGGCGCTGGCCCTGGCCCACCCCAACGTGGTGCTGCTGCGGACGTTCTCCAAGGCCTACGGCCTGGCCGGGATCCGGGTGGGGTGGTCGCTGAGCTCGCCGGAGGTGGCGGCCGCGCTGCGCAAGGTCGCCGTGCCGTTCGCGGTCAGCTCGCTGGCCCAGGCGGCCGCGCTGGCCTGCCTCGAGGCGGCCGACGAGCTGCTCGCCCGCACCGACGCGGTCGTCGCCGCGCGGGCCGTGCTGCGCGACGGGCTGCGGGCGCTGGGGCACGACGTCCCCGCCACGCAGACGAACTTCGTCTGGCTGCCGCTGGGCGACGACGCGCTCGCGTTCGCCGAGCACTGCGCCGCCCACGGCACGATCGTGCGGGCCTTCGCCGGGGACGGGGTGCGGGTCAGCGTCGGCACCCCGGAGCAGGACGCGGCGCTGCTGGCCGCGGCGGGGTCGTTCCGGCCGGGACCGCCGTCCGACTCGTGATCATCTGTTGACCTCCTGTTAACCGGGCGGGGTGCGGTCTTTACCCATCCTCAGGGATGCTGCCTGCCCATGACCTCACGTCCACGGCGGCTGGCGGCGCTCGCGCTCGCCGGCCTCGCCGCTGCTGCCACCACGACCTTCCTGGCCGGCCCCGCCACCGCGGCGCCGGCCGCGCCCGCCCCGATCCCGCTGCGGGTCATGGGGATCAACGACTTCCACGGCAACCTGCAGCCCCCGTCCGGCTCCTCGGGCCGCGTCACGCTCTCCGACGGCACCACCGCCACCGCCGGGGGTGCTGCCTACCTGTCCCAGCACGTCAAGGACCTGCGGGCGAGCGCCCCGGGCGGCAACGCGGTGCTCGTCGGGGTCGGCGACAACGTCGGGGCGTCCCCGCTGGCGTCCGCGCTGTTCCACGACGAGCCGACCATCGACCTGTTCAACCTCATGGGGGCCAAGGTCTCCGCCATCGGCAACCACGAGTTCGACGAGGGCTACGCCGAGCTGCTGCGCCTGCAGCGCGGCGGTTGCCACCCCGTCGACGGCTGCCAGTTCCGCGACACCTTCCCGGGGGCGGACTTCGTCTACGCCGGGGCCAACGTCACCTTCTCCGGGGTCGGCGGCACGCCGCTGTTCCGCGGCTTCCCGGCCGCGCTGCCCTTCGGGATCACGTTCGTCCAGGGCGTGCCCGTGGGCTACATCGGCACCCCGCTCGAGGGCACGCCGGACGTCGTCACCAAGGACGCCATCCGCAACCTGCAGTTCGGCGACGAGGTCGCGGCCATCGACCGCACGGCCGACCTGCTCGACCGCTTCGGGGTCAAGACCATCGTCGCCCTGGTTCACGAGGGTGACTCCACCGTCGCCCCCGGCGGACCCAGCGACTGCAACGCCCGGGGCGGGCACGGCACGGACATCGCCACGGCCGTCACGCCCAAGGTCGACGCCGTGATGACCGCGCACACCCACCAGCAGTACATCTGCTCGGTCACCGACCCGGCCGGCAACCCCCGCCCGTTCGTCCAGGGCCTGTCCTTCGGCCGGCTGGTCACGGTGCTCGACCTGCAGATCGACCCGCGCACCCGCGACGTCATCCGCACCGCCACCCAGGCCCGCAACGAGGTCGTCACCCGCGACGTCGCCGACCCGGCCGCGCAGGCGCTGGTCGACGAGGCCGTCAGCAAGTCGGCGCCCATCGCGAACCGGCAGGTCGGCACCATCACCGCGGACATCACCCGCGCGGGCGGTGCCGGCGGTGTCTCCCCGCTGGGCACGGTCGTCGCCGACGCGCAGCTCGCCGCCACCACCGTCAACGGGGCCCAGCTGGCGCTGACCAACCCGGGCGGTGTGCGGGCCGACCTGACCTACACGTCGAGCCCGGCCGGGGAGGGCGACGGCGTCGTCACCTACGGCGAGGCGTTCACCACCCAGCCCTTCGCCAACATCCTGCAGACGGTCACCCTGACGGGCGCGCAGCTCGACACGGTGCTGGAGCAGCAGTTCCACGCCGACGGGACGTCGACCGTGCTGCAGCCCTCCACCGGGCTGACCTACACGGTGAGCACCTCCGCCGCGGTCGGCGCCAAGGTGTCGGGGATCGCGCTGGACGGGGTGCCGGTGGCGCCGACCGACACCGTCCGGGTGACGATCAACAACTTCCTCGCCGGCGGCGGGGACGGCTTCCCGGGCCTCACCGTCGGGACGGACCTGACGGGCGGGCCGATCGACCTCGACGCGTTCACCGCCTACCTCACGGCCAACCCCGGGCTGGCGCCGCCGGTCCCCGCGGTGGTCACCACCGTGCCGTGACGGCCTGACCCACCTGCTCCACCCGGCGCCGCCGGGGCCGTGCTCCGCGCACGGTCCCGGCGGCGTCGTCGTGCGGGGGCGGAAGCGGAGGGATTTGAACCCCCGGACCCTCGCGGGTCTCTCGCTTTCAAGGCGAGTGCATTCGGCCGCTCTGCCACGCTTCCCTGCGGCCGGGAGTCTAGGGCGCTAGTAGCGGGTGCGGGTCTGCCCGACGAGGCCCGCGTCGACCCGGGAGAAGATGCGCTCGAGGGCGGCGCGGTCGGCGTCGTCGAGCAGGTCGACGAGGTGCGTGCGCACCCCGGCGACGTGGGTGGGCGCGATCTCGGCGAGCCGCGCGTGCCCGGCGTCGGTCAGCACGGCGAGCACCCCGCGGCCGTCGGACTCGCAGTTCTCGCGGCGCACCAGGCCGTCGGCCTCCATGCGCCGGATCTGGTGGGTGAGCCGGCTGCGCGAGGAGACCAGGCCCTCGGCGAGCTCGCTCATCCGCAACGAGCCGCCGGGGGCCTCGGTGAGCAGGACGAGGATCCGGTAGTCGGCGAAGGACAGGCCGTGCGACGAGACCAGCTCGCGGTTGAGCACCTCGAGCAGGCGCTGGCTGCCCCCGATGTAGGCGCGCCAGGCGCGCTGCTCGTCGTCGTCGAGCCACCGCGGTCCGGGGCTGCTCGCGCTGCTGGTCATGGACCGAGGGTAGACCTGGTCAAGTCCTCAACCACTTCGCCCGGGGGTGGTGCGTCTCAGCCGCGGAGCAGGGAGCGGCCCTCGGCGCGCACCTGGGCGACGTCGGCCAGCCCGGCCATGCCCATGGTGATGTCGAGGTCGGCGAGCAGGATGGCCAGCGCGTGGGTGACGCCCTCCTGCCCGGCCAGGCCCAGGCCGTAGACCCAGGGACGGCCGTGGCAGACGGCGTCCGCGCCGAGGGCGAGCGCGACGAGCACGTCGGCGCCGCCGCGCACGCCGGAGTCGAGCAGCACCGTGTGCTCGTCACCCAGCGCGGCGCGCACGTCGGGCAGGGCGTCGAGCGCCGCGACGGACCCGTCGACCTGCCGCCCACCGTGGTTGCTGACGACGACGCCCGCGGCGCCCGCGTCGACCACCGCCCGGGCGTCGTCGGGGTGCAGCACCCCCTTGACCAGCACCGGCAGGTCGGTCCAGCCCCGGAGCCGCGCGATGTCGGCGGGGCGGACGGTGTGGTTGCCGAACATGCCCACCCAGGTCAGGACGGCCAGCTGCATCGCCTCGGCGCTCTCCTCCGGCGGGGTCTGCAGCCGGGACCGGAACACCGGGTCGGAGAGGTAGTTCGCGATGCCCTTGGCCTGGAGGAACGGCAGGTGCCCCAGCTCGAGGTCCCGCGGCCGCCAGCCCATGCCCGGGGTGTCGGCGGTGACCACGATCGCGCGAGCGCCCGCGGCCTCCGCGCGGCGGACCAGCGACTCGGCGACTTCCTCGTCCGCGGGCCAGTACAGCTGGTACCACCAGTGCTCGGCGGACTCGGCGACGGTCTCCATGGCCGTCGACGAGGCCGTGGACAGGATCGAGGCCAGGCCGAGCCCCGACGCGGCGGCGGCGACGGCGGGCTCGGCGTCGGGGTGGACGAGCTCGAGGACCCCGACCGGCGCGGTGAGCACGGGCGCGGCTAGCGGGGTGCCGAGCACGGTGGTGCGCAGGTCGCGGGCGTCGGGGGCGGCGGTCCCGCGGAGCATGCGGGGGACGAGGCGGTGCACGGCGAAGGCGTCGACGTTGGCCCGGGCGGTGCGCTCGGTGGCGGCCGCGCCGGCGACGTAGGCGAACGCCTCCGGGGAGAGCTTCTCCCGGGCGGCGTCCTCGAGGCCCTGCGCACTCATCGGCAGCGGGGGCCGCTCCCCCGCCAGGCCGCGGAGGTAGATCTGGTTCTGCAGGTCGGCGAAGGTGCTCACCCCGCCGACGCTAGCCCGGTCGGGGCCGTCACCGGGCGTGACACCGCCCGTGGCTACACCGCGGCACCGTCGCTTTTCTCTGCACGCGCGGACGCACCAGGGTGCCCGCCCGCTCGCCGCTGTTCTCTGCATGCGCCGACGCACCAGCGGCTGCCCGCGCGGCGCTGTGCTCTGCCCGCGCCGACGCATCGACGCATCGACCCGCCGGCCCTGCGGTGCGCCGACGCGTGCAGAGAAAAGCGTTGTGGCCGCGGTGTCGGCCGGGCGGAGCACAGGGGCCCGACAGGTCTGCCACCGGACGGCCGCGGCGAGGCCGGTTGCGCGGCCGGCGCACCAGCTGTCCCCAGTCGCGCCGCGCACCCGCGCACCGATCGGGCGACGCGGCAGGGTCGGACGGGTGAGACCACCACCCGAGCTCGACCAGTCCGGCTACGTGCGCCTGGTGCGCCGCCGGCTGGGCATGAACCAGCGCGAGCTCGCGGCCGCGCTGGGCATCGCCGCCTCGACGATCAGCCGGGCCGAGGCCCGCCGCAGCAGGCTCGACCTCGCCACGTTCACCCGGGTGCTGCGGGCCACGGGGCTGCGGCTGGTCGTCGTCGACGCCGAGAACCGCCGCGTGCACCCGCTGCGCGAGCCCCCCGCGACCCGGGACCTCGCCGACCGCCGCTTCCCCGCCCACCTCGAGCTCGTCCTCGACCCGGCGCCGGGCGAGTGGTGGGGCGACTGCTTCGGCCTCGTGCGCCCACCCGAGACGTTCCACCGCGACCCCGCCGCCCGGCTCGCCCACCGGGAGGTGTTCCACCGCCTGCGTGGCGTGCTCGCCCACGGTGAGCCCGTCGACTGGCGCACCCGCGTGGCCGAGGAGCGCGAACGCGCCCAGCGCCTCATCGACCAGCGCGCGGCCCGCCACCCCACCGGGGTGGTCCCGTACCGCAGGTCGAGGCGGCGTCCCGCCACCCCCGCGACTAGCGTCGGGCCCCGTG
This sequence comes from Rhodococcus aerolatus, assembly GCF_054783215.1. NCBI lineage: Bacteria > Bacillati > Actinomycetota > Actinomycetes > Mycobacteriales > Nocardiaceae > Rhodococcus > Rhodococcus aerolatus. The sequence continues at coordinate 163,040 of NZ_BAAGQZ010000018.1, read as the reverse complement.
CACGCGATCGAGATCACCCAGCCCGGCGGACCCGAGGTCCTGCGGTGGACCGAGCAGCCCGACCCGACCGCGGGGTCGGGTGAGGTCCTCCTCGAGGTCACCGCGGCCGCGGTCAACCGCGCCGACGTGCAGCAGCGCCAGGGCAACTACCCACCCCCGCCCGGGGCGAGCGAGGTCCTCGGCCTGGAGTGCTCCGGGACCATCCGCGAGCTCGGCGAGGACGTCACCGGCTGGCAGGTCGGCGACGAGGTGTGTGCCCTGCTCGCCGGCGGCGGCTACGCCGAGCTGGTGGCGGTCCCCGCCGCCCAGCTGCTGCCCGTCCCCGCGGGCCTCGACCTCTACGCCGCGGCCGCGCTGCCCGAGGTGGCGTGCACGGTGTGGTCCAACGTCGTGCAGTGGGCGCACCTCGCCGAGGGTGAGCTGCTGCTCGTCCACGGCGGCGGCAGCGGCATCGGCACCCACGCCATCCAGGTGGCCACCGCGCTGGGCGCCCGGGTCGCGGTGACGGCCGGCAGCCAGGACAAGCTCGACCGCTGCCAGGCCCTCGGGGCCGAGGTGCTCATCAACTACCGCGAGCAGGACTTCGTCGAGGAGGTCCGCTCGGCCAGCGAGGGCCGCGGCGCCGACGTGGTGCTCGACAACATGGGCGCGAAGTACCTGCCCCGCAACGTCGACGTGCTCGCCAAGGACGGCCGCCTGGCGGTCATCGGCATGCAGGGCGGGCGCACCGGCGAGCTCGACCTGGGCGCGCTGCTGGCCAAGCGGGGCACCGTGCACGCCGCCGGGCTGCGCGGCCGTCCCGTCACCGGACCCAGCAGCAAGACCGAGGTCATCACCGCGGTGCGCGAGGAGCTGTGGCCCATGGTCGCCGATGGCCGGGTGCGCCCGGTGGTGCACGCCGAGCTGCCCGTCGCCGAGGCCGGCCGCGCCCACGAGCTGCTCGACGGCCCCGACGTGGTCGGCAAGCTGGTCCTGCGGGTCCGGTAGCCGCTCAGCCCGGCGAGGCGACTCAGCCCAGCGAGGCGACGGCCCGCACGAGCTGGTCGACCTCACCGGCGGTCGTGTAGTGCGCGAGCCCCACCTGCACCGCGCCGCCGACCTCGTCGACCCCCAGCGCGTCGAGCACCGGGGTGCCCCGGTCGCCGGAGAACGCGCAGATGCCGTTGTCGGCCAGCCGGTGCACGACGTCCTTCGCCGACACCCCGGCGACGCTGAAGCTGATCACCGGGATGCGGCGCATCGGGTCGCCGATGACCATGACCTGCGGCATCGCCCGCAGCGACCCGAGCAGGTGGGAGAGCAGCCCCGCCTCGTATGCCTTGGCCGAGCCCATCGACGTCAGCAACCGCTGCCGGCGCGTGCCGACGGCCGCGTCGTCCAGCCCCGCCAGGTACTCCACCGAGGCGAACAGCCCGGCGAGCAGCGCGAACGGCTGCTGGCCCAGCTCGAGGCGCTCCGGCCCGCGTGCGTCCGGGTCGAGGGACAGCGACGCGAGCTCCTCCAGCACGTCGGGCTCGCGGAAGACCAGCGCACCCGAGGGCGGCCCGCCCCACGCCGACCCGCTCACGGCGACCACGTCCGCGCCCATCGCGTGGATGTCCAGCGGCAGGAACGGTGCCGCGGACCCGGCGTCGACCACGGTGAACGCCCCCGCCGCCCGCGCCTGCTCGACGATCGCCGGCACCACGGGCCGGGTGCCGACGGTCCCCGACGCCGCGGTCACCGCGACCAGGGCGGGGGCGTCGGCCAACAGCTCGCCGTACTGCCACTCGGGCAGCTCGCAGGTCTCGATGTCGACCTCGGCCCACCGCACCTCGGCACCGCCGCGCTCGGCGACCCGCAGCCACGGGGCGACGTTGGCGGCCGCGTCGAGCCGGGACACCACCACCTGGGTCCCCTCGACGAGGTGCCCGCTCACCGACTCCGCGAGCCGGGCCAGCAGCTGCGCGCGGTCCGCCCCGAGCACGACGCCGCGCGGGTGGCCACCCACGAGGTCGGCCACCGCCCCGCGCGCCGCCTCGACGACGGCCTCGCCGCGCTGCGAGGAGGGGAACGCCCCGCCGGGCCCCGACACCGGCGCCCGCATCGCCGTGGACACGGTGGTCGCGACCGTCTCCGGGACCTGCATCCCGGCCTGCGCGTCGAGGTGGACCCACCCGTCCCCCAGGGCCGGGAACAGGCCCCGGACCCGGGCCACGTCGAAGGACACGCGGCCCAGGATAAGGGGGCTCGCGGGGTGCCCCCCACCGTCGGGGTGCGGCGCCCGGGGCCCACCGGCGAGGATGGGGCCATGACGAGTCCAGCAGGTGACCAGGTCGTCGTGGTGGGTCCCGACGGCGAGCCGATGACCATGTCCGTGGGCTCCGCCCCGGCCGGGAGCACGCCCGCTGGGCCGGCCGGCGGCGCCTCCGGGGTGTCCGACATGGTCGAGCAGCCCGCCAAGGTCATGCGGATCGGCACGATGATCAAGCAGCTCCTCGAGGAGGTCCGCGCCGCGCCGCTCGACGAGGCCAGCCGCACCCGGCTGCGCGAGATCCACTCCACCTCGGTGCGCGAGCTCGAGCAGGGCCTGGCCCCCGAGCTGCGCGAGGAGCTGAACCGGCTGGCGCTGCCGTTCGAGAGCGACGAGGTCCCGTCCGACGCCGAGCTGCGGGTGGCCCAGGCGCAGCTGGTGGGCTGGCTGGAGGGGCTCTTCCACGGCATCCAGACCGCGCTGTTCGCCCAGCAGATGGCCGCCCGCGCCCAGCTCGAGCAGATGCGCCAGGGCGCGCTGCCCGCGGGCGCGGCACCCCAGCCTCCCAGCGCGACGGGCACCGGTCAGTACCTTTGACGCCGCGACGCCGCGGCTCTGCGGCGCCGCGCCGCCACCCCGTCCGGTGACGGCCGACCGCGGCGGGGCAGGGGGTGGCTCGAGGTGAGCCTGGTCGTCCTGGGTCTCGCCGCGACCGCCCTGCTGGTCGTCCCGGGCGTCATCGTCGGGCTGGCCGCGCGGCTCCCCGTCACCGTCGCGCTCGTCTGCTCACCCGCCCTCACCCTCGGCCCGGTCGGGATCGGCACCGTCACCCTGGGGGTGCTCGGGGTGCGCTGGGCGTGGTGGTCCGCGCTGGCCGTCCTCGCGGTGACCGTGGCGCTCGCCGCCGCCCTGGCCGTCCCGCTCACCCGCCGCTGGGGCCCGGACCGTGCCGCCGGGGGCGGGCCCCGCGGGGCCGTCGAGGTCGGCGTGCCCGCGGCGGGGATCGCGCTCGGCGCGGCCGCCGCCCTGATCACCATGCTCCGCCGGCTCTCGCTGCACGACGTGCCCCAGCAGTGGGACGCCCAGTGGCACGCGAACACGATCCGGTTCATCGCGGAGACGGGCACGGCGTCACCCCTGGACCTGGGCCTGCTGCGCAACCAGGAGAGCCGGGCGCCGCTGTTCTACCCCGACGCCGTGCACGCCCTGGCCGCGTTCCTCGAGCCGCTGTCCGGCTACGACACGGTCGCCGTCTACAACACGCTCATCGTGGTGCTGCCGGCGCTGCTGCTCCCGGTCAGCGCGGCCGCGCTCGCCTGGTGGGTGGTGCGCGGCCGTCGCCCCGCCCGCGAGGCCGCCTGGGTCGCCGCCGCCGCCGCGGCGCTGAGCGCGTCGTTCACCGCGGTGCCCTACCTCGAGGTGTGGGTGCAGGCCATGCCGAGCCTGCTGGCCACCGCGCTCGCCGTGCCCACCGCGCTGCTGGTCTCCTCGTGCCCGGCGCGGCCGAGCCGGGTCCCGGTGGCCGTGCTGGCCCTGGTCGGGCTGTTCTCGCTGCACCCCAGCGGCGCGTTCGTGGCCGCGGCACTGGTCGGCGCGCGCTGGGCGGCGGGCCAGCTGTGGCGCCCGGTCCGGGGCCGGCTGCGCGACCTCGCCGCGCTCGCCTCCGTCGCCGTGCTCACCGTGCTCGCGCTGCTGCCCCAGGTCGGCGGCGTGCTCAGCCAGCAGGCCGACATCACCGTCCAGACCTTCCCCGAGCAGACCACCCTCACCCAGGCGATGGGCGACGCCGTGCTGCAGCGCACCCGCCACCTGCTCGAGCTCGGCCCGCAGTGGCCGCTGCTGGGCCTGGCCGCCGTGGGCCTGCTGGTGGCGCTGGCCCTGCGGGCCTGGTGGTTCGTGCTGGCCTGGGTCGGCTTCGTCGTGCTGTGCGTCTCGGCGATCCACCCCGCGCCCTTCCGCGGTGCCCTGCTGCCGCTGACCGGGGTGTTCTACAACGACCCGCGCCGCATCACCTCCGTCATCACCCTGCTGCTGCCCGTCATGGCCGGGCTGGCGGTGGTGGCCGCCGTGCTCGTCGTCGCCCGGGCCGCCGGCTGGGCCGTCCGCCGCGCGCCCGGGCGCGCCGACGGCACGACGCTGCGACGCGGGCTCGTCGCCGCCGGGGTGCTGGCCGGGCTCGTGCTCGCCGTCGGCCTGGCCGCGGGCTACGCGCCCCGCAACGCCGAGATGGCCGACCGGGCCCGCGACGGCCGCCTCATCTCCCCCGCCGACCAGGCCATGTTCACCGTGCTCGCCGGCCTGCCCGGCGCGCAGGACGGCACCGTGCTCAACCAGCCCTACGACGGCCTGGGCTGGGCCTACGCCATCACCGGGGTGCGCACCCAGATCCGGCACTACTACGAGCCGACCTACGGCCCGGAGCAGCGGGTCCTGCTCGACGCGGTCGACCGCGCGGGGGAGGACCGGGCCGTCGACGACGCCCTGCGCGCGCTCGACGTCCGCTACGTCATCGTCTCCACCCCGCTCTACGACCCGCGGCAGGCCCCGCCCCCGGGGTTCGCCGACCTCGACGCCGCGCCCGGCCTGAGCAAGGTCTACGACAACGGGGAGGCCCGCATCTACGCCGTGCGGGCCACCGCCCCGCCGACGTGAGCACCGCCCGCTGGACCTCGGCCGTCCGCGTCAGCGCCAGCCAGGTGGGGGTGGCCGGCACCAGCTACCTCGCCCTCGCCCTGGGCGGGCGCGCCCTCGACGCCGCGTCCTTCGCCGCGTTCAGCACCTTCTACCTCGTCCTCAACGTGCTCGGCCGCGGCCTGCTCTCGGCCTCCGAGCTCGAGCTGACCCGGGCGGTGGCCGCGGCGGGCGACGACCGGGCGGCTGCGGCGGCCGCCACCCGCGGCGGGCTGCGCCACAGCCTGGTGCTCACCGCGCTGGCCGTGCTCGGCGTCGCGGCGGCGAGCCCGGTGCTGCTGCGGGCGGTGGACGGGGACGTCGCCGTCCTGGTCATCCTCGCCGCGGCCATGCCCGGGATGGCCGCGTCGTACGTGCTGCGGGGCCCGCTGGCCGGGTCGCTGCGCTACGCCGCCTACGCACGCTCGTTCTTCGTCGAGGCGGCGGTCATCCTGCTCGCCGCGGTGGCGTGCACCGTCTCCGGTGTCGCCGACGTGCGCGTCTGGGTGCTGGGCATGGCCCTGGGGCCCGTCGCCGGCACGCTGGCGGTGCTGGTGCCGCAGCGCGGCAGTGCCCGCTCCCTGCTGCGCGGCAGCACGGCCGCCCACGGCCGGCTGGTCGACCTCGCCGCCTCGGTCGCCGTGCTGGGCTGCGCCCAGGCGGTGTGGAACGTGCCGCCCGTGCTGCTCACCGCGGACTCGCCGGACGTGGCCGTGGCCGCCGGGTTCGCCGCCGTGGCCATCGTGCTGCGCGCCCCGGTGATGCTCTTCCCCGGCCTGCAGGCGATGCTGCTGCCCGCCATGGCCGCCCGCCCCGGTGCACTGCCCCGCCCGCCCGCCCGGGTGGTGGGGGCGGTGGCCGCGCTGGTCGTGGTCTGGGTGGTCGGGGCCGTGGTGCTCACCCCGGTGGTCGTGCGGATCGCGTTCGGCGAGCAGCCGGTGCCCGGTGTCGGGGTGCTCGCCGCGCTGGCCGTGGCCACCGTCGTCGGCGGGGCCGCGCAGGGGGTGCAGACCGCGCTGGTGGCCCGCCGCCGCCAGGTCGCCACGGCCGCGGTGTGGCTGACCGCGATCGCCGTCCTGCTCGTCGTCTGCACCCTGGGCCCGGCCACCCCCGGCTGGGCGACGGCGGGGCTCGTGGCCGGCGTGGTGGTGGCCGTCGCCGGCTTCGCGGGGCTGCTGGTGCGGGCCGGGCGGTCCGGGCGCGGCGTCGGCGGCGCCGTCCCGGGGGTCCCGGCGTGACCGCCCCCGGCCGACCCGTCGTCGCCGTGGTGGTGCTGGCCTGGCAGGCCGAGCCGACCCTGCCGCAGTGCCTCGCCTCGGTGCTGGCCAGCGAGGACGTGGACGTGCGCGTGGTGCTGTGGGACAACGGCTGCACCCGGGCGGACCTGCCCGCGCTGGCGGACGACCCCCGGGTAAGGCTGGTCCGGTCGGCGGCCAACCTCGGCTTCGCGGGCGGCTGCAACGCGGCGGCGGACGTGCTGCTCGAGGACCACCCGGACGACGCCCCGGCGCCGACCCACCTGCTGCTGCTCAACTCCGACTGCGAGCTCGACCCCGACGCGCTCGCCCAGCTTCTCGCCGAGGCCGACCGCCCGGGCACCGGCCCGGTGATGGCCAGCGTGCGGCTGGCGGCCGACCCGGCCCTGCTCAACAGCGGGGGCAACCCCGTCCACGTGCTCGGGGTGTCCTGGGCCGGGGGGCTCGACGAGCCGGAGACGCGCACCGCCCCGTTCGACGTGACCGGGGCCAGCGGGGCCGCGCTGCTGCTCCGGGCCGACCTGTGGCGCCGGCTCGGCGGGTTCGACGCCGCCTACTTCGCCTACCTCGAGGACACCGAGCTCAGCCTGCGGTGCCTGCGGCTGGGCAGGCAGCCGCGCTGCGTGCCCACCGCCGTGGCGCGGCACCACTACGAGTTCTCCCGCAACCCGGCCAAGATGTACCTGCTCGAGCGCAACCGGCTGGTGCTGCTGGCCACGCTGTGGCCGCGCCGCGCCCTGCTCGCGCTGGCCCCGCTGCTGCTGGGCCTCGAGCTGGGCGTGCTGGCGCAGGCGGTGGCGCAGGGCTGGGGCCGCGGCAAGGTGCGCAGCTGGCTGTGGCTGTGGCGCACCCGCGACCACGTCCGGGCCAGGCGGGCGCAGCTGGCGGCCGAGCAGCAGGTTCCGGACGCGGAGTGGACCCGGGCCCTGACGCCGCGGCTGGACCCGCGGGTGATCGGCTCAGCCGGCGCGACGCGTGCCGTGGACGTCGCGGTCGGCCTCGCCTGGCGCGGCACCGCGCGGCTGCTCGGCGCGCGCTGACGCCCGCTGCTCCAGCTCGGCGACCCGGGCGGCCAGCTCGGTGTGGGCGGTGCGGGCGCGGTCGCGCTCCAGGCGCGCCATGCCCACCTCCTCGGCGAGCACGCGGGTCTGCTCCTCGAGCTGGCCGACCTCCCCGGAGAGCTGCAGCGAGATCGCCAGCAGCACGAGCAGGGCCAGCAGGAACAGCAGGTTCGACGGGGTCTGGATGCCCACCAGGCCGGCCAGCCCGTCGAGCAGGGACGGGACGACGGTGAGCACGACGGCGCCGGCGGCGACGACGAGCCAGATGGCGGCGTACTTCTCCCGCAGCCGGCGCCGCCGCATCAGCTCCAGGACGAGCCCGAGCAGGACGAGGACGAGGACCAGGGAGACCGCGAGGAGCCGCACGCTCAGCCCACCGTCCCGACGGGCACGCCACCGCTCACCCGGGGGCGCTCGCGCACGGTGGCCAGCGCGACGGCGGCCACCACCCGGCAGAGGAACACCGCGGCGCGGTACGGCGACTGGCTGGCCACGCCCCCGGCCCGCGGGCGCATCGCGACCGGCACCTGGGCGATGCGCAGGCCCACCCGGTGGGCGATGACGAGCGACTCGACGGTGTCGCCGAGGTACTCCTCGGGGTAGTGCTCGGCGAACACCGGCAGCGCGCGCGGGCCGGTCAGCCGGAACCCCGACGTCGGGTCGGTGAGCCGGGTGCCCGACATGCGGGAGAGCACCGCGGCCAGCAGCCGCATCGCCCAGCGTCGCGGGCCGCGCGCCGCGTAGACGCCCTTGCCGGCGAAGCGTGCCCCCACCACGACGTCGGCCCCCGCCTCGGCCGCCTCGAGCAGGGCCCCGATCTCGGCCGGGTCGTGCTGGCCGTCGGCGTCGACCTGCACGACGGTGTCGAAGCCCTCCCGCACCGCGTAGCGGAAGGCGGCGCGCATGGCCCCGCCCACGCCCAGGTTGAACGGCAGCGAGAGCACCCGCGCGCCGGCGGCCGCGGCCACGGCCGCCGTGGCGTCGGTCGACCCGTCGTCGACGACGAGCACCTCGGCGCTGGGCCAGGCGTGGCTGACCTCGGCGACGACCGCGGCCACGCTGGCCTGCTCGTTCAGCGCCGGGAGCACGACCAGCACGGGGGTCGTCCCGCGCCGGTGGGTGGGCAGCGCCACCACGGGGCCTCCTCGGTGTCCTCGGCCGTCAGTTGCAGTTGGCCGGGTTGCCGGCCGCGGTCAGCACCAGCTGCGCGTACTGCTGCGGGTCGAGCGAGGTCGACCCGTTGGCCTGCGCGAGCTGGCCGATGGCGAGCAGCGACACCAGGATCGACTGCTTGTCCCCGCCCCGGGCGAGCTCCTGGCACACGGCCTGGCCCAGGTTGACCTGGGTGCCGCCGTCCTGCGTGACCTGCACCCCGTTCTGCTGCAGGGTGGCCGCGAAGTTCGCCTCGGCCTGGGTCTGCACCGCAGGCGGCGCCCCGGGTGCACCCGGCGCGGGCACGGCCGTCGGCGATGTGGTCGCCACCGGCGTGGTGGGCAGCGACGAGGGGTCCACGCTCGTCGTCGGGGCCGTGCTGGTCGGTGCCGGCGCGGCCGTCGTCGGGGGCGCCGTGCTGGTGGTGGCGCTCGGGCTCGGGACGGCCGGCGCGACAGTGGTCGTCGACGTGGCCGGGTCCGAGGTGGCGGTGGCGCTGCTCGAGCCGCACCCGGCGACGCCGAGCACGGCCGCACCGAGCAGCGCGGCGGCCGCGAGCCGGGTCGGTCGTGCGGTGCGGTGTGCGGTGCTCACGTGCGCGGTGCTCCCCCGGGTGGTGCGGCTGACCTCGACCCGCCGACGGGCCGAGCGGTGCGCGGCACGGTGTCGCAGGGGTCCGGCGGGCGGGCGGCGTGCCTGCCCGGACGAGCCGCCACGGTAACACCGAGGACCCGCCGGACCGGGGAGCCGCACGGGTACCCTCGACGCTCGTGCCCACCTCGACGACCAGCGACGCACCGCCGCTCCCGGCGGCGCCGCGGCCGGACTCGCGGACCCTGCGACGCGCCGTCAGCGACCTCACCGAGGGCTTCGGCCAGCGCGAGCTGTGGCTGCACCTGGGGTGGCAGGACATCAAGCAGCGCTACCGCCGCTCGGTGCTGGGGCCGATCTGGATCACCATCGCGACCGGGGTCACGGCCGTCGCCATGGGCCTGCTCTACTCGGTGCTGTTCCAGCAGCCGATCGCCGAGCTGCTGCCCCACATCACCGTCGGGCTCATCATCTGGAACCTCATCAGCGGCGCCATCCTCGAGGGCTCCGACGTCTTCATCAGCAACGAGGGGCTGATCAAGCAGCTGCCCGCGCCGCTGAGCGTGCACGTCTACCGGCTGGTGTGGCGCCAGCTGCTGCTGCTGGGCCACAACCTCATCATCTACGTGGTGCTGCTCGTCGTGTTCCCCAAGCCGCTGACGTGGACCGACCTGGCCGCGATCCCCGCCCTCGCGCTGCTGGCCGTCAACGCGGTGTGGGTGTCGTTCGTCTTCGGGATCCTCTCCACCCGGTTCCGCGACATCAGCCCCATCCTGTTCAGCCTGGTGCAGCTGCTGTTCTTCATGACGCCGATCGTGTGGAACGACCAGGCGCTGCTGGCCCAGGGCGGCCAGGTCGCCGACCGGGCGCGGCTCGCCCAGATCAACCCGCTCTACCACTTCCTGGACATCGTCCGGACCCCCATGCTCGGCGGGGACCAGAAGGCCTACCACTGGTACATCGTGCTGGGCATCACCGTGGCCGGCCTCGCGCTGGCGCTGGTGCTGCTGCGGCGCTTCCGCTCCCGCGTCTCGTACTGGGTCTAGGAGGACCGTGAACCAGCCCGTCAGCGTCCGGACGCAGAACGCCTACGTCGACTTCCCCATCTTCGACGCCAAGTCCCGCTCCCTGAAGAAGGCCTTCCTCGGCAAGGCCGGCGGCGCGATCGGGCGCAACGAGAGCAACGTCGTCGTCGTCGAGGCGCTCAAGGACATCACCCTGTCGCTGTCCGAGGGCGACCGCGTCGGGCTGGTGGGGCACAACGGGGCCGGGAAGTCGACCCTGCTGCGGCTGCTCTCCGGCATCTACGAGCCGACCCGCGGCAGCGCCCGGATCACCGGCCGGGTGGCCCCGGTGTTCGACCTCGGCGTGGGCATGGACCCGGAGATCTCCGGCTACGAGAACATCATCATCCGCGGGCTGTTCCTGGGCATGACGCGCAAGTACATGCTGTCCAAGATGGACGAGATCGCCGAGTTCACCGAGCTCGGCGACTACCTGCAGATGCCGATGCGCACCTACTCCACCGGCATGCGGGTGCGGGTCGCGCTCGGCGTGGTCACCAGCATCGAGCCCGAGATCCTGCTGCTCGACGAGGGCATCGGCGCCGTCGACGCGGAGTTCATGAAGAAGGCCCGCACCCGGCTGCAGGACCTCGTCGCCCGCTCCGGGATCCTCGTCTTCGCCAGCCACTCCGACGAGTTCCTGGTCCAGCTCTGCGACTCCGCGATGTGGATCGACCACGGCACGGTGCGCGAGCACGGCTCCATCCGCGACGTCCTGGTGCACTACAAGGGCCCCGAGGCGGGCGAGGCGGTCGACCGCATGGAGGCCGAGCTGCGCGCCGACGACGAGCGGGCCGGCACCGCGGGGGTCTGAGACGGTCCGGCCCGGGGCGCGGCCGGGCGCCACACCACGTCGGTGGCCGCCAGCAGCTGCAGGCCCGCCCAGGTCAGCAGCAGCGGCGCGACGAGCACCAGCCGCACCCACGGTGACGCCGACGTGGGGTCGAGGCTGCTGAGCAGCACCGCGGGGCCCAGCACCGCCACCACCGCGGGCCCGGTGCGGGCCGCCAGCACCACCACGCCCGGCACCAGCACCACCAGGTAGGTCGACCACGTCACCGGGGAGGCGAGCAGCCCCGCGGCGGCAAGCGCCAGCAGCGCCGGGTCCCCGGCGCGCCGCTCCCGCGCGGCCAGGGCGGAGGCCACCACCGCCGCCAGCCCCAGCGCCGTGCCCACCCACGCCCCGCCCGGCACGACGAGCACCGGCGGCGCCCACGGGTTCTCGGTGGTCAGCCGGGCCAGCGTGCCGGGCAGCGACACGTTGGCGGGGTAGGTCAGCATCGGGTCGAGCCGGGTGGTGAGCAGCCGCAGCCAGGTCGCCAGCGCACCCGGACCGGTGAGCAGCAGCGGCGCCAGCACCGCCACGGCCCCGACGACGGCGGCCGAGACCAGCGCCCGGCCGCGGCGGCGCACCACGAGCAGCAGCAGCACCGGGGCCAGCGACGGCTTGAGCACCACCAGCACCGCGAGCAGGGCGCCCTCCACCACGGGCAGGTCGCGCCGGCCCGCCCACCACGCCGCCGTGAGCAGCGCCGCCAGCAGGCCGTACACCTGCCCGAACCGCAGCGTCGACAGCACGGCCGTGCTGCTCAGCACCCCGGCCAGCACGGCCACCGCCGCGGCGGGGCGCACCCGCAGCGAGCGCGCCACCACGGCCGCGCTGCCCACGACGCACAGCAGCGTCACCACGGCGAGCAGGCGGTAGCCCGCCAGCGGGGTCAGCAGCCCCAGCGGGGCGAGCAGGACGGGCAGCAGGGGCGGGCCCAGGGAGGGCAGGGACGCCGGGGTGGGCAGGGCGTAGACGTCGCCCCCGCGCAGCAGGGCCACCGCGGAGTCCCGGAACGCCGTGAAGTCCTGCGCACCCGTCGGCCGGTCGGACACCAGGTCGGCCACAGCCGCGTCGCCGTGGACGAGGTGTCCGACGAGGACGACCACGCAGGCGGCCGCGCCGGCCCCCAGCCCGCCGAGCAGCAGCCGCCCGCCCCACTCCCGCACCACGCCGCGACGCTAGCCCGCACCGCCGACCGGTAGCGTCGCGCCGCGTGGACGACAGCGCGCGGATGGTCGCCGTCGTCGTGACGATGGGCCGCCGGGAGCTGCTGGCCCGCTCGCTGGGCGTGCTGGCCGGGCAGACCCGCCCGGTGGACCACCTGGTCGTCGTCGACAACGGGGACGACCCGCTCGTGGGCGACCTGGTCGCCGCCACGCCCGTCCCGAGCACGTACCTGCCCTCGCGCCGCAACCTCGGCGGCGCGGGCGGGTTCGCGCTCGGCATGCTGCACGCGCTGAGCCTCGGGGCGGACTGGGTGTGGTGCGCCGACGACGACGGGATGCCCGCCGACGGCGCCGTGCTGGCCACGCTGCTCGACTGCGCCACCCGCCACGGCCTCGGCGAGGTCTCCCCCGTGGTCTGCGACATCGCCGAGCCCGACCGGCTCGCGTTCCCGCTGCGCCGCGGCGTGGTGTGGCGCCGCTACCGCAGCGAGCTCTCCGTCGACCCCGGCGACGACCTGCTGGCCGGCATCGCCTCGCTGTTCAACGGGGCGCTGTTCGCCGCGGCCACGCTGGAGCGGGTGGGCGTGCCCGACCTGCGCCTGTTCGTCCGCGGCGACGAGGTGGACGTGCACCGGCGGCTGGTCAACTCCGGCATCCCGTTCGGCACCTGCCTGACCACCGCCTACCTGCACCCCGACGGCGCCGACGAGTTCAAGCCCATCCTGGGCGGGCGGATGCACACCCAGCACCCGGCGGACGCGACCAAGCGCTACTTCACCTACCGCAACCGCGGCTACCTGACCGCGCAGCGGGGCATGCGCCGGCTGGTGCCGCAGGAGTGGGCGCGCTTCGGCTGGTACTTCCTCGTCACCCGGCGCGACCCGGCGGGGTTCCGGGAGTGGGCGCGGCTGCGCTCGCTGGGCCGGCGCGAGCAGTTCGACCGGCCCTGAGCGCTCAGGGGACGAGCGCCGGGTCCGGGGTGCGGAAGATGAGCAGGCGCTGGACCACGAAGTTGATGACCGTGGCCGTGCCCTGGGCGATGACGAACGCCAGGGTGATGCGCCACCACGCCTCGGGCAGCACGCGCACCAGCACCGCGTTCAGGCCGACCTGCACCGCGAAGGTGGTGGCGTAGAGGCCCACGACGGCGACGAACGCCCGGGTGCCGCCCGACGACCGGAACGTCCAGCGCCGGTTGATGAGGTACGCGGTGGTGGTGCCGGCGACGAAGCTGATCGACTTGGCCACGCTGAGCTGCAGGCCGGTGGCGAGCAGGAGCTGGTACAGCCCGAAGTCGACCACGGCGGCCAGCCCGCCCGTGACGACGAAGCGCAGCACCTGGTCGCGCAGCGACAGCGCCGGGCCCGGCTGCGTGTCCTGCGTCCCCGCCACCCGCGCTCCTCCTGCCGTCGCCCGCAGGTCACGGGCACCGCGGACGAGGGTAGAGCAGCCCCCGCCTTGCTAGCGTCGGCCCGGTGAGCGTGGCGACGGAACGGGCGCGCCCCGCCGTGCCCGCCCCGCCCCCGGCCGACGGGCCGCCGAACCCCCGGCGCGGGTCCGTGCTGCTCGTCGCCCTGCTCGCGCTGGCCACCGTGCTCCTCGGGGCCGGCGCCGCCCTGAGCCCGGTGCGCGCCGACGACCCGGTGCTGACCTGGCCCCGGGCGGGCACCGCCCCCACCTCCACCGTCGTGCCGCTGGCCGCCTACCGGCCCCTGCAGCTCGAGGTCGTCCTGCCCGCCACCGCCGTGGCCGCGCTCGCCGCCCGGGGAGGCGGCGAGGCGCTGCGCACCCTGCCCGCGGACGTGCCCCCGACCAGCAACGGCCCGGACAACAGCACCGAGCAGGCCGACCAGGGGCTGCTCGTCACCGTCGACGGGTCCGGCACCGTGCAGGTGGCGGCGTCGGGCACCACGGTGGCCACCGTCCCCCGGGCGGGGACCGGGTCCGGGCCGCTGCTGGTCACGGCCGACGCCGACGGGGCCAGGGTGACCCGCGACGGCGTGCTGCTCGGTGCGGCGCCGGGGCTCGCGGTCCCCCAGGTCACCGAGCTCGAGACCGGCCTGGACGGCGACGCGGGCGCGACCGGCCTGGCCGCGACGCTGCACGTCGACGCGCGCTACCAGTCCAGCCCCACCCCGCTCAAGGTCGTGCTGCTGCTCGCCCACGCCATTGCGCTGCTGGCCACCCTCGTCGTGGCCCGGCGCACCTGGCGGGCCCCCGCGCGGCGGCGGTGGCGGGTGCGGCCCTCCCCGGTCGACGCCGTGGTGGTCCTGCTCGCCGGGGCGTGGACCGTGCTGGGGCCGGTCAACATCGACGACTCCTGGTACGCGCTCATGGCCCGGACGACCGGGGCGGGCGGGTTCGTCGGCAACTACGTCAACATGTTCGACAGCGCGGAGAACCCCTTCGTGCTGAGCCAGTACCTGGCCGTGGCCTGGGGGTCGCTGGGCGGCTGGAGCCTGTGGTGGCTGCGGCTGCTGCCACTGGCGTACGGGCTGGGCACCTACCTGCTGCTGCGGGTGCTGCTGGCTGACCTGCTGGGCCGGGCGGGGGTGCGCACCCGGCAGGCGGCCGCGCTGGCCCTGGCGTTCGGGGTGTGGTGGCTGCCCTACGGGATCACCCTGCGCCCCGAGCCGCTCATCGTGCTGCTGGCCGCGGGGGTCCTGGTGGCCACCCGGGCGGCCCGCCGGGACGACTCCCCCGTCGCGCTGGCGGTGGCCGTCGCGCTGGCCGTGCTCGCGCTGACCGTCTCCCCCACCGGGCTGGTGGCGGCGGCACCGCTGGTGGTGGCGCTGCCGTGGCTCGGCCGGACCCTGCGGTCGCGCGGGCGCGGCCCGGCCGCCGCGGTGCTGGCGGTGGCCGTCGCCGCCGCCACGGTCGTCGTGCCGGTGGGCCTGGCCGACGCCACCCCGGCCGACGTGCTCGAGGCCACCTCGGTGCGCACCTGGTACTACCTGCGCTACACCTGGCAGCAGGAGTACGTGCACTACGAGACCCTGCTCGGCGGGCCCTGGCTGCCCCGGCTGCCGGTGCTGCTGACCCTGGCCGTGCTGCTGCTGGCCGGGGCGGCGGCCGTGGCCACCCGGGGCGGGGGCGGCCGGACGGCCGCGGCGACCCGGGGCGCGGCGCTGACCCTGCTGGTCGCGCTGCTCCTGCTGGCCCCCACCCCGAGCAAGTGGGTCAACCACTTCGGCGCGGTGGCCGCCCCCGGGGTGCTGCTGCTCGCCCTGGCCCTGCTGCGCCCGCCGCTGCCCCGCCGCGCCCGGGCCGGGGCCGGGCTCGTCGCGGCCGGCGTGGTGGTGGTGGCGACGACCGTCGCGCTGCTCGGGCCCAACGACTGGCGGCCGTTCGCCGACTGGGGCCAGCTCTTCGGCGACCACACCCGGGTCAGCGAGGTCGTCGACGTCCGGGCGCTGGCCCCCGCCGTCGCCGGGGTGCCGCTGTCCAGCCCGGTGCCGTGGCTGGTCGTCGCGCTCGCCGCGGTGCTGGTGTCGGCCCGCCGGCGGCGCCGCGGCCGGGCCTCGGGGCCCGGGGCGGACCGCGCGGTGCTGACCGCGGCCGCGCTGACCGGGGTGGTGCTGGCGCTCGTCGTCTCCGTCGCCGCCCCGCTGCGCCAGCACCCCGGGCCGTCGCTGGCGGCGACGAACGCCGCCACCGCGGTCGCCCGGCTCACCGGGGCGGCGCCGGACTGCGGCCTCGCCGACCGGGTCCGGGTCGACGCGGGCGACGGGCCCGTCCAGGCCCAGCAGGTGCTCGGCGACGCCCCGGTCTTCGTCGACCAGGTCTCGGCCGCCCTGTGGCCCTGCGCGCGCCTGGCCGCGGTGCGCGACGGCGTGGTCACCGCCCCGGAGTTCCGGGTCCGCGCCGGCGACGGCCTGGAGGGGGCCATCACCGACAACGCGTTCACCCCGTTCGGCGGCGGCACCTTCGCCGGGGTCGCGCGCACCGCGTCCTTCGTCGAGCTGCCCTCGTCGCTGAACCCCGGTGGGCAGCCGACGCTGGCGTGGGGACACGTCGAGCGGGTCGTCTACCGGCACCCGCCGGGCCTGGTCGACCTCACGGTCACGCGCACCGAGCGCGGGGCGCTCGACCGGCTGCCGACCCTGGCCTACCGCGGGTACGCCGGACGCGCCGACGTCGGCTGAGCCGCCGCCACGGTGGGACCCGCCACGTCGCGGCCGTCCCCGCCCAGGTCACCGGGCCGTCGTGACCGGTCCGCGACCGGCCGGGCGGTAGCCTCGGGCGCGATGTCGACCACCAGCTCGCACCCCCAGCCCACCCTCGCGTCCACGACCGGGGTCACCGCGCCGCCGTCGGCCCCGCCGACGCCGCCGCGGGTCGAGAGCCGACGGCTGACGGGCTGGGCGCGCACCGCCCCCACCCGGGCGAGCGTGCTGCACTCCCCCGACGTCGCCGAGCTCGTCCGTGCCGTGGAGCAGGCGGACGACCGCGGCGTGATCGCCCGCGGCCTGGGCCGCTCCTACGGCGACCCGGCCCAGAACGCCGGCGGCCTGGTCCTCGACATGACCGCGCTGGACACGCTGCACTCCATCGACGCCGAGTCGGGCCTGGTCGACGTCGACGCCGGGGTCAGCCTCGACACCCTGATGCGCGCGGCGCTGCCGTTCGGGCTGTGGGTGCCCGTGCTGCCCGGCACCCGGCAGGTGACCGTCGGCGGGGCCATCGGCTCGGACATCCACGGCAAGAACCACCACTCCGCGGGCAGCTTCGGCAACCACGTGCGCAGCCTCGACCTGCTCTGCGCCGACGGGGCGGTGCACACCCTCACCCCGGACGACGACACGGTGCTGCCGACCTACGGGGTCGGCGTCGCGGACCTGTTCTGGGCCACCGTCGGCGGCAACGGCCTGACCGGGGTGATCCTGCGGGCCACCATCGCGATGACGAAGACCGAGACGGCGTACTTCATCGCCGACGGCGACCGCACGCAGACCCTCGACGAGACCATCGCCCT
Organism: Rhodococcus aerolatus; assembly: GCF_054783215.1. Lineage (NCBI taxonomy): Bacteria > Bacillati > Actinomycetota > Actinomycetes > Mycobacteriales > Nocardiaceae > Rhodococcus > Rhodococcus aerolatus. The sequence goes on along the minus strand of NZ_BAAGQZ010000018.1, from coordinate 146,043 downwards.
GCACACCGACGGCTCCGAGCAGCACTACGACTACTCGTCCGCGTGGTTCGACGCGATCTCCACCGGGCCCAAGCTGGGCCGCGCCGCCGTCAGCCGCGGCTCGCTGGCCCGGCTCGACCAGCTGCCGGACAAGCTGGCCAAGGACCCGCTGAAGTTCGACGCGCCCACGCTGCTGACGCTGCCCGACGTCTTCCCCAACGGCCTGGCCAACAAGCTGACCTTCTCCGCGCTCGGCGAGGCGTGGTTCCGCAAGGCGGGGACCTACCGCGGCAAGGTGCAGAACCTCACGGCCTTCTACCACCCGCTCGACCTGTTCGGGGAGTGGAACCGGGCCTACGGCTCGAAGGGCTTCCTGCAGTACCAGTTCGTGGTCCCGCTGGAGGCCGAGGCCGAGTTCCGCCGCATCCTGGCCGACATCGCCGCCAGCGGGCACGTCTCGTTCCTCAACGTGTTCAAGCTGTTCGGCCCCGGCAACCGGGCGCCGCTGAGCTTCCCCATCCCGGGCTGGAACATCTGCGTCGACTTCCCCATCAAGCCCGGCCTGCACCGGCTGGTGGCCGAGCTCGACGCCCGGGTGCTGGAGTTCGGCGGCCGGCTGTACACGGCCAAGGACTCCCGCACCACGGCCGAGACGTTCCACCGCATGTACCCCCGCATCGACGAGTGGCTCCGCGTCCGCCGGGCCGTCGACCCCCGAGGCGTCTTCGCCTCCGACCTGTCGAGGAGGCTCGAGCTCTCGTGATCGACGCCGTGGGCAACCCCCGCTCCCTGCTGCTGCTCGGCGGCACGTCCGACATCGCGCTGGCCATCGCCGAGCGCTACCTCGCGACCGCCCCGCTGCGCGTCGTCCTCGCCGCCCGGCCGTCGGAGCGCCGCGACGCCGCCGTCACCCGGCTCGAGTCGGCCGGCGCGACCGTGGTGCCGCTGGACTTCGAGGCCGCCGACACCGCGAGCCACCCGGCCACCCTCGACGCCGCCTTCGCGGCCGGGGACGTCGACGTGGCCGTGGTCGCGTTCGGCCTGCTGGGCGACGCCGAGGCGCTGTGGCAGGACCAGGCCCTGGCCGTCGAGCTCGCCACCGTGAACTACACCGCCCCGGTCTCGGTCGGCGTGCTGCTCGGCGAGCGGATGCGCCACCAGGGCCACGGCACGATCATCGCCCTGTCCAGCGTGGCCGGGGAGCGGGTGCGCCGGTCCAACTTCGTCTACGGCTCCTCCAAGGCCGGGGTCGACGGCTTCTACCTGGGCCTGGGCGAGGCGCTGGCCGAGCACGGCGTCTCGGTGACCGTGGTCCGCCCCGGATTCGTGGCGTCGAAGATGACCGAGGGGATGGACGCCGCCCCGCTGGCGCAGACCCCCGAGCAGGTCGCCGAGGTGGCCGTCGACGCCGCCCGCAGCGGCACCGCGCTGGTGTGGGCGCCCGCGCCCATGCGCGCCGTGATGTCCGTGCTCCGCCACGTGCCCCGGCCGGTCTTCCGGCGCCTGCCGCTGTGAGCCGCGCGGCCGAGGCCCCCGCAGGGGCCGCGGCCGGGGAGCGGGTCGCGGACCGAGGCGCGGACGGGCGGTCCGGCGCCCGCACGGTCGGCACCGGGGTGCTGGCCGTGCTCGTCGCCGGGGTGACCACGGTGGCCGTGCAGGCCGTCGTCGCGGTGCTGCCCGTCCCGCTGCCCACCGCCTCGACCGCGAACACCGCGCTGACCACGCTGGCCGTGGTGGGCGTGCTCGCCGCGCTCGGCGCCTCGGCGTGGCTGCTGGGGCGCCACCGCCGGGTGGGCGCGGTGGGGACCTGGGTGTCGTTGTCCGCCCTGGTCACCGTGGTGCTGGCCGTGCCGCTGGGCAGCACCCGGCTGTATCTCGGCGGGGTAAGCGTCGACCAGCAGTTCCGCACCCAGCTGCTGACCCGGCTGACCGACTCCCCCGCCCTGTCGGACATGAACTACGCCGGCCTCGCCCCGTTCTACCCGTCGGGGTGGTTCTGGGTCGGGGGCCGGCTGGCCGCGCTCGCCGGCCTACCGGGCTGGGAGGCCTACAAGCCGTGGGCGATCGGCTCGCTGGCCGTCGCCGCCGTCGCCGCCCTGGTGGCCTGGTCCGCGGTGCTCGGGCCCCGGCGCGCCCTCGTCGCGGCCACCGCGTCGGCGGTGGTGCTGCTCGGCGGCGGGGGCGCGCAGGAGCCCTACGGCGCGGTCGTCTCCCTGCTGGCCGGCCCCGCCCTCGTGCTCGCCTGGCGCGGGCTGCGGGCCCGGCGGGGCGGGCGCGGCGCGCTGCTCGCCGCCGGGGTCTTCCTGGGCCTGGCCGCGACGTCGTACACCCTGTACTTCGGCGTCCTCACCCTCGCCGTCGTCGTCATGGCCGTGGTCGTCGCTGTGCCCGGGGTCCGGGCCGGTGGGGCCCGGGCCGCGCTGCCCGTGCTCGGCCGGCTCGTCGTCGTCGGGGTCCCCGCCGCGCTGGTCGCGCTCACCGTGTGGGCGCCCTACGTGCTCGCCGTGCTGTCCGGCGAGCCCGCCAACGGGGTGGCGCAGCGGTTCCTGCCCGCCGAGGGCACCACGCTGCCGCTGCCGATGGCCCAGCCCACCCTGGTCGGGCTGCTCTGCCTGGTCGGCACGGTGTGGCTGGTGCTGCGGGCCCGCTCCTCCGACGTGGCCGCGGCCCTGGGGCTGACCGTCGTCGTGCTCTACGCCTGGACGGTGCTCTCGCTGGCCTGGCTGCTGTTCGACTCCACCCTGCTGGGGTTCCGGCTGCTGGTCCCGCTGGAGTCGCTGCTGGCGGCGGCAGGCGGGCTGGGCCTGCTCGAGGCCGGCCGGCTCGGTCTCGCGCTCGCCCGACGGCAGTCCCCCGGCCTGCCCGCCCGGGTGCGCCCCGCCCTCGCGGTGCTGGGCGTCCTGCTCGCCGTCGGGGTCGCCCAGGCGGTGCCGGGCGCGCTGCGCAGCGACGTCGCCCTGGCCTACACCGACCCGGGGGCCGACGGCGTGCGCGCCGCGGGCGGCGTCGACGCGGACGCCGCCACCTACCCGCGCATCGACGCGCTCCTCGCCGCGCTCGGGCCCCGCCGGGACACGGTGGTGCTGACCGGGGCCTACGGCTTCCTCGCCTACTACCCGTACCGCGGGTTCCAGCAGGTCACCCCCCACTACGCCAACCCGCACGCCGACTACGTCGCCCGCCGCGAGGCGGTGCAGCGGTGGGCGGGGGCGAGCTCCCCCGCCGAGCTGCTCGCCGAGATCGACGCGAGCCCGTGGCCGCCGCCGACGGCCTTCGTGCTCCGCGCCGACGGGGACCGCCTCACCCTCGACCTCGCGCGCGACACCTTCCCCGACAGCCCCAACGTCGTGTTCGACACCGTCGCCTTCCCCCGCTCGCTGTTCTCCGACCCGGCGTTCACCAGCACCGCGGTGGGCCCGTTCGTCGTGGTGACCCGCCGTGGCTGACGCCGGGCCCACCCCCGCCTGGCTAGCCTGGGGCCTCGTGGTGGTGACCGTCCCGTGGCGCTGAGCGTCGGGCAGCCGACCCGCGGCCCGGCCGACGACGGCCCGGCCCCGGGCGAGGAGCCGACCCTGCGGGGCCGCCGAGCCCGCTCCCGCGCGGCCCTGCTGGCCACCGTGCTGGGGCTGCTGGGGGCCGTGCTCGCGCTGGCCGCCCCGCTGCTGCCCGTCACCCAGACCACCGCGCGGCTGAGCTGGCCGCAGGCGGGCTCGCTGACCCCGGTCACGGCGCCGCTGGTGGGCTACGCCCCGGTCGACCTCCGCGTCACCGTGCCCTGCGCCGCCATCACGCCGTTCGCCACCAGCAACGGCGTCGCGGTCTCCACCGTGCCGCCCACCGCCCCGGGCGCCACCACCCAGGGCATGATCATCTCGGTCGTCAGCGGGTCGCTCACCGTCGTGCAGCGCGACGACGCCCTGCTCACCACCCCCGTCGCCGGGCTCGCCCCGGGCTGCACCCTCGTCGTCGAGGCCACCCGGGACGGGACCACCGCGACGGTGGGGACCACCACCGGCCCCGTCACCGGCAGCCGGGACGGGGACAACCGGCCCCAGGTCGTCGGGGTGTTCACCGACCTCACCGGCGCCGTGCCCGACGGCCTCGCGCTCGACGCCCAGGTCGACACCCGTTACGCCACCGCGCCCACGGGCCTCAAGCTGGCCGCGCTCGTCGTCGGGGGCCTCGCCGTGCTCGGCTCCCTGGCCGCGCTGGCGGTGCTGGAGTCCGACAGCCGCACCCGCCGGCTCAAGGTGCTGCCGCGCGGCTGGTGGCGGCTGGGGCCGCGGGACCTGACGGTGGTGGCCGTCCTCGGCGTCTGGCACGTCATCGGGGCCAACACCTCCGACGACGGCTACCTGCTCACCATGGCGCGGGCGGCGCGCAGCAGCGGGTACATGGGCAACTACTTCCGCTGGTTCGGCTCCCCCGAGGCCCCGTTCGGCTGGTACTACGAGGTGCTGGCCTGGATGGCCCGGGTGAGCACGGCCAGCGTGTGGGTGCGGCTGCCCGCCCTGGTCATCGCCGTCGCCACGTGGCTGGTCATCAGCCGGGAGGTGCTGCCCCGGCTGGGCCGCGCCGTGGGCCGCAGCGGGGCGGCGCGCTGGGCGGCCGCCGCGGTCTTCCTCGCCTTCTGGCTGCCCTACGACAACGGGCTGCGGCCCGAGGCGCCCATCGCGCTCGGGGTTCTGCTGACCTGGTGCTCGGTGGAGCGCGCCGTGGCCACCCGCAAGCTGCTGCCGCTGGCCGTCGCGCTGCTGGTGGCCGCGTTCTCGCTGGCCGCCGGGCCTACCGGGCTGATCTGCCTGGTGGCGCTGCTGGTGGGGCTGCGCCCGCTGGTGCGGCTGATCAGCCTCAAGGCCCGGGAGCTGGGCCGGTGGACCACCCTGGCCCCGCTGCTCGCCGCCGGGCTCGGCGTGCTGCTCGTCGTCTTCGGCGACCAGACCCTGGCCGCGGTGCTCGAGGCCACCCGGGTGCGCGACGAGCAGGGCCCCAGCCTGGCCTGGTACCAGGAGCTCAGCCGCTACACCGCGCTGTTCAACGACTCGGCCGACGGCTCGCTGGCCCGCCGCTTCCCCGTCCTGGTCGTCCTGCTCTCCCTGGCCGCCTGCGCGGCGGTGAGCCTGCGCCGCGGCGGCATCCCCGGCGCGGCCCGCGGCCCGTCGCAGCGGCTGGTGGCGCTGATGGCCGGCTCCTTCCTCGCCCTCGCCCTCACCCCGACGAAGTGGACCCACCACTTCGGGGCGTTCGCCGGCATCGGCGGCTCGCTCGCGGCGCTGACCGCGCTGGCGGTGGGCGCGGCGGCGCTGCGGTCGCGGCGCAACCGGCTGGTCTTCGCCGCCGCGCTGGTGTTCGTGCTGGCCCTGTCGGCCACCGGCTGGAACGCGTGGTGGTACGTCTCCGGGCTCGGCATCCCGTGGTTCGACAAGCCGCCGTCGGTCAAGGGCTTCCTGCTCAGCACCGCGCTGCTGGCCGTGGTGGCCGTGCTGGTCCTGCTCGCCGCGCGCGAGCACCTGCGCGGGGCCGCCCCCGCGCGGGCGGACGGGGGCCGGGCCCGGACGGCCCGGCTCGGCACCCGGCTGCGGGGGCCGCGGGCGGGCCGGCGCGCCCTGCGGCTGGCCTCCGCGCCGCTGACGGTGGTCGCCGGGCTCATGGTGGTGGCCGAGGTGCTCGCGTTCGCGAAGGCGGCCGTCGACCGCTACCCCGCCTACACCGTCGGCTCGGGCAACGTGGCCGCGCTGGCCGGCAACCCGTGCGCCCTGGCCGACTCCGTGCTCGTCGAGACCGACCCGCTCTCCGGGCTGCTGAGCCCCGACGTCGGCGGGCCGGACCCGCTGGGGCGGGTGCAGTCCACCGGCTTCACCCCCAACGCCGTCTCGCCCACCCTCGACGGCGGCACGACGAGCACCAGCGACGGCTCCGGGTCCACCGACGCCTCGCAGCGCGGCACCGCGGGGTCCGGCTCGGCGTCGAGCTCGGCGTCGCTGTCGTTGCCGTTCGGCCTCGACCCCAGCGTCACCCCGGTGCTGGGCAGCTACGTCTCCGGCATCCAGCAGACGTCGACGCTGACGTCGGCCTGGTACGCGCTGCCGCCGCGCGACGCCGAGCGCCCGCTGCTGGTGGTGACCGCGGCGGGCTCGGTGCGCTCCGTCGACGCCGACGGCAACGTCACCCCCGGGCCCCGGCTCACCGTCGAGTTCGGCACCGGGGCCGTCGGGTCGATCGGTGCGACCACCTCGACCATGCTGCTCGACCCCGGCCCGACGACGTCGTGGCGCAACCTGCGGCTGCCGCTGGACCAGGCCCCGCCGGACGCCACCTGGGTGCGGCTGAAGGTGGTCGACGACGACCTCAGCCCCGACTCCTGGATCGCGCTGACCGGGCCCCGGGTGCCGCAGCTGCAGACCCTGCAGCAGGTGGTCGGCTCCGAGCAGCCGGTGCTGCTGGACTGGGCCGTGGGCCTGGCGTTCCCCTGCCAGCGCCCGTTCCGCGCGCAGGACGGGGTGGCCGAGGTGCCCGCGCTGCGCATCACCCCCAACCGGGAGCTCGAGGGCGCCGTCGAGGCGTGGGAGGGCAGCTACGGCGGGGGCCCGCTCGGCTGGACCGACCTGCTGGCCAAGCCGCAGACCGTGCCCACCTACCTGCGCGACGACTGGAACCGCGACTGGGGCACCCTGCAGCAGCTGGTGCCCATCGTCCCGTCGGCGGTGCCCGCGCAGGTCGAGCGGGGCACCGAGACCACGGGCGGGCTCTCCTCCACCGGGCCGATGTGGCTGCCCGACCCGCGCGACCGGGTGGCGGTGCAGTAGCGGGACCGCCCCCCGGGGCCGCCCGACCTGGCCCGACGGCGGCGCCGGGGTTGCTATCGTCGGTCGGCGTGACCGCAGCCCAGGACGTGGACGCCGGCCGCCCCGCGACGTCGGACGACGCCGCCCCCCGCTCATCGGGGGCCTCCCGCCGCGGGACGTTGCTCGACGTCAGCCCCGCGACGTCGAAGGCGCTCTCGGCCGTGCTGTGGCCGCTGGCGGTCATGGTGATGAGCAACCTGGTGTTCCGCTCCTACCTCGAGGTGCGCAACGACGTCGACTTCCGGGCGCTGCACGACGGGGCGCTGCGCTTCGTCGACGGGGTCTCGGTCTACGCCGACCCGTACTTCCTGCTCACCCCGAGCGGGCTGCTCGTCGTGGCCCCCTTCGGCCTGCTCAGCCACGACCCGGGCTTCCTCGTCTGGAACACGCTGTCCGTCCTGGCCGCGCTGGTCGGGGTCGCGCTGTCGGTCAAGCTCGTCGGCGGCCGGCTGCTGGGCCCGCTCACCGCCGCGGTGGTGCTCGGGTTCGCCCTGACCGAGTCGCTGACCCTGACGCTGCTGTTCGGCAACCTGAACAACACCCTGCTGCTCGCGCTCGGCGCCGGCTTCCTGCTCGCCGAGACGCGGCGCCGGTGGGTGCTCGCCGGGGTGCTGCTGGGCATCGCCCTGGCCATCAAGCCGCTGTTCGTGCTGCTGCTGCTCATCCCGCTGCTGCGCCGCGGCTGGTCGACCATCGCGTGGGCGGTGGCCATCCCCGCGGTGGCCAACGTGGTCGGGTTCCTCTTGGTGCCGGCCCGGCAGGACTTCCTCGACGTCACCGTGCCCAACCTGCTCACGGCCCGGCCGGACATCAACAGCTCGCTGTGGGCCGTCGGGACCCGGTTCGGGGTGCCCGAGCTGGCGCTGACCGCGGTGCGCGGGGTCGTCCTCGTCGTCGCCCTGCTGGTGGTGTGGCGGCTGCGCCACGTGGTCGACCCGGTGGTCCGCACCGGCACCCAGTACCTGACCCTGCTCACCGCGATGTACCTGGCCTCGTCGCTGAGCGAGACGTACTACTCGATGACGTTCCTGCCCGCGCTGCTGCTCGTGGCCCGGCGGGCGGACTCCCCGCTGCGCAACCCGCTGGCCTGGTTCGCCGTCTACGGCTTCTTCGCCTACGACCTGTGGACCGTCCCGCAGGCGCCGAACCGCTCGCAGGACCTCGCGTTCTCCCGCACCGCGATCGCGTGGACGCTGCTGCTCGTCGTGATCACGGTCTGGACGCTGCGTCACCGGCCCCGGCCCGACGGGAGCACCGGCACCGGCGACTCCCCGTCCACCCGGACCGCGTCGGTCGGCGCGACGCGCTGACCTGCGGCGTCGTGCACGACTAGGGTCTGGCCCCGTGGAGGAGGGGGAACGGGGACCGCGCGCCCGCGGCACCCCCCTCGCGCTCGCCGCCGCGCTGCTGGCCCTGCTGGGGGCGGTGCTGGCCGTGGCCGTGCCGCTGCTCCCCGTCCGCCAGCACACCACCGCCCTGGCGTGGCCGCAGCAGGGCAGCTACGCCGAGGTGACCGCGCCGCTGGTGGCCTACACGCCCGTCGAGCTGCGGGCCGAGGTGTCCTGCGACGCGGTGCGCGCCGTCGGGGACGACGGCCTGGTGCTGGGGACCGCGCCCCCCGAGGCGCCGGACTCCGGGGGCACCGCCCTGCTCGCCCGCCGCGAGGCCGGCGACCTGCTGGTCAGCCTGCGCGGCATCCCCGCCCTCCGGGTGCCCGCCGCCGACCTCACCGGCGGGGGCTGCGGGGTGGCCGTGACGTCCCTGCCGGGCTCGACGACGCTCTCCGCGGCCGGGCAGCAGGTGACGCTGGACGGCGACGTGCGGCCCCAGCTCGTGGGGGTGTTCACCGACCTGCGGGGAGCGGCCGGGCCCGGGGTGTCGCTGCGCGCCGAGGTCGACGACCGCTACGACAGCTCCCCCACCCCGCTCAAGCTGCTGGCCACCGGGCTGGCGGTGCTCGGCCTGGGGGCCGGGCTGCTGCTGCTGCGCCGGCTGGACCGCGCCGGTGCGCACACCGCGCCCCGGCGGCGCCCGCGGCCCCGGCCCGGCTGGAGCGACGGCCTCGTGGTGGCGGTGCTCGGCGCGTGGTGGCTCGTCGGGTCGACCACCTCGGACGACGGCTACCTCACCACCATGGCCCGGGCCGCGGGACGGGCCGGGTACATCGGCAACTACTACCGGTGGTTCAACAGCCCCGAGGCGCCGTTCGGCTGGTACTACGAGCTCTACGCCCGCATGGTCGGGCTGGGCACGGCCACGCTGTGGCTGCGCGTGCCCGCGCTGCTCCTGGGGCTGGCCACGTGGCTGGTGGTCACCCGGGCCGTGCTGCCCCGGCTGGGGGCGGCGGTGCACCTGGGGCCCGCGCGGTGGGCCGCGGCGGCCGTGCTGCTGGCCTTCTGGCTGCCGTTCGGCAACGGGCTGCGCCCCGAGGCGCCCATCGCCCTCGGCGTCGTGCTGACCTGGGTCCTCGTCGAGCACGCGGTGGCGGGGCGCCGCCTGCTGCCGCTCGCCGCGGCGCTGCTGACGGCGGCCTTCTCGCTCGCCGCCGGGCCCACGGGGCTGGCCGCGGTGGCCGTGCTGCTGGTGGCGGTGCGGCCGCTGAGCCGGATGCTGGCCGAGCGGGTGCGCGAGTCCGGCGCGCTGGCCGTGCTGGCCCCGATGCTGGCCGCGGGCACGGCCGTGCTCGTGGTGGTGTTCGGCGACCAGACGCTGGCCACCGTGCGCGAGGCGACCCGGGTGCGCACCGAGCTGGGGCCGTCGCTGCCGTGGTTCGCCGAGCCCTACCGGTACACCGCGCTGCTCACCGGCGGGGCGGACGGCGGCCTGGCTCGCCGCTACCCGGTGCTGCTCCTGCTGCTGCTGGTCGTCCTCGTCGCCGCGGTGGTGCTGCGGCGCGGCACCGTGCCGGGCGCGGCGCACGGGCCGGGGCTGCGGCTGGTGGCCTCGACGGCGCTGGGGCTGGCGTCGCTGACGCTGACGCCGACGAAGTGGACCCACCACTTCGGGGTCTTCGCCGGGCTCGCCGCCGGGCTGGGGGCGCTGGCCACGGTGGCGGTGGGCGCGGCCGTGCTGCGCTCGGTGCGCCACCGGGCCGTCGCCACGGCCGCCGTGCTGGTGGTGCTCGCGTTCGCCCTCACCGGGCCCAACGCCTGGTGGTACGCGTCGTCCTGGGGGGTCCCGTTCGCGCAGCGGCCGCCCGCGGTGGCCGGGGTGGCCCTGTCGTCGGTCGCGCTGGCCGCCGCCGGGGTGGCCGCGCTCGTGGCCCTGCGCGAGCACCTGCGGGTGCGGCCCGCGCCCGATCGGCGCCGGCCCCGGCTGCCCGCCCGCGTCGGCGGCGTGCTCGGCGCCCCCGTCACCGCGGTCACGATGCTCGTGGTCGCCGGGCTCGTCGGGTCGTTCGTGCTCAGCACCGCGGCGCGCTGGCCCGCGTACACGATCGGCCAGCAGGACCTGCGCAGCGTGGCGGGCGGCAGCTGCGGGCTGGCCGACGCCGTGCGGGTGGAGCAGCCGGCGTTCGGCGGGGCGCTGACCCCGGAGGACCCCGGCACCGACCCGCTCGACGTGCCCGCCGACACCGGCTTCACCCGGGACGGCGTGCCGCCCGCCCTGCTCGAGCCCGGCTCGGCGCAGACCGGGGCCGGGGGGAGCACCGACGCCACGTCCCGGGGTGGCAGCACCGCGGCCGGCGGCAGCAGCGTGTCGGCCCCGCTCCCGGCCGGTCTCGACCCGGCCACGACCACGGTGCTGGGCAGCTGGACCGAGGGCGAGCAGCGCCCGTCCTCGGCCACCACCGGCTGGGTCGCCCTGCCCACACCCGGGCCCGACACCCCCGTCGTCGCCGTGACCGCGGCCGGGTCCGTCGCCGCCATCACCCCCACCGGGCAGGCCCAGCCCGGGGGTCGCCTCGACCTCGAGCTGGGCACCGGGCCCGCCGGGTCGGTCACCGCGACCGGCACCCGGCCGTTCCAGGACCCCACCGGGGGCCCCGCCTGGCGGACCCTGCGGGTCCCGGTGAGCGAGATCCCCGCCGGCACCACCTGGGTGCGGCTCGTCCTGGAGGACGCCGACACCTCGCCGGACAAGTTCGTCGCCGTCACCGCGCCGCGGCTGCCCCCCGTCGCGACCCTCTCCAGCGTCCTGGGCCCGCAGGACCCGGTGCTTCCCGACTGGCTGGTGGGGGCGAGCTTCCCGTGCGTGCGGCCGTTCACCGTCGCCGACGGCGTGGCCGAGGTGCCCGTGGCGCGGCTGACGCCGGGCGAGACCGGTCGACCCACCGACGTGGTGTGGGAGACCGCGCCCGGCGGTGGCCCGCTGGGCTGGACGCGGCTGCTGGGCGAGGGGCGGGCGCTGACCAGCTACCTGTCCGACGACCTGGGCCGGGAGTGGGGGACGGTCATCGTCTACCGGCCGTTCCGGCCCGACGCCGTGCCGGCGCAGCTCGAGACCGGGGAGCGCGTGGTGGGCGGCCTGGAGCGCCAGCCCTCCCAGTGGCTGCCCCCGCTCTACCAACGCGACTGAGCCCGACACCCCGCAGCCGAACGACGTCTGTCCCCTGACCGCTTCCGTGCCCACCGGTGCCGTCCCCCTGCATGCGGGGTCGCGACCCGGTGCGCGGACGGGAGGACCCGGCGGCCCGCCGGGGTGGGGGCGCCGTCACACGCCGGCGGGGGCGGCACCGGGAGTCCGGTGCCGCCCCCGCCGGGACGTGCTGGGTGCTGCTGGTCAGCCGGTCGTCAGCTGGGGACGACCGGGCCGTTCGGCAGGACGAAGGTGTACGCACCCTGCTCGAAGGTCTGCCGGAGGCCGTTGGCAACCGGGGTCTCATCGGAGGTGGGCAGGCCGTTGGGGCCAGCGGTCCCTCCCGTGCCGAGCCACGTGGCCAGGATCGCGCCCTTGACCTCGTAGGTGCCGAAGTTGCTGAACAGGATCTGACCGCCCCCGACGCCCTGGAACCCGTTCCAGCGGGCGTTCGGCCTGCCGTTCGGCACCGATTCGTCCGTGACGGGGAACCCCAGCTCGCCGCCCTGGCGGCCCAGCGACGTCCACTTGTCGTAGATGAGACCCCCGATCTCGTGGGCGTCCGTGGCCGGCGACCAGTAGATGTGCGTGTTGGCCGACGAGAAGTCGTTGTAGGCGCCACCCGGGACGGCCGTCTCACCCGTGATGGGCAGGCCCAGCGGCACGCCGTTGACGTTGGCGGGGCCGGTGGTGAGCGGGTTGGTGCGGGTGCCGCCGGTGCCGCCCAGGTCCTGGAACTTCGCCCCGATTCGGCCCTTCAGCGCGCCGGCGCTGGTGATCGGCTGACCCGTGGCCAGGAACGCACGGCCGTTGAAGAAGTCCTGCGCCACCCCGCCGGGGACGTTGTACTGCGGGGTGGTGCAGTTACCGAGGCCCTGGGCCAGCGCGATCGACGCGAACTGCGTCTGGGCGCAGCCACCCGTGCCCTGGATGGCGCCCGCGTCGAGCCCGAGCGCAGCACCGATCTGCGGCCATGACTGCTCCAGCTGGCGCTGCCAGTACGGCCAGGAGTGGGTGCCGCCGTTGTAGTAGTCGGTCTTGACGGTGGTGACACCCGCCGCCTGGGCCGCGCCGGTGAACTGCTGGCTGGAGTAGTTGGCGGCGATCTCGAGCAGCTGGCCCACGTAGTTGGGGCTCAGGCCGAGGAACGAGGGGCCGTCGTAGGGGCCGGGGGCACCGTTGCCGGCGGACACGTAGAGCGACATGCCCTGCAGCCCGGTCCGGGCGGCCGTGTTGTTGGTGACCTGGACCGTCGGGTCGTGCAGCGGCCACGCCGGGTCGGTGGCCGGGTCACCCCACAGGTTGTTGGGGTTCAGGTCCGTGTTCGAGGAGATCGAGTACTGGATGAGCTGCGGGAAGAACGGCGACGTGGTCGACAGGTAGCCGGAGTACGACGCCGCGGCCTTGTAGGTGCCCGGGTGCAGCGTGGCGTAGTTGAAGGCCGCCGTGCCACCCATGGAGAGCCCGCCGATGGCCTTGCTGCCGTTGAACCGGAAGTTCTGGCTGAGCACCTGGGGCAGCTCGGTGTTCCAGAAGGTGTCCCACTGCATCTGGCCCTGGGTGCCGGCCGCGTTGGGGTCGGGGGTCTCCCAGTTGGAGTAGAAGGAGCCCTCGCCGCCGTAGGCGGTGACGACGAGCGTGTCCTTGTCGCGGAAGAACTGCTCGATGTCGGTCATGTTGAACCAGTCCGAGCTGGTGTCCGGCACGCGGAAGCCGTCGAGCAGCATGAACGCGGGGTAGGTCTTGCCCGGCTCCGAGTTCCAGGTGCGCGGGAGCAGGATGCCGACCGTGATCGGCACGCGCATCACCGGCGACTGGATGGTCAGCGCGAGCTGGCGGTCCGTGACCCAGCTGACCGAGTACGGAATGGCGGCGTCGGCCGAGACCTGCGCGGGTGCGGGCGCCGGTGCGGCGGCGGCCGAGGCGGGCAGGGCCAGCGCCAGGGCCGTCGGGAGCACGACGGCGGCAGCGGCGACGCCGACCACCTTCCGGCGCAGTCGGGCGGACAGCGTGGCGGGTGTTCCCCGGCCTGCCTCGAGCATGTGTCGTTCTCCCCTTCGTCGGCACCGCTCCCCGGCGCGGTGTCGTGGTGCTCCGGTCCGGGTGGACGGAGCGGTGCGGTGCCACCCGGGGGGCGGCTCCGCTGCCGGTCGGTGAACTCGTGGTGGCGTGCGGCGCGTCACCGGGCGCGCCGCTCGCAGCATGGTAGTGCCGTGTCGATAACGAGTCAGCAGCGGATGGGTCACGGGCGGTCCCGGACCACCTGCCGCCGACCGGGGTGGACCCGCGGAGCGTAACCCTCGATCCGTCGTCGAGGGTCCGCCTCCGCCGGGCGTGTCGCCGCAGGTCGCCGCGACGACACGCCCCGCTCAGCCCAGGTGCACGGCCTCCCGGGTGCGGGCCAGCCGGGAGCGCAGGTCCGCGGCCACGCGGGAGATGATGGGCTCGTCGATGACCTGCAGGTGGTCACCGCCGACGTGGACCACCTCCAGGCCTGGGCACACCCCCGACCAGCCGCCGTCCGGCGCGATCTCGGCGTAGCGCGGCTCGATCTCCACCGCCCCCTCGTGCATCCCGTCGGCGCGGTAGAGCACCACCTCGCCGTCGTAGGGCAGGGGCTGCAGCTGCTCCAGGGCGCGGTTGTCCACCCAGGAGGTGCGCTGGTGCTCGAGCACGCCGGCGCTGATGCCGGTGCCGATGCCGCCCGCCGCCTGCTGCAGCAGGCCCAGGATGATCCGCAGCTGCTCGTCGGGGTCGGCCGCCAGCAGCTCGGCCTCCGGCAGCGGCACGGCCCGGCCGTAGGTGCGCTCGACGTAGGCGGCGAAACGCTTCCACCGCGCGAGGGTCTCCTGCGGGGTGTCGGGGATCGCCTCCACCGGGCGCACGGTGTCGAGCATGGCGACCAGCTCGACCTCGTGACCGGCCGCGGTCAGCTGGCGGCCGAGCTCGTAGGCCAGCGCCCCGCCGAAGGACCACCCGGCGAGCCGGAACGGCCCCGGGCCGCCGTGCTCGACGACGAGCGGCAGGTACGCCGCCACCCGCTCGGCCAGCGGGCCCTCGAGCCGCTCGATGCCGAACACGGGCTGGTCGGCGGGGAGCAGCTTGATCAGCGGGTCGTAGACCGAGCAGGAGCCGCCCGCGGGGTGCACCACGAACAGCGGGGCCGCGGCACGCTCCCCGGGGGCCACCACGGGGGCCTGCAGCACCCGCACCAGCTCTCCGGTCGAGGTCTCCATCAAGGGGCGGACCTCGTCGGCCAGCGCGGACAGCGTGGTCGCGGCGACCAGCGCGGACGGCTCGACCCAGCCCTCCCAGCGCCCGCCGAGGGCGTGGGCGAGCTCGACCCGCTTGGCCTCCGACAGCGTGGGCAGCGGGCTGGTCACCCCGGCGACGGGGGAGCCCACGACGGCGGACCACTGGGCGGCCACCCAGCGCTCGGCGGCGTCGCGCGGCGGCACCCCGGACGCCTCGCCGGCCGAGGCCGCGCCGACCTCGTCCCCGGCGAGCAGCGAGACGAGGTGGCGCTGCAGGTCGGCCAGCCCGGCGCCGCGCAGCATCTCCAGCACGATCGGCGGGGTGCCCAGCTCGTGCTCCACGCGGTTCTTGATCCGCACGGCCATCATCGAGTCGAGGCCGAGCTCGACGAGCGCCACGTCGTCAGGCAGCTGGTTGGGGGCGTAGCCCAGCACCTCCGCGACGATCGTGCGCAGCCGCTCCCGCACGTCGGCCTCGGCGTCGGCCTCAGGCTCGGCCGCCTCGCTCGTCGTGGGCACCGGCTGCGGCGCACCCGTGCTGGTGACGTGCGGACGCACCGTGACGGCGCCCGACGCGCGGTCGAGGGCCACCCCGGTGACGACGGCCTCGGCCAGCAGCACCCAGGTGGCCTCGTCGGCGTGGGCGTGGACCTGGATGGACCCGCCGCCGGGGTGCGGGGTGAGCACGGTCGTCACCGGCACCCCCGCTCCCGGCGCCGGCTGGTGGCGCACCAGGGTGCTCACCTCGGCGTCGGCGCCCAGGACGTGCGCGGCGGCGGCGTGCACGGGCACGGCGACGTCGGTGGTGCCGGTGGACTCCCACACGTGGCGGCCGTCGGGCAGCGCGACGTGCACGCCGACGGTGGGGATGGCCGAGCTGAGCGGCCGGGCGGTGGTCCAGTGGTGGCGGCGGTGCCAGCGCGTGCGCGGGACCTCGACCAGCTCGCCGGGGGCGCCCTCGCCGTTGAGCGCGCGGACGTCGACGTCGTGGCCGTGCACCCACAGCTGGGCCAGGGCCTCCCGGACCAGGGCGCTGCCGTCGGCGTTGCGCCGCTGCGCGGGGACCAGCAGCGGGTCGGCCACGCCCTCGGCGGCCGCGGTGGCACCGACCGAGGGCAGGGCCACCGGGTGCGGGGAGAGCTCGAGGAACGTGGTGTGCCCGGCGCGGACGGCCTCCCCGACCGTCTCGGCGAACAGCACCGGCTGGCGCATGCCGCGGGTCCAGTAGGCGACGTCGTGCTGCCAGCCCTCGTCGGCGGCGCTGCCCGCGTCCCCGGTGACCGAGGAGAAGACGGGCACCCGCGCCGGGGCGACGTCGAGGCCGGCCAGCTCGGCCGTCAGCTCGCCGAGCACCGGGTCGACGGCCTCGGTGTGCCCGGCGCCGCTGACGTCGAGCAGCCGGGCCGTGCGGCCCAGCGACTCGGCCCACGCCACCAGCTCGCGCACCTGCTCGCGCTCGCCGGCGACGGTGGTCTGCTGCGGCGCGGCGTGCACCGCGGCCGAGACGTCGGGCCAGCGGTGCGCCTGCTCGGCCAGCTCGGCCGAGGACAGGCCGACCAGGCCCATCGCGCCCAGGCCCAGGGAGTCCAGCTCGGCCAGCAGCCGGGAGCGGGTGCAGATGACCCGTGTGCCGTCCTCGAGCGAGAGCCCGCCGGAGACCACGGCCGCGGCGACCTCGCCCATGGAGTGGCCGAGCACCGCGGTGGGCTCCGCGCCGTAGCTGCGCAGCACCGCGGCCAGGCCGACCTGCACGGCGTAGAGCACCACCTGCACGGTGTCGACGCCGCGGACGGGCTCGTCGCCGTGCACGAGCTCGTGCAGCGAGAAGCCGGACTCGTCGACGACGAGGTCCTCGAGCTCGCGCCAGGCCTCGGCGAACGCGGGCTCCTCGGCCAGCAGGTCCCGGGCCATGCCGTGCCACTGCGAGCCGTAGCCGGAGAACACCCACACCGGTCCGGCGCCGGTGTCCTGCGCGCCCACGACGACGCCCGGGGCGGGGCGGCCCTCGGCGACGGCGAGCGCGCCCTGCACGGCGTCGTCGTGGCCGCGGACGACCAGCGCCGCGCGGTGGCGGCCCTGGCTGCGCCGCGCCAGCGCCCGGCCGACGGCGGGCAGCGGCTCGGACTTGCCCTCGCGGGTCAGCCACTCCGCCAGGTCGGCCGCGGCGGCGCGCAGCCGCTCCTTGGTCTGCCCGGAGACCACCAGCACCACGGGGCCGACGGGGTCGCCGACAGCAGGCACGCGCTCGGCCAGCGGGACCGGCTCGGCGGCGGCGGGCACCGGCGGGGCCTCGCGCACCACCAGGTGGGCGTTGGTGCCGCCGAAGCCGAAGCCGGAGACACCGGCCGTCGCGGCGCCGCTGCGCCGGGGCCAGGCGGTCGGCTCCGTGACGACGGCGAGCCGCGCGGCCTCGAACGGGATGTGCGGGTTGGGCGTGCGGAAGTGCAGCGACGGGGGCAGCGCGTCGTGGCCCATGGCCAGGACCACCTTGATCAGCGCGACGATGCCCGCCGCGGCCTCGAGGTGGCCGAAGTTGGTCTTGGCCGAGCCCAGCAGCAGCGGGGCGTCGACCTCACGGCCGGCCCCGAGCACGGCGCCCAGCGCGCGGGCCTCGATGGGGTCGCCCAGCAGGGTGCCGGTGCCGTGGGCCTCGACGTAGTCCACCTCGGACGGCCGGACCCCGGCGTCGCGGTAGGCGGCGCGCAGCAGGTCGGTCTGGGCGGCGGGGTTGGGGGCGGTGAGCCCGTTGGAGCGCCCGTCGGAGTTGACCGCGGAGCCGGCCAGCACGGCGAGCACCCGGTCACCGTCGCGCTGGGCGTCGGCCAGGCGCTTGAGCACCACCATGCCCGCGCCCTCGCCGCGGCTGATGCCGTCGGCGGCGGCGTCGAAGGCCTTGCAGCGCCCGTCGGTGGACAGCGCGCCCGCCTGGTCGAAGCTGACCGTCACCGCGGGGGCGAGCATGAGGTTCACCCCGCCGGCGAGGGCGGCGTCGCACTCCCCCGCGCGCAGCGAGCGGATGGCCTGGTGCACGGCGACCAGCGACGACGAGCAGGCCGCGTCGAGCGCCATCGACGGGCCGCGCAGGTCGAAGGTGTAGGAGAGCCGGTTGGCGACGATGCTGCCCGCCGACCCGGTGGTGGTGTAGGCCTCGGCGCTCTCCAGGTCCGAGGAGGTGAGCAGGCCGTAGTCGTGGGTCGAGACGCCGACGAAGACGCCGGTGGCCGAGCCGCGCAGCGACTCCGGGGAGACCCCGGCGTGCTCCATGGCCTCCCAGGTGACCTCCATGACGAGGCGCTGCTGCGGGTCCATCGAGGCGGCCTCGCGCGGGGAGATGCCGAAGAACTCGGCGTCGAACTCCGCCACCTCGTCGAGGAACCCGCCGAGCTGGTTGGTCCGGCCGACGAGCGCCGCGGTGGCGTGGTCGTCGGTGAAGGCCTGCCAGCGGCCCTCGGGCATCGGCCCCACGGCGTCGGTGCCCGTGACCAGCAGCTGCCACAGCTCGTCGGGGGTGCTCACGCCGCCGGGCAGCCGGGTGCCGACGCCGACGACCGCGATCTCGGCGCCGGGGTCGTGGGCCGCGACGGCGCGGGCGTCGTCGGCCTCGCGCTCGGCGGGCACCTCGGGCTCGCCCTCGACGAGGCGGCGGGCGAGCGAGGCTATGGTCGGGTGCTCCCAGAGCAGGGTGACCGAGAGGGTGACCCCCAGCATCTCCTCGAGCTCGCCGGCGAGGCCGACGGTGTCGCGGGAGGACAGCCCGAACTCCTCGAGCGGGCGGTCGCGGGTCACCTCGCCGCGGGGCACCCCGGTGGCCCGCGCGACCCAGTCCCCGAGCCAGGTCGACAGCGCCTCGGTGGTCACGGGCTCGGGCAGGGACGGTGACCGCCCGGCGGACGTGCTCGGCTCGCTCACGTGGGGACTCCCAGCTCTCGGGGCGTCAGCACCGGCCCCGCGGCGCCCCGGAGGGTGCCGTCGAGGTAGCGCTGCCGGCACGCGCGGCGGGCGATCTTGCCGCTCGACGTGCGCGGGATGGACCCGCCCGGGACGAGGAGGACCTCGCGGGCGGTGATGCCGTGGCGGGAGGCGATGGCGGCGCGCACGGCGGCGACGACGGGCTCGGGGTCGGCCTTGCCCTTGCCCATGGCCCGCTCGGCCACCAGGACGAGCTGCTCGGCCGGGTCGTCGGCGGGACCGCCCTCGCCGTCCCCGGCGGGCATGGCCTCGGGCGGCACCGAGAAGGCGGCCACGAAACCGGGGCGGAGCACGTCGCTGGCCTGCTCGGCGGAGAACTCGACGTCCTGCGGGTAGTGGTTGCGCCCGCCGACGATGATGAGGTCCTTGACCCGGCCGGTGACGTAGAGCTGGCCCTCGACGACGGCCCCGAGGTCACCGGTCCGCAGCCAGCGGGTGCCCGGCTCGTCGGGCAGCACCCCGCCGAACGTCTCCTCGGTCTCCTCGGGCCGGCCCCAGTAGCCGCGGCCCAGGTTGTCCCCGGCGATCCAGATCTCGCCGACGGCGTCCTCGCCCAGCACGGTCGGCGCCCCGGTGGCCTCGTCGGTGTGCACGATCCGCACCTGCTGGGCCAGCGAGACGTCCCCGACGGCCACCTGGGTGGTGGCGCGCGGGTCGTCGGCGGGCAGCGCCACCACGCGGCCGGCGGCCATCTCGTCGCGGTCGAACGTGCGCACCGTCGGGCGCTCGCCCGCCCGGCTGGCCGCGACGAACAGGGTGGCCTCGGCCATCCCGTAGGACGGCCGCACCGCGGACTCGGGCAGGCCGTACGGCGCGAAGGCGGCGTGGAAGCGCTCCAGCGTGCCCGCGCGCACGGGCTCGCTGCCGTTGATCAGCGCGAGCACCCCGGAGAGGTCGACGTCGTCCCCCTCCTTGGGCAGGCCCCGCTTGGCCGCGTGGTCGAAGCCGAAGTCGGGCGCGGCGGCGACCACGCCGCTGCCCTCGCCGAGCAGCGTGATCCACCGGAGCGGTCGTTGCACGAAGGCGCGCGGGCTGAGCACCTGGCAGGTCATGCCGCCGACCCCGGCGATGACGACCACGAGCAGGCCCATGTCGTGGAACAGCGGCAGCCAGCTGACGCCGCGCCCCTCGCCGACCGGGATCCGGTAGGAGGTGATCATCTGCACGACGTTGGTGAGCACGGCGCGGTGGGTGATCTCGACGCCGGCCGGGACTCGGGTGGAGCCGGAGGTGTACTGCAGGTAGGCGACGTCGTCGGGCGCGACGTCCGGCGCGGACCACGAGGCGGCCAGCGAGTCCGGCACGCCCTCGATGGCGATGCTGCGCGGGCGCTGCGCCGCGGGGCGGCCCTTGAAGAACTCCCGCACCCCGGGTGAGGCCGAGGCGGTGGTCAGCACCACGGCGGGCGTGCAGTCGGCGAGCACGGCGGTGAGCCGGTCGGTGTGGCCGGGCTCGGACGGGTCGAACAGCGGGACGGCGACGAGGCCGGCGTGGATGGCGGCGAAGAAGCCGATGATGTACTCCGCGCCCTGCGGGGCGAGGATCGCGACCCGGTCACCGGGGGTGGTCACCTGCTGCAGCCGCGCGGCGACCGCGCGCACCCGGGTGCCCAACTCGGCGAAGGTGACGGTCGTGGTCTCGCCGGCCGTCTCGCGGGAGTAGTCGTGGGCCACATAGGCGGGCTTGTCCCCGCAGGTGCTGGTGGTGCGCTCGATCTGGTCGACGACCGTGCCGACGGCGATGGCGGCGGCTGCGGCGTCCGCCTGCTCGAACCCGGTCATCGTTCCTCCTGTGTCCGCGTGGGTCGGGCCGGGTGGTCCCCGGTCCGTGCTGCGCCCCGTCGCGCGCGGCGGTCCGCCCCGACCTGCCCGTCCGGACCTCCCGCCCCCCGCACGACTGCGTGCGGGCCTCGCGGGATGCTACAACCGGCCCCCCGGGGGCCCCGATTCCTCGTCGTCGCTCCTGTCCTCAGCACGGCCCACCGCCGCGTCCCGCGGTCCTGCTCACGACACCGCCCCGGCGACCTCGTCACCGAGCCTGCCCACCAGCCACTGCGTGCCGGTGGTGCCCCCGCCGACGTCGAAGCGGCCGTAGCTCGAGTGCACGCCGGTGCGGAGGTAGGCCCCCAGCTGCGCCAGCGTGGCACCCAGGTTCTGCGGGGCCAGCGCATCGCGCGGCGTGTCGCACACCAGGTCGCCCGGGGCGCACAGGGTGGCCGTGCGGTCGGTGAGCGCGCCGAAGCCCTGCGCCCGCGGCCCGCCGATGCCGACGCCGTCGAGGGCGGGGCCGGGCATCTCGACCTGACCGGGCTGGCGGTACGGGTCGGCGACCAGGCCCACGCCGACGACGCGGTCGGCCGCGACGGGTCCGCCGCCGTTGCCGATGGTGGTGGCCACGTCGCCGGCGACCGCGGCGCCCTGGGAGAACCCGGTGAGGGCGAACTTGGTCAGCGGGCAGCGGTTCCCGGTCGCCTCGAGCTCGGTGCGGGTCGCGGTCACCCCGGCCGCGCGGCTCTGCTCGTAGGGCATGGGGTTGCCGAACTGCGCCGGGTAGGGGACGTAGTACTCGGTGACCTGGGCGGCCGGGAAGCGCGCCGCGAGGCCGTTGCCCACCTCGGCGAGCAGGCCGACGGGCACCGCCGGGTCGGCCGTGGCGGACGTCTCGTAGGTGCCGGGCACCAGCAGGACCTCGACGGCCGGGCAGTCGGCCGGCTGGGTGGGCGTGGTGGTGGTCGGCGCGGGGGCGCCGGTGGTCGTGCTGGTGCCGGGCGCGCCCGAGGGCGGGGTCGAGGTGCCCGGGCGCAGCAGCACGGCCGCGAGCACGACGAGGACCAGCACCCCGAGGACGACCCACAACCAGGTGCGCGACCGGCCCGTGCGCCGTGCGGGACTGCTCACGCCGACCAGCTCCGTTCCTCGGTTGGGTGCACCCCGGTCACCCGGGGTCCACCTCTCGGACCACCCGTGGTCGCCAGAAGTGATCGTGAGTGATCATCTGCCTGCGGTGCGCAAACCAAACGATCGTAGCGGGGCCGGCGCGTGCCGCCCCCGCCGCCGGGCCGGGCCCGGCTCACAGGTAGACGGAGATGCCGATCGACAGCACCCACGCGAGCGCCAGCACCTGCAGCACCCGGTCCCCCAGCGCGATG
Organism: Rhodococcus aerolatus; assembly: GCF_054783215.1. Classification (NCBI taxonomy): domain Bacteria; kingdom Bacillati; phylum Actinomycetota; class Actinomycetes; order Mycobacteriales; family Nocardiaceae; genus Rhodococcus; species Rhodococcus aerolatus. The sequence continues at coordinate 124,330 of NZ_BAAGQZ010000018.1, read as the reverse complement.
TCCTCCGGCTCGCCCGCCACCCCGCCGTCGACGTCGACCGCGTAGCGCAGCACGGCGATGACGAACGGGACGATGGAGATCACCGACCACACCGAGCCGCTGACCGCGTTGAGCTCGAACGCCCACAGCCCGTAGCTGGTCACCAGTGTCGTGGCCGAGAGCGTCCAGACGAAGCGCAGGTAGGTCGACGTGTAGTTCTCCAGGGACTTGCGGATCTTGGCCCCGGTCTCCTCGGCCACCCGCAGCTCGGCGTAGCGCTTGCCGGAGACCATGAACAGGCTGCCGAAGGCGGCGACGAGCAGGAACCACTGCGACAGCACGATCCCGGCCGCCACGCCGCCCGCCATGCCGCGCAGCAGGAACCCCGAGGACACCACGCAGATGTCGAGGACCGCCTGGTGCTTGAGGCCGAAGCAGTAGGCGAGCTGCACCGCCTCATAGACCGCGATGACGACGAGCAGCTGCCAGCTGGCCAGCAGCGACAGCGCCAGGGCCGCGACGAGCAGCACGACCGACAGCCCGAAGGCCATGCCCCGGGGCACCACGCCCGCCGCGATGGGGCGGTAGCGCTTCACCGGGTGGGCGCGGTCGGCCTCGACGTCCAGCGCGTCGTTGACCAGGTAGATGCCCGAGGCCGCCATGGAGAAGACGACGAACGCGACCAGGGAGGCCAGCAGGACGTCGACGTCGCCCACCTGGCCGGCCGCGACGGGCGCGGCGAGGACGAGGACGTTCTTGACCCACTGCCGGGGCCGGACCGCCTTGAGCAGGCCGGCGGGCAGCGAGCGGGGCACGCGCGCGGGGTCGAGGTCCTCCGACACGGCGTCCGGGGTGGGGATGCTCATCGCGGGTCACCTCCGAGCAGCCCGCGGCGGCGGGCCGCGCGCACGGCGGTGGCGGCGCCCCAGCCGAGGCCGGCGCCCGCGAGGACGTCGGTCGGGTAGTGCACGCCCAGCACCAGCCGGGAGGCCAGCATCGGGGGCACGAGCACGGCGGGCAGCAGCCCGGGGGGCGCACCGAGGGCGTCGCCCAGCAGCGCCGCGGCCGCGGTGGTGGACGTGGCGTGCGAGGACGGGAAGCTCAGCCGGCTGGGGGTGCCGACCCGGACGGCCACCGCGGGGTGGTCGGGCCGGCGGCGGCGCACCACGCGCTTGACCGCGATCGACACGCCGTGCGCGCCGACGGCCCCGAGCACGGCCTGGCCCCACAGCGGCCGGCGGCGGGCGTCCAGGGCCGCGCCGAGGGTGCCCGCGGCGATCCAGCCCAGCGCGTGCTCCCCGAGGTGGGAGAGCCCGCGGGCGCCGCGGACGACGCCGGGACGGCCGGCCGTGAGGTCGCTGACCGCGGCCAGGACGCGCAGCTCGCGGCCGGGCGCGGCGGGGCCGAGCGGGTCGGGTCGGGGGGTCACGACGTGCGGCGGGGAGGTGGACATCGGCTCGCAGCCTACCGCCCGCACCACCCCCGCCGACCCCGCCGACGGGCCGGGACGGGTCAGCCGTCGAGGCCGAAGACCCGGCGCCACCCCTGCGCCGAGGTCAGCGCGGGCAGCCCGGCGCGGTACTCCTTGCGCATCCGCGGGAACTCGCGGCGGAGCTCGCCGTGGGCCCGCACGGAGGCCTGCAGCAGCGACCAGAACGTCTTCGGGTTGCGCTTGCGGAAGGCGACGCCGCGCCCGTCGGCCGTGGCCACGGTGGCGCCGTCGAGGCGCGACAGCAGGAACCAGCGGGCGTCCTGCGCGGCGATGTTGAGCTGCGGGCGCTCGTGGTGCTCGTCCTTGGGCGGCATGACGTTGTGCACGAGACCGGCGGCCAGGGTGGCCCCGATGGTGACGGGGTTGGTGGGCGGCTTGAGGAACCGCTCGGCCTTGACCGCGTCCATCGACGGCAGCGGCAGCGTGCGCGACGAGGCGAGGACGGTGCCGTCGTCGAACTCGCCGCGGCGGGCGCGCACCTCGGCCAGGGCGGTGGGCAGCTGGCCGAACAGCGCGTCCGGCCCGGCCAGGAAGTCCGCCACCGCCCGGGTCTGCAGCGCCACGGTCGAGTACTCCAGCGACAGCAGGTGCTTGAGCGTGCTTTTCAGGCTGTGGGAGATCATCGCGCCGCCGCGGCGGTGCGGGCTGTGCAGCGCGGCCGCGACGAGCCGGTTGCGCAGGTGGAAGTAGGCCTGCCAGTCCGTCGCGTCGTCCTTGTCCGACCACGGCATGTGCCAGATCGCGACCCCGGGCAGCGTGGCGGTGGGGAAGCCGGCGCGCCCGGCCCGCAGGCCGTACTCCGCGTCGTCCCACTTGATGAACAGCGGCAGCGGCAGGCCCAGCTCCTCGGCGACCGCCCGGGGGATCAGGCACATCCACCAGCCGTTGTAGTCCACGTCGATGCGCCGGTGCAGCCAGGAGGTCTCGCGCAGGGACTCCTCGGCGAAGTCGTGGTCGTAGGTGACGTTGGGCGCCGCGCGCCACATGAACTTGTCCCGGTCGACGACCTCGCCCATGGAGTGCAGGTGCGAGCGGGCCTGCAGGTTGAGCATCTGCCCGCCGACGAGCATCGGCCGCTCCGCGTACCGAGAGAAGGCCACCGCCCGCAGCACCGAGTCCGGCTCGATGACGATGTCGTCGTCCATGAGCAGCACCTGCTCGCAGTCGGTGCTGGTCAGCGCCTCGTGCATGCCGCGGGCGAACCCGCCCGAGCCGCCCAGGTTGGGCTGGTCGTGGATGCGCAGCCGGTCGCCCAGCGAATCGGCGGCCTCGGCGAAGCCCGCGGCGTCGGCGACCTTGCGGTTGCCCTGGTCGGCGACGATGACGGCGGTCAGAGCGTCGCGGACGAGCGGGTCCTCCCCGAGCGCGGCGAGCGCGGCGGCGCAGTCGTCGGGCCGGTTGAAGGTGGTGATGCCGACGGCCACGGCGGCGCGACCCGCGGGCTGCGCCGTGGCGTGCCAGCCGGCGGCGTGCAGCACCACGGGCGCGTCCTCGGTGGTGACGTCGAACCAGATCCACCCGCCGTCCTCGAAGGGGGCCAGGTCGACCGAGTACTCCCGCGTGGTGCGCTCGTCGGTCTCGACGACCTCGCCGGCCACGTGGATCTGGGTGGCGTCGGCCTTGGAGCGGTACAGGTCGATGCGGCAGCGGCCCTCGACCTCGACCCGCAGCACCACGTGGTCGAGCACCGACCAGCGCCGCCAGTAGCTGGCCGGGAACGCGTTGAAGTAGGTGGCGAAGGAGACCTCGGACTCCGCGGGCAGCTCCAGGGTGGTGCGGCTGCGGGCGCGGGTGCGGCGCCGGTTCGTCGTGTCCTCGTCGAGGTAGAGCGAGCGCAGGTCGAGCGGGTCACCGGCGCGGGGCAGGATCACCCGCTGCAGCAGGGCGGCGTCGTCGGTCGCGTCGGTGGCGTCGAGGGGGGCGGGGGCGGTGGCGGTCATCGCGTCGGTCCTTCAGTCGTCGGTGGCGCCGACGAGCGGCGCCCCGGTGGTCAGGTGCGGCGCGAGGGTGTTGTCCCACATCGACAGCGCGCTGGCGATGGCCATGTGCATGTCCAGGTACTGGTAGGTGCCCAGGCGGCCGCCGAAGAGCACGCCCTTCTCGGCGGTCTCGCGCTTGGCCAGGGCCCGGTAGACGGTCACCTTGGCGCGGTCCTCGGCGGTGTTGATGGGGTAGTACGGCTCGTCGCCCGACTCGGCGAAGCGGCTGTACTCCCGCATGATCACCGTCTTGTCCGTCGGGTAGTCCCGCTCGGGGTGGAAGTGGCGGAACTCGTGGATGCGGGTGAACGGCACCTCGGTGTCGGCGTAGTTCATCACCGGCGTGCCCTGGTAGTCCCCGACGGGCAGCACCTCCTGCTCGAAGTCCAGGGTGCGCCAGCCCAGCTCGCCCTCGACGTTGCCGAAGTAGGCGTCCAGCGGGCCGGTGTAGACGACGGGCACGCCCGGGTTCGCCGCGAGCACCTCGTCGCGCACGTCGAACCAGTCGGTGCCCAGGCGCACCTCGATGTTCTCGTGGGCGGCCATGTTCTCCAGCCACGCGGTGTAGCCGTCGACGGGCAGGCCCTCGTGGGTGTCGTTGAAGTAGCGGTTGTCGAACGTGTAGCGCACCGGGAGCCGGGTGACGATGGCCGCGGGCAGCTCGGTGGGGTCGGTCTGCCACTGCTTGGCCGTGTAGCCCTTGAAGAACGCCTCGTAGAGCGGCCGGCCGACGAGCGAGACGGCCTTCTCCTCGAAGTTCGCGGCCGTGGCGCCGTCGACCTCGGCGGCCTGCTCCGCGACGAGCTCGCGGGCGGCCTGCGGGCTCAGCGACCGGCCGAAGTAGGAGCACATCGTGGCCAGGTTCACCGGCATCGAGTACGTCTGGTCGTCGAAGATCGTGAACACCCGGTGGGTGTAGCCGGTGAAGTCGGTGAACCGGTTGACGTACTCCCACACCCGCTCGTTGGAGGTGTGGAAGAGGTGCGCGCCGTACTTGTGGATCTCGATGCCGGTCTCGGGCTCCGGCTCGGAGTAGGCGTTGCCGCCGATGTGGGGCCGGCGGTCGAGCACCAGCACCCGCTTGCCCGCCTCGGCCGCGGCCCGCTCGGCGATGGTGAGCCCGAAGAACCCGGAGCCCACGACGACGAGGTCGACGCTCGGGCTGGCGGACGGGTCGGCGTGGGGGGAGCTCACGACGCCCGAGGGTAACGGACCCGACCTGCGGCGCCGTCAGGCCCAGAAGCGCTCCAGGACGGTCGCGACACCGTCCTCGGTGTGCGGCGGGGCGACCTCGTCGGCCACCTCCAGGGCCCGCGGGTGGGCGTTGCCCATGGCCACCCCGTGCCCGGCCCAGCCCAGCATCGGCACGTCGTTGGGCATGTCGCCGAACGCGATGACGCCCGCCTGCGCCGCGCCGAGCCGGGCGGCGACGCGGGCCAGCCCGCTGGCCTTGGTCACCCCGGGCGCGGCCAGCTCGACCAGGCCGTTCTCCGTCGAGTAGGTCAGGTCGACCACCCCGCCCAGCTCGGGAACCAGCCGTGCGGCCATCTCGCTCGACGTGGTGCCCGGCAGCCGCACCAGCAGCTTCACGGCGGGCGCGTCGAGCAGCTCGCCCGCCCCGACCTCGACGTGGTCGGGGTTCAACCAGGCGTGGGCGTAGCCGGGGGCCGAGACGAACTGCGGGGTGGCGGAGTCGTGCGCGCTGCGCCCGACGCGCTCCGCGGCGAGCCCGGCGCCGGGCAGCACGCGCAGCGCGACGGCGGCGACCTCGGCCAGCAGCGCCACCCCCACGGTCTCGGCGTGCAGCACCTCGTCGGCCGCGGAGTCGTAGAGCACCGCCCCGTTCGCGCACACCGCCAACGGGGACAGGCCCAGCTGGCTGGTCACCGGCGGCACCCAGCGCGGCGGGCGGCCCGTGACCAGCACGAACGGCACCCCCGCCGCGACCACGGCGTGCACGGCCGCCCGGGTGCGGGGCGTCACCGCCTCGTGGGCGTCGAGCAGGGTGCCGTCGACGTCGCTGGCCACGAGGGCGGGGGTCTCCACGCCGGTCATCCTGCCCGCCCCGCCCGCGCGGCGTCCGGGCCAGGTCCGCGGCCCGTCCTCCCCGTGCCCCGGGGGGCCCGGGGCCGGTAGGTTCGGCCCCGCGGGTCACGGTTCCGGCTGCCGACTCCCGCTCGTCAGTCCCGAGCCGTCCGAGAGGGTCCGCAGATGCAGTGGTGGGGTTGGCTCATCGTCGTCCTGGTGGTGATCGCGGTGCTCGTCGGCGCCGTCCTCGCCGTGCAGGCCAAGCGGCGCTCCGGCGGGGTCATCATCGACCCGTCCGGTGGCGGGAAGCCCGGGACGGGGTCGGGCGCGTGAGCTACCTGCTGCGCTCCTCGGAGATCACCAAGCGTCCCGTCGTCACCTTCGCGGGCGAGGACGTGGCCCAGGTCAAGGACCTCGTCTACTCCGCCGGCGGCGGCGAGCTCGGCGGGTTCACCCTCGCCGGCCGCGGCCTGTTCGCCGGACCGCTGAAGTCCTCGCTGCCGTGGCAGAACGTGGCCGGCCTCGGGGGCGACGCGGTGATGATCGAGTCCGAGGAGGCCCTGGTGGCCAACCAGGAGCTGTTCGACCGCTCCGCGTCCTCGGGCGGGTCGGGGGGCGACGTGCTGGGCTCGCAGGTGCTCACCGACTCCGGCCAGGACCTGGGCACGGTCGTCGACGTCATCGTCGAGGTGCCCGACTCCCCCGGCGGGCGGGCCGACGTCGTCGGCTACGAGATCGAGTCGTCCGAGGCGCTGGGCAACAAGGGCGCCAAGGTGCTCATCCCGCTGCCGGACACCCTCTCCGCGTCGAAGGAGCACCTCATGGTGCCCACCAGCGCGAAGGACTTCGTCGGCCACGACCTCGCCGGCTTCGGCGCCTCGGTCGAGGCGTTCCGCGCGCAGCTGGGAGGCAAGTGATGACCCTGTTCTCCGACGCCAAGGGCCGCAAGGTCGTCAGCACGTCGACCGCGGACACGGTCGGCAAGATCAGCGAGTTCGTCGTCGACCCGTCCTCGCGGTCCGTCGTCGCCGTGCTGTGCAAGAAGACCGAGGACGGCGACACGCTGCGCTGGTCGGACATCACCGCCTTCGGTGACGACGCCGTGACCGTCGCCAACGCCGGCGTGATCGGCAGCCCGGACGAGACGGTGGGGGCGCTCACCGGCAAGGACCACCACGTCCTCGGCAAGCGCGTGCTCACCAGCCGCGGCGCCGACCTCGGCAAGGTCAAGGACGTCGAGTTCGACCACGAGTCCGGCGCCATCGAGAACCTCGTGCTCGACGACCAGAGCATCGGCGGTGCGCGGCTGCTCGGCGTGGGCTCGTACGCGGTGGTCGTCCGGGCGGAGTAGACCGTGCGTGACCACTGCCGCCAGGGCGCGAGGTCCCGTCCACAGCAGGCCGGGTGAGGGTCGGGGTCGTCGTCCTGCCGCAGTCGCGCTGGCACGGCGAGGGCGGTGCGGCGCAGCAGTGGCGCCGCGTGGAGGACCTGGGCTTCGACCACGCCTGGACCTACGACCACCTGTCGTGGCGCTCGCTCGCGGCGCAGCCGTGGTTCGGCACCGTCCCGGTGCTGGCCGCCGCCGCACTGGTCACCTCCCGGGTACGCCTCGGCACCTGGGTGGCCTCGCCGAACTTCCGCCACCCGGTGACCTTCGCCAAGGAGGTCATGACCCTCGACGACCTCAGCGGGGGCCGGCTGACGCTCGGGCTCGGCGCGGGCGGCACCGGCTTCGACGCGGAGGTGCTCGGCGGGGAGATGCTGCCCGCCCGGGAGCGGGTGGACCGGCTGGCCGAGTTCACCGACCTGCTCGACGAGCTGCTCCGCGAGCCGGTGACGACCCGTCGCGGCGAGCGCTTCAGCGCGGTGGACGCGCGGATGGTCCCCGGCTGCGTGCAGACCCCCCGCGTGCCGTTCGTTCTGGCCGCCAACGGCCCCCGCGCCATGCGGGTGGCGCTGGAGCACGGCGCCGGCTGGGCCACCACCGGGCCCGCCGCGGCGGACGACCTCGACGGCTGGTGGCGCGGGGTGGGTGAGCTGGCGGCCCGGTTCGACGACCTCGCCGGGGGCCGGGCGCTGGACCGCCACCTGAACCTCGACTCCGCGCCGCGGTACTCGCTGAGCTCGCTGGAGGCCTACCGCGACGCCGTGGGCCGGGCGGGTGACCTCGGGTTCACCGACGTCGTCGTCCACCACCCCCGCGGCGGGGACGACGGGGTGTTCACCGGCACCGTCGACGTGCTGGAGGCCGTGGCGGCCGAGCCCCGCTGAGGCCCGCTCAGGAGCCCGACGAGTGGGAGTGCGAGCGGCCCCCGCCGCCGGGGGAGAGCTGCGTGCCGGGTGCCTGGGTGCTCGGCGTCTGGGTGCCCGGCGTCTGCTCGTCCTGGCCCGCCCCCGACGTGGCTGCGTTCCCCGCGACCGTGGGCGCGGTGCCCGTCCACGCCGCCACCGACGCGACGCCCGCGCCGACCACCGACGCGGCCACCAGCGCGCGCGTCACCCACCGGGCGCGCTGACGTCCCTGGACCGGGTGCACGGCCACCTCCTCCTGGTCTCCGACGGCTCTGCTCCCCACTGTGCCCGCCGGACCTGTGACGACGCTGGGAGCGTCCGCCGTCCCGCGCCGTCGTCGCCCACCGTGCACACTGGGCACCCCACCCACCCAGACCCCAGCGTCGCCAGAAACCCGGTGCTGTGCTCGCCGCCCTCCGACGGGAGCCCCACCCGATGTCCTCTGCGACCTCCGTGCCGACCTCCCCGCCGACCGCTGCTCCGGCCGCCGCGCCGACCGCCCCCGGCCGGGTGCGGGACCGCCACGTCAGCGACTACGCCGACCTGTCGAAGCTGGTCCGCGCCTCCGGCCTGCTCGAGCGCCGCCGCGGCTGGTACCTCGGCCGCATCGCCGCCACCGTCGCCGCGTTCGTCGCGGTGTGGGCGTCGGTGGCCGTGCTCGGCGACACCTGGTGGGTGTTGGTGTCCGCCGCGGTCCTCGCCCTGGTCAGCTCCCAGCTCGGCTTCCTCGGCCACGACGGCGCCCACCGGCAGATGTTCACCTCCCCGCGGGCCAACGCCTGGACCGCCCGGGCCCTGTCCTGCGGCCTCGCCGGGCTGAGCTACAGCTGGTGGATGGGCAAGCACAACAAGCACCACAACGCCCCCAACCAGGTGGGCAAGGACCCGGACATCGCGAACGGCGTGCTGGCCTTCACCCCCGACGACGCCCGCGCCCGCACCGGGCTGCCGCGCTGGCTGGTGCTGCGGCAGGGCTGGTTCTTCTTCCCGCTGCTCACCCTGGAGGGCCTGGCCCTGCACCACGCCAGCATCGACAGCCTGCTGCGCACCCGCGGGACGTGGTGGCGCCTCGAGCTGGGCGCGATCACGGTGCGGCTTCTGGGTGGGCTCGGGGTGCTGTTCTGGCTGCTGCCCCCGGGCAAGGCCGTCGCGTTCACCGTGCTGCAGCTGGCCGTGTTCGGGGTGCTGCTTGGCGGCTCCTTCGCGCCCAACCACAAGGGCATGCCCATCGTCCCGCCCGACGCCCGGATCGACTTCCTGCGCCGCCAGGTGCTCACCAGCCGCAACGTGCGCGGCGGGGCCGTCACCGACTTCGCCCTCGGCGGGCTGAACTACCAGGTCGAGCACCACCTGTTCCCGTCGATGCCGCGGCCCAACCTGCGGGCGCTGCAGCCGCTGGTGCGGGCGCACTGCGCCGAGCGCGGTGTGCCGTACCTGGAGATGGGGCTGTGGCAGTCCTACGGCGTGGTGGTGGCCTACCTCAACCGCGTGGGCCTCTCCGAGCGGGACCCGTTCGTCTGCCCGCTGCGCCAGGCCACCCGGGGCTAGCCGGGCAGCTTGCCCTTGCGCTTGAGCTCGGCCACCTTCTCCCGGCGCCGGGCCACCCGGGCCTTGGTCTCCTCCCGCTCGAGCACGACGGCCTGCTCGGGGGTGGGCGCGCCGCCGCCCAGGCGGGCCGGCAGCCAGTGCGCCCCGGCCGGGGCGTCGGGGTAGGCCTGCTGCACCGCCTCGAGCTGGCTCTGCATGCGTCCGCGCACCACCGCCATGAGCTCGTCGGGCGTGCCCTCGGGGGCGACCGGGGCTCCGACGGAGACGTGGATGGGGGTGCGGGTGCGGCCGAGCCGCTTGGGGTGGTCCTTGGTCCACACCCGCTGCGAGCCCCAGATGATCATCGGCAGCACGGGCACGTCGGCGTCGAGCGCCATGCGCGCCGCACCGGTCTTGAACTCCTTGAGCTCGAAGCTGCGGCTGATCGTGGCCTCGGGGAACACCCCGACGATCTCGCCGGCGCGCAGGTCCTCCACCGCGGCGCGGAACGACGCGGCCCCGGCGCTGCGGTCGACGGGGATGTGGTGCATGCCGCGCATCAGCGGGCCCGCGACGGGGTGGTCGAACACCTCCGCCTTGGCCATGAACCGCACCAGCCGCTTGCGGGGCAGCGCCGCCAGGCCGGCGTAGGTGAAGTCGAAGTACCCGACGTGGTTCATCGCCACCACGGCCCCGCCCGTGAGCGGGATGTTCTCGCTCCCGGTGACGGTGAACCGCAGCCCCTGGAACGCGAACAGCACCTGGGCGGTACCGATGACCGAGCGGTAGACAGGCTCCACGGGAGGTGACGCTAGTCGCCCTGCCCGCGCGGTCGGGTCCGCGTCGCCGCTCTACCCTGGGAGGGTCCAGCAGCGGCGTCACGGCAGGGAGCTCACAGGGTGCAGGTCACAGCGGTCGGTCACGCGGGGTTCCACATCGAGACCGCGGCCGGGACGATCCTCTGCGACCCGTGGGTGAACCCGGCGTACTTCGCCTCGTGGTTCCCGTTCCCCGACAACACCGCCCTGGACTGGGACGCCCTGGGGGCGTGCGACTTCCTCTACGTCTCCCACCTGCACAAGGACCACTTCGACCCCGAGCTGCTCGCGAAGCACGTCAGCAAGGACGCCCGGGTGCTGCTGCCGGACTACCCGGTGGAGGACCTGCGCCGCGAGCTGGAGGCCTTGGGCTTCCACGACTTCGTCGAGACGCAGACCTCGGTGAAGCAGACCGTCACCGGCCGCGACGGCGCGAGCATCGACGTGATGATCGTCGCGCTGCGGGCGCCCGCCGACGGCCCGATCGGGGACTCCGGGCTGGTCGTCGACGACGGCGAGACCGTGCTGTTCAACATGAACGACTCCCGCCCGGTGGACCTCGACCCGGTGTTCGACGCCTTCGGCCGGGTCGACGTGCACCTGCTGCAGTACTCCGGGGCCATCTGGTACCCGATGGTCTACGACATGCCCGAGCGGGCGAAGGTCGCGTTCGGCACCCAGAAGCGGCAGCGGCAGATGGACCGGGCCCGGCGCTACGTCGAGCAGGTCGGCGCCTCCTGGGTGGTGCCCAGCGCGGGCCCGCCGGCGTTCCTCGACGACGCGCTGCGCTCGCTGAACGACGACCACGGCGACCCGGCGAACATCTTCCCGGACCAGTGGGTGTTCCTCGACCAGCTGCGCCGCAACGGGGCCGAGAACGGGCTGCTGATGGTGCCGGGCACCGAGGCCGAGTTCCACGGGGCGCAGCAGCCGAGGCTGACCCACCCGGTGCCCGAGGCGCAGGTCGAGGCCATGTTCACCGACAAGGCCGCCTACCTGGAGGCGTTCGCCCAGCGGCAGCGCCCCGTGCTGGCCGCGGCCAAGGCGTCCTGGGCGCCCGACGAGGGCGAGCCGCTGCTGCCTGCGCTCAAGGCCCTGTTCGAGCCCGTGCTGGCCGTGGCCGACCAGATCTGCGCGGGGATCGGCGGGCCGCTGCAGCTCGACCTGGGCGAGGAGCAGCTCGTCGTCGACTTCCCCAACCGGGTGGTGCGGCCGCTCGCCGCGGACGACAAGCCCCGCTACGGCTTCGCCATCGCCCCCGGCCTGGTGCGCACCGTGCTGCGCGACGGCGAGCCGGACTGGGTGAACTCGATCTTCCTGTCGACCCGGTTCCGGGCGTGGCGCATCGGTGGGTACAACGAGTACGTCTACACGTTCTTCAAGTGCCTGACCGACGAGCGGATGGCCTACGCGGACGGCTGGTTCGCCGAGGCGCACGACGACTCCGCCTCGATCACCGTGCGCGACGACGACGGCCAGGCCTACGAGATCCAGCGCCGCTGCCCGCACCTCAAGGCCGACCTGTCCAAGTTCGGGGTCGTCGAGGGCGCGACCATGACCTGCGACCTGCACGGCTGGTCCTGGGACCTGCGCAGCGGCCGCTGCCTCACCTCGAAGGGCCACGAGCTGCGCACCGCCGCCGCCACCCCCGCCGGCTGAGCCCCCGGGGCGCGGCCGTCGGGACGTCCCGGCCCACTCCTCCGCCCCTGGACCGGGCAGGCGGCCCCGGGCGCGGATCGAGTGGGCGCGGACGTCCCGCTCAGGCCCCGCGCCGCAGCCGCACGACGCGCGCCACCTCGTCGGCGACCGCGTCCACGTCGGCCAGGACGTCGCTCGCCGCCCAGCGCAGCACCAGGTGACCGGTCAGCAGCAGCGCGTTCTGCCGCCGCCGGTCCGCGGCGAACACCGCCGGCGCGCTGTGGAACGCACGGCCGTCGACCTCGACCACCGTGCGGCTCGCCGGGTCGAGCAGGTCCACCCTGAACGGCCCCACCGAAGCGTTCGCCACCAGCCGCAGGCCGCGGCGCGCCAGGGCCCGGCCCAGCAGCCGCTCCGGGTGCGACGCCGCCCCGGGCGCCGCGCTGTCCAGGGCGGCGCGAGCCGAGGGCGCACCCCGCCACCCGACGCCCCGCGCCAGGTCGACCCGGGCCGTCCGCAGGCTCACCCCCGCGGCCGGGGCCGCCTCCGCCAACGCGACCCCGTCAGGCAGGGACCGGGTGCCCAGCACGTCGACCAGGGCCCGCTCCGGCGTGAGGACCGGCGCACCCCGGTGCGTCGTCACCCAGGCGGGCGGGAGCGCGCGGCGGTGCAGCCGCAGCCACGGCGGGGTGCGCAGGTGCACCGGACGCGGCACGGTCGCCTCGATGACGTCGGGCTCGCCGGTGACGCGCCACAGCCACGCCGCGGTCGCGTGGCTGAGCACCGCGTCGGGACGCCACCGCGTGACGGCCACGCACAGCGACCACGTGTCGACGTCCTGCGGGCGGACCGCGTAGACCCCGGGCAGCAGCCGCCGGTAGCGGCCGCGGGCGACCCGGGAGCGGGCGGTGCTGGCGGGAACGCCGAGGGCCGCCAGCTCGGCGAGGGTGCGGATCGGGGTGGGCACCGCACCAGGCTGGGGCAGCGGCGGCGGGAGGGAGGGCGCTCGTCGTCACCTGGGGACGGGCCGATCCGGGTGTCCCCAGGTCGTCGACGGGACGTCCCGGACCACCGGATCGGTGCTAGGGGCCCCTCGTCCGGTCGGGGTCACGAGGAGTGGGCCGGGACGTCCCACCAGCGGGGCCGGGGCTAGCGGGGGCGCAGCACGTCGGTGCCGACGAAGGGCACCAGCGCCGCGGGCACCCGCACCGAGCCGTCCGGCTGCTGGTGGTTCTCCAGGATCGCCACCAGCCACCGCGTGGTGGCCAGCGTCCCGTTCAGCGTGGCCGCGACCTGGGTGCGGCCGTCCTCGTCGCGGTAGCGCACGTTCAGCCGGCGCGCCTGGAAGGTGGTGCAGCTCGACGTCGAGGTCAGCTCGCGGTAGGTCTGCTGGCTGGGCACCCACGCCTCGCAGTCGAACTTGCGCGCGGCCGACGAGCCCAGGTCGCCCCCGGCCACGTCGATCACCCGGTAGGGAACCTCCACCGCGGCCAGCATCTCCTGCTCCCAGCCCAGCAGCCGCTGGTGCTCCTCGGGCGCGTCCTCGGGCCGGCACCAGGAGAACATCTCGACCTTGTCGAACTGGTGGACGCGGATGATGCCGCGGGTGTCCTTGCCGTAGCTGCCCGCCTCCCGCCGGAAGCACGACGACCACCCGGCGTAGCGCAGCGGCCCGGCGGAGAGGTCGAGGATCTCCCCCGCGTGGTACCCGGCCAGGGGCACCTCGGAGGTGCCGACGAGGTACAGGTCGTCGTCCTCGAGGTGGTACACCTCCGCCGCGTGCTGGCCGAGGAAGCCGGTGCCGGCCATGACGTCGGGGCGCACCAGCACCGGCGGCACGACGACGGTGAAGCCGTGGCCGACGGCCTTCTGCACGGCCAGGTTGAGCAGGCCCAGCTGCAGCAGCGCCCCCGCCCCGGTGAGGAAGGAGAAGCGGGCCCCGGCGACCTTGGCCCCGCGGTCCATGTCGATGATGCCGAGCCGCTCGCCGAGCTCGAGGTGGTCCAGCGGGTCCGCGATGTCGGGGACCTCGCCGTGGTGGGACAGCACCACGTAGTCGTCCTCGCCGCCGGCGGGGGCACCCTCGACGACGTTGGACAGCGCGCGGTGCGCGGTGTCGAGCGCCGCGTCCGCCGCCGCCTGCTCGGCCTCGGCCGCCTTGACCCGGTCGGAGAGCGCCTTGGCCCCCTCGAGCAGCGCGGGCCGCTCCTCGGCCGAGGCCCGGCCCACCTGCTTGCCCAGCGTCTTCTGCTCGGCGCGCAGCCGGTCCGCCGCCAGCACCGCGGCCCGGCGCGCGGCGTCCGCGTCGAGGAGCGCGTCCACCAGGGCCGGGTCCTCGCCCCGGGTCCGCTGGGAGGCACGCACCAGCTCGGGGTCGTCACGCAGCAGCCGCAGGTCGATCACGCCCGTCACGGTAGCCGCGGCGCCCGGGCGGCCGGACGCCGCGGGGCGAGCGACGGCCCGCCCGTTGGTCGGACCCCTGCCGTCGTGGGACAGTCGTCGTCACTCACGGGGGGTGGACGATGACGAGCGGTAGCGGCGACCTGGGCGTCGCCCGGGGGTGGCCCCGCGACCTCGCCACCGCGTCCTCGGGGGACGGCGACGCCGCCGTGCGGGCGACGGCGCGGGTCGGCACCTTCGAGGTCGTCGACCTGGCCACCGGCCGCGCCCGGTGGTCGGACAACTGCTGGCGCCTGCTCGGTCTCGAGCCCGGCCACCACGACCCGCCCCGCTACCGGGACCTGGTGCACCCCGACGACCACGACGCCGTCGTGGCGGTCGTCGACCGGGTGGTCGCCGCGGGCGGCAGCGCCACCACGGAGCACCGCGTGCTGCGCCCGGACGGCGAGGTCCGCCGGGTCGTCGTCCACACCACCGCCCAGCCCGACCCGGGGACGGGGCTGACCTGCGCGCTGGTGGGGGTCATCGTCGACGTCACCGACGACCACCGCACCCGCCGTCAGCGCGACCGGGCCGAGGAGACCCTCCGCGTCGGGTTCGAGCGCTCGATGCTCGGCGTGGGCATCACCGACGTCACCGGCACCGTCCTCACCGTCAATCCCACCTACGCCGCCATCCTGGGCCGCGCGCCGGAGGAGATCGTCGGCCGCCCGTGGACCACGTTCGTCCACCCCGCCGACCTGGCCGCCGCGGTCGAGCCCCGCGTCGCCCTGCTGGCCGGGGAGGTCGAGACCTTCCGCGCCGGCCACCGGGTGGTCCGGGCGGACGGCAGCACCCGGTGGGTCGACCGCAGCGTCACCCTCGTCGACGACGACGAGCAGCCCGTCTTCCTCACCCAGGTCGTCGACGTCACCGAGGCGCACCTCGCCGCCGAGCGGCTCGAGCACCTGGCCCACCACGACGAGCTCACCGGCCTGCCGAACCGCACGGCGCTGACCGAGCGGCTCGACCACGCCCTGGCCACGGTGGCGCCCGGCCGGGTGGTGACCTGCGTGTTCGTCGACCTCGACGGGTTCACCCTGGTCAACGACGGCCTGGGCCACGCCGCGGGCGACGAGCTGCTGCGCCAGGTCACCCGACGGCTGCAGCGGGTGCTGGAGCCCGGCGACACCCTGGCCCGGTTCGGGGGGGACAGCTTCGTGGTGGTCCGGCGCGACTGCCCCCCGGACCGGGCGGCCGACGTGGGGCGCGAGGCGCTGGCCCTGCTGGAGCAGCCGTTCGCCCTCGACGGGCTGCGGGTGGCGGTCAGCGCGTGCGCCGGCGTCGCCTCCGGTGCCGCCGGCCGCGACGGGGACGCGGTGCTGCGCGAGGCCGACACCGCGGTGACCCGCGCCAAGAACCGCGGCCCGCACCAGCTGGTGGTCTTCGACGCCGACCTCGCCGCCGACGTGGCGCAGCGGCTCGACACCGCCGTGGCGCTGCGCGGCGCCGTCGGCCGGGGCGAGGTCGTCGTGCACTACCAGCCGGCCGTCGCCCTGGGCGGGGACGACGAACGGGTCGTGGTGGTCGAGGCCCTGGTCCGGTGGCAGCACCCCACGCGCGGGCTCGTGGGCCCGGACGAGTTCGTGCCGTCGGCCGAGCGGACCGGCCTGATCCACGAGATCGGCACCCACGTGCTGCGGGAGGCGTTCCGCACGGTCGCCCGGTGGCGCCGGGAGCTGCCGGGGGCGCAGGACCTGCACGTCGCGGTGAACGTCTCGACCGTCCAGCTGCGCGACGGGGACCTGCGGGCCGTGGTGGCGGGGGCGCTGGCCGAGACCGGGCTGCCCGCCGGGGCGGTGTACCTCGAGGTGACCGAGTCGGGGGTGATGGACGACGTCGCCGGCGGCACGGACCGGCTCCGGGAGCTCCGCGGGGACGGCGTGAACATCTCGGTCGACGACTTCGGCACCGGGTACTCCGCGCTGGGCTACCTCATGACCCTGCCGGTGGACGCGGTCAAGCTCGACCGCGCCTTCGTCACCGCGCTGACCGACCCCGCCAGCGCCGAGCGGGCCCGGCAGGTGGTGGCGGGCATCGTCGCGCTGTGCGCCGCCCTGGGCGCCTACCTCGTCGCGGAGGGGGTGGAGCTGCCCGAGCAGCTGGCCCTGCTGCGGCGCCTCGGGGTGAGCGCGGTGCAGGGGTTCCTCGTCAGCCCGGCCCTCGCCGCGGCGGAGCTCGAGTCGTGGTGGGGGTCCGCGCTGCCCCCGTGAGGCCCGGCCGGCCCCGTCAGCCCCCGCGGCCCGGTCAGCCCGCCGCCCGGCGCAGCTCCGTGCGACGCACCTTGCCGGTGCTGGTACGGGGCAGCTCGGCCAGCACCCGCCAGCGGCGTGGGCGCTGCGCGGCGAGCAGGTGGGTGCGGGCGTGCTCGTCGAGCGCCTCCGTGCCGGCGCCCGGCGCGAGCACCACCGCGGCCTCGACCCGCTGGCCCCACCTCTCGTCGTCCACGCCGTACACGGCCACCTCGCGCAGCAGGCCACTGGACTCGAGCACCCGCTCCACCTCGACCGGGTAGACGTTGACCCCGCCGGAGATGACGAGGTCGTCGCGGCGGCCGTCGAGGTGCAGGTAGCCCTCGTCGTCGAGGCGGCCCAGGTCGCCGACGCTGAACGCGGGGCCGTCGGCGGTCTCCCGCCACGCGGCCGCGGTCTTCTCCTCGTCGCCGAAGTAGGTGAAGCGCGCGTGCTCGGGGACGACGCACCAGATGGTGCCGTCGGGGTCGGTGCGCAGGGTGCGCCCGGGCCGGGCCCGGCCGACGGTGCCGGGGTGGGCGAGCCAGTCGGCGGCCGGGCACGCGGTGAACTGGCCCTCGGTTGAGCCGTAGAACTCCCACACCGCGCCCGGGGCGGTGCGCTCGAGCACCCAGCGCTTCACCGGGTCGGGGCACGGGGCGCCCGCGTGGGCCAGCAGCCGCAGCCGGCCCAGCACCGCGGCCGTGCGGGGGTCGTCGGCCTCGCGCAGGCGCTGCAGCTGGGCGGGGGCGGTGAACATCGTCGTCGGGTGGTGCTGCTCGGCCGCCGCGAGGAAGCCGTCGACGCCGAACTTGCCCACCACGACGACGTCCCCGCCCGCGAGCAGCGTCGCGAGGGCGAACCGCAGCGGGGCGGAGTGGTACAGCGGGCTGACCACGGCGTGCACGTCCGCGGGGCCCATCGACCACAGCTGCGTCTCCTCCTCCCACAGCGCGCGAGCCGCCGCCGGGTCGAGCACTCCGCTCCACACCCCCTTGCGCCGCCCGGTGGTGCCGGACGTGTAGTGCATGGGCCGGCCCAGCGGCACCGGGGCCAGCGGCGCCGGCGGGTGGTCGTGCAGCGCGGCGAGCGCCTCCGGGGTGTCCACGACGAGTGCGGGCGCGGCGTCGGCGAGCAGCGCGTCGAGCTCGGTGCGCGGGGTGGCCGGGTCGAGCACCACCGGCACCACGCCGGCGCGCAGCGCCCCGCCCACCGCCGTCACCAGCCGGGTGCTGGGCCCGACGACGAGGGCGACCCGGTCACCGCGGTCGAGGTGGGCCAGCCCGCCGGCGACCCGCGCCGCCAGCTGCTCCGCCTCCGCCGCCGTCACCCGGTCCGGGGTCGGGGGGATCGCCGTCGCACCGGTCATGCCGCCACCCTAGGCAGGCCCGGCCCGCGCCTCAGGCCGAGCCGGGCACCAGCCGCAGCACCGGCCGGGCGCGGCGGCGCAGGGCCGGGTGGTGGGCGGGCCACGCGGGCTCCGGCCGGGCCGGCTCGGGGGCCGGCAGGGCCGCGGCGGCGTGCTCGCAGCACGGGTCCGCCGGCCCCGGTCCCGGCCCCGCCGGCGGCACCGGGGCGAGCAGGGCGCGCCGGCCCACCAGCCGGCGCACGCACCCCAGCAGCGCGGCCCGGTCGTCCTCGGTCAGCGCGGCCGGGTCCAGCGCCGCGAGCTCGTCGAACACCTCGTGCAGGTCCATGCGCGCACGCTCGCACCGACCCCCGACAACTCCGGCCGGCTCAGCTCGCCGCGGCCCCCTCGGCAACCTGGTCGCGCGGCGCGGTGCGGTCGCCCGCGAGGCCGGCCCCGTGCTCGAGCAGCAGCGCGGTGTTGACCAGCGCGAGGTGGCTGAAGGCCTGCGGGAAGTTGCCCAGCTGGCGGCCGGCCTCGGGGTCGTACTCCTCGGCCAGCAGGCCCACGTCGTTGCGCAGCGCGAGCAGCCGCTCGAAGTGCGCCCGGCCCTCGTCGACCCGCCCGGTGAGCACGAGCGCGTCGGAGTACCAGAACGAGCAGGCCAGGAAGGCCCCCTCCCGGCCGGAGAGCCCGTCGCTGCCCTGCTCGTCGGAGGTGGTGTACCGGTCCACGACGTCACCGCGCAGCAGGGTCCGCTCGACCGCGGCCACCGTGGAGCGCACCCGCTCGTCGTCCCCGGGCAGGAACCCCACCGCCGGGACGAGCAGCAGCGCCGCGTCGAGCTCGGTGCCGCCGTAGTACTGGGTGAAGGCGCCGACCTCGTCGTTCCAGCCCTTCTCGCACACCTCGGCGTGCACCCGGTCCCGCAGCTCGCGCCAGGTGTCGACAGGGCCCTCGAGGTCGAACTCCTCGACCATCTTCACGGCCCGGTCGAAGGCCACCCACACCATGACCCGGGAGTGGGTGAAGCTGCGCTCCGGGCCGCGGACCTCCCAGATGCCGCGGTCCTCGCGCTGCCACACCTCGGTCAGGTACTCCAGCAGGGAGCGCTGCAGCGACCACGCCAGCCGCGAGCCGTCCATGCCGGCGCGGCGGGCCAGGTACAGGGCGTCCATGACCTCGCCGAACACGTCGAGCTGCAGCTGGCCCGACGCGGCGTTGCCCACCCGGACCGGGGTGGAGCCCGCGTACCCGGGCAGCCAGTCGACCTCCCACTCCACGGCCTGCCGCTCGGCCATCACCCCGTAGAGGATCTGCATGTTGCGCGGCGAGCCGGCGATCGCGCGCAGCAGCCAGCGCCGCCAGGCCACGGCCTCGTCGGTGTAGCCGTTGCCGGCCAGCGCCGAGAGGGTCAGCGTGGAGTCCCGCAGCCAGCAGTACCGGTAGTCCCAGTTGCGCTCCCCGCCCAGGACCTCCGGCAGCGAGGTGGTGGGGGCGGCGACGATGCCCCCGCTGGGGGCGAAGGTCAGCGCCTTGAGCGTCAGCAGCGAGCGCTGCACCGCCTCGCGGTAGGGGCCCGCGTACTCCCCGCGGGAGGACCACTCCCGCCAGAAGGCCGTGGTGTCCGCCAGCTTGGCCACCACGTCCGGCGCAGCGGGGGGGTCGGTGACCGAGGAGAACCACTGCAGCGACCAGCTGCGCCGCTCCCCCGCGGCCAGGGTGAAGGTGGCCGCGTGCACGGCGGTGGAGTCGACCGGCTTGGGCAGCACGTCGCCACGCAGCACCACCGCGTCCGGGCCCGCGGTGGCCACCAGCCTGCGGTCGCCGTCCCCAGCCGGGTTGCGCTTCCCGTGGCGGCTCATCCAGGGCACGACGGTGCCGTAGTGGAAGCGCATGGTGAAGCGCATCTCCAGCTCGACCTCGCCGTCGAGGCACTCCACCACGCGGTAGACGTCGATGGAGTCGTCGCGCGGGGGCATGAAGTCGGTCAGCCGCACCGTGCCCGTGGCGGTGGTCAGCTCGGTGTCGAGGACCATCGTCTCGCCCCGGTAGGAGCGACGCCACGAGGTGACCTCGCCGGTCGGGGTGATCTGCCAGTGCCCGTTCTGCTCGTCGCCGAGCAGCGCGGCGAAGCAGGCGCCGCCGTCGAAGCGCGGCAGGCACAGCCAGTCGATGGACCCCTCGTGGTCGACCAGGGCCACGGTCTCGAGGTCGCCGATCATGGCGTAGTCCTCGATGCGGCTCTGCCCCGACGTCGCCGCGGAGGAGTTCCCGTCGACCGGGTCGTGCTGGGCGGGGGCCCCGCCGGTGAGGGTCGTGTCGCGCTCGGCTGGGTCCACGCCTGCAGTGCCTACAGCACGGCCGCGGCGACGACCAGTCCGACGGCGACGTGCGCGCCCGCGACGACCCGGGCGGCGTAGCGGGCGGTGGTGTCGGCGAGCACGGCGCCGATGTCGATGCGGCTCACCGCCTCCAGGGCGCGGACGGCCAGGACCTGCCCGACGATGCCGACGAGGCCGAACACGGCGGTGGCGATGAGGCCCTCGAGCAGCGCGCCGCCCGAGCCGTAGATGGCCACGACGACGATGAAGGCCATCGACACCAGGCCCGCGGCGGTGACGACGACCGCGTTGGGCCTGCCCTCGCGGACGAACACCGTGAGCTTGCCCGGCGTGGTCAGGTCGAGGGCGACGAAGCCGACGATCATGAGGACGGTGCCGAGCACGGCGTAGGCGACGATCGCGCCGACGCCGCGGCCCAGGGTCGAGCCGAAGCCGGCCTGCAGCGCCAGGGTGGTGGTGGTCATCGGGGACGGGCTCCTCAGCTCGGGTGGGTCACGCTCGGGTGGGTCGGGGCTCGGGCGGGTCGGGCTCGGGTGGTCAGCCGGTGGGGATGCGGTGGGGCACGAAGGCGGCGCCGTCGTCGGTGACGAGCCCGGCGGTCTCCCGGATGCCCAGTCCCGCCGAGGTGTCCCCGACGACCCATGCCCCCAGCGCGGGCCGCATGCCGTCGAACACGGGCAGCGGGTCGAGCAGCTGGTAGACGAAGCCCTCCTCGCCGTAGACCCCGCCGGTCGAGACCTCGTGGCCCGCACCGACGACGGTGACGTTGGCCCCCTCGCGGCCGAGCTTGGGCTTGCGGACGTACTCGGTGAGGACGCCGGGGTCGTCGAGGAACGCGGGCAGCAGGTTCGGGTGCCCGGGGTGCATCTCCCACAGCACGGCCAGGATGGCCTTGTTGCTCAGCAGCGCCTTCCACAGCGGCTCCACCCACTGCGTCCGCGGCAGCTCGGCCACGACGTGGCGGCCGAAGTCGTCGTCGAGCACCCACTCCCAGGGGTAGAGCTTGACCACGGTGTCCATCGGGGACTCCTCGAGGTCGACGAA
Organism: Rhodococcus aerolatus; assembly: GCF_054783215.1. Taxonomy (NCBI): domain Bacteria; kingdom Bacillati; phylum Actinomycetota; class Actinomycetes; order Mycobacteriales; family Nocardiaceae; genus Rhodococcus; species Rhodococcus aerolatus. The sequence continues at coordinate 103,170 of NZ_BAAGQZ010000018.1, read as the reverse complement.
CCGGGCCAGGTCGGAGTCCCAGCCGATGTCCTCGATGGGCAGCCCGACGGTGTCGAAGCCCGCCTCCGCCGCCGTCTCCTGCAGGTAGGCGGTGGTGACGTGGTCCTCCCCGGTCCGCTCCGCGCCGGACCAGGTGAAGTGCACCGCGGCCGAGGGAAGCTGGGCGCGCAGCTCGCCGAAGCGGGCGACGAGCTGCTCGTGCAGCGAGTTCCACTGGTCGTCACCGGGGTGGGCGTCGGTCAGCCAGTGCCACTGCAGGATCGAGGCCTCGAGCAGGGTGGTGGGGGTGTCGGCGTTGTACTCGAGCAGCTTGGCCGGGCCGGACCCGTCGTAGCGCAGGTCGAAGCGGCCGTAGACGTGCGGGTCGCGGCGCCGCCACGACGCCGCCACCGCCTCCCAGCTCCACTCGGGCAGGCCGAAGTCGCGGTAGCGCTCGGTGAGGACGACCTGCTCGACCGCGTCGAGGCACATCGAGTGCAGCACCTCGACGTCGGCCTCGAGGGCGAGCACCTCGGCCATGTCGAACACGTAGTGCACCGACTCGTCCCAGTAGGGCCGGGCCGAGCCGTCGCCCTGACGCGCGGGGGTGCCGTAGACCAGGCCCTGGGCGGCCACCGTCTGCTCCCACCCCGGCCGGGGCGCGGAGCGCTCGCGTCGCACGCGTCAGCTCCCGCTGCTCTTGCCCGAGCTCGACCCGAGACCGCCGCGCGACACCGACCCCGACCCCGAGCTCGACCCGGAGCCCGCCGAGGACCCGCCGCCGTCGCTGGAACCCCCCGAGCCGGAACCCCCCGAGCCGCTGCGCCGGGTGGTGGTGCCGGTGCTGGAGACGTCCGCGCCGGAGGAGGTGCTGACGCTGGCGCCGCGCGGGTAGACCGTGCTGCCGCCGCTGACCCGCTGCCCGAGCGAGCCGTAGCCGCCGTAGTTGTAGCGGTAGGAGCGGCCCCCGACCAGGAAGATCCCCGAGGTGTTCGGCGAGCCGTCGCAGAACCGGTCCTCCACGACGACGCCGTCGCTGGTGGTGCACCTCGCCGTCACCTCGTCGTCGGAGCCGACCACCGCGTAGGCGACGGCGACCAAGCCCACCACCCCGACGACGGCGCCGGAGCCGATGAGGATCTTGGTGCGCCGGGACCTGCGGCGCCGGGCCTCGGCGTCGGCCAGGTCGGCCTGCTGACGTCGCTCGCGGGCCTTGTCCCGGGCGCGCGCCTCGGCGACCGTGGGCGGGCGCGGCTGGGTGACGCCGGCCTCCTGGAACCGCACGCGCGAGGCGGGGTCGTCCGGGGGCGTCGCCGCGGGCGGGCCGGGCGGGTCGGGCGGGCCGCCCGGAGCCGGGTACATGGCCGGGCCCCGGCCCGCCGGCGACGGGGTCGCGCTCCCGGGGGTCCCGGGCGGCGGCCACGACCAGGTCGGCGGCGGGTCACCCTGCGACCCCTGCCCGGGATCGCCGTCCTGCCGCCCGTCCACCACGCCCCGCACCCCCGTCGCCCGGCGCCGCAGCGCCGGCACCCCCGCTCGTCGCGCCCGCGCCCCCCGGCCGGCACCGGCCCCACCGTCACGGTGTGCCAGCGGGCATCATGGTCGGTGATGTCCACTACGTCCACCCCCGGCGGCCCGCCCACCGGCCCCGCCACCACCCGGGGCCTGCTGGTCGCGCTCGCGGTCGGCGCGCTGCTGGTGGCGGCCGCGCTGACGCTGACCACGGGCCGGCCGGGCACCAGCAGCACCGCGGTGGCCAGCAGCCCGCTGGCCGCGACGGGCAGCGTGCCGCGCACGGGGGCGGTCTCGGGCAGCGCCTTCGCCACGGCGACGGCGGGCACCTGCCTGACCTGGGCCGCCGCGGACCTCAGCGACCTGGCGCAGGTCCCGTGCACCGAGCCGCACCTCGTCGAGGTGGCCGGCAGCGTGGACCTCGCCCGCTACCCGGGCACGGAGTTCGGCCCCAGCGCACCGTTCCCGGGCACGGTGCGGCTGACCCAGCTGCGCGACGAGGTGTGCGAGCCCGTCGCCCAGGACTACCTGGACGGCCGCCTCGACCCGTACGGCCTGTACTCGGTGGGCCTGGTCAACCCCGGCGAGGCGGCGTGGGCGGCGGGGGAGCGGACGCTGCGCTGCGGCCTGCAGCAGGCCGGCCGCACCGGGACCCTCACCCCGGTGGTCGGACGGGTGGCCGACCTCGACCAGTCCGACGTGACGGCGGTGGGCACCTGCGCGGGCATCGAGGCCACGCTGCCCGGCGACCCCGTCGACTGCTCCGCCGCGCACGCCTCGGAGACGATCGCGGTCGTCGACCTCGCGGGCCAGGTGCCCGGCGACCCACCGTCGGACGCCGACCAGGACAAGGTCCTCGAGGCCGCCTGCACCAAGGCCTCCGACGACTACACGGGGGCACCGGGCGGCGCCGCCGCGGCGAAGCTGACCGTGTTCTGGGACGACGTGCGCCCGGCGAGCTGGCTGGCGGGCAGCACGCGGGTCAACTGCTACGTCGGCCAGCAGCTGGCGGGCGGCGGGTTCGCCCCGCTGACGGGCTCGGCACGGGCCGGCGGCACCCCCGCCGCGCCCCCGGCCGCCCCGGCCCCCGGTGCGCCGGGCACCACGACGACGCCGGGCACCACCGCCACGCCGGGTGCCACCGCCACGCCGGCCGTCCCCACGACGACGCCCGCCCCCGCGACCACCCCGGCCGCGACCACGACGCCCGGGGGCTGAGCGGTGCCCGTCGCCGTCCCGGAGCCCGAGTTCGACGACCTCGTCGCCGACGCGCTCGACCTGCTCCCCCCGGCCCTGACCGCCGCGATGGACAACGTGGTGGTGCTGGTGGAGGGCCGCGACCCCGACGAGCCCGGCCTGCTCGGCCTCTACCGCGGGATCGCGCTGACCGAGCGGGACTCCAGCTACGGCGGGGCGCTGCCCGACACCATCACCCTCTACCGCGACGCCCTGCTCGAGGTGTGCGACAGCCGCGAGCAGGTGGTCGAGGAGGTGGCGGTGACCGTGGTCCACGAGGTCGGCCACCACTTCGGCATCGACGAGGCGCGGCTGCACGAGCTCGGCTGGGGCTGAGCGCCGCCCGGCGGGCTGTCGTTCGTCGGGCTGTCGTTCGTCGGGCACCGCCCCCCCGGACCTGACACGCTGCGGCTGCCTGCTGCTTCAGCAGCGAGGCAGCAGGCGCCCGGTGGTGCACCCACCGGGCGGCGTCAGTGATACTCGGCGCCCATGAGTGCACTGACGGACGGGCAGCCGCTGCGCCCCGACGGGGCGCTCGGAGCGGTGCGCGCACTGCTGACGACCCTGGCGGGCAGCCTGGAGGACGAGGGCGGCATCGTCGTGCTGCTGCAACGGGTGGCCGAGGTCGCCCACGAGCAGCTGCCCGGGGTGGACTGCGCCGGCACCACCATCCACGTGGGCGGGCTCACCTACACCGCCAGCTTCACCCACGAGTGCACCCTCGAGATCGACGAGGACCAGTACCGGGTGGGCGACGGGCCGTGCCTGACGGCGGCGCGCGAGGACCGCACCGTGCTCGTCGACGTCGACGGCCAGGACGCGGAGCCCGGTGACGACGACGCGGGCGGCACGACCGAGGACCCCTGGCCCCGCTTCACCGCCGCGGCGCGCCGGGAGGGGTTCCACTCCTTCCTCGCCTCACCGCTCTCGGTGGACGGCAGCGCCATCGGGGCGCTGAACCTCTACGGCCGGGCGCCGCGGGCGTTCGACGACGTCGACGTCGACTTCCTCGAGGTGCTGTGCTCGGCGACGTCGCGGGTGCTCTCGAGCTTCGTCGCGCTGACCGACGCGCAGCGCAGCGCGCGCACCATCCGCGACGCGCTGGTCACCCGGGCGCCGATCGAGCAGGCCAAGGGCATGCTCATGGTGGTCCACGGCATCGACGCGGACGCCGCGTTCGCGATGCTGTGCCGCGAGTCCCAGGACACCAACCGCAAGCTCGCCGTCGTGGCGGCCGAGCTGGTGGAGCGCCTCTCCGCCGGGGCGGGCGGGGCAGCACCGTCCTCGACCCCGCCCCCCGACCCCGCCCCGTGACCCCGCCGGCCGGCTAGGTCGAGAGGCGCCGCACCGTGAACCGGGTGATCCAGTCCGGACCCACCGCGCGGGCGGCGGCCTGCAGCTTGGCCTGGGTGCCGACGACGCGGTGCGGGGACCGCATCGGGATCTTCTCCCCCGGGCCCTCGCGCAGCACCAGCTTCACCATCGCCAGTCCGATGCCCTCCGGGGTCAGCCGCACCCCGAGGTTGCCCACGCTGCGGGCGTGCGCTGCCTCGTCGATGAGGTTCGTCCGCACCCACAGCGGCATGAGGCTGCGCACCCGGACCGGCTCGTCGACCCACTCGAGGTCGAGGGCCTCGGTCAGCGAGCGCACGGCCGCCTTGGTCGCGGCGTAGAGGGCGATGTCGGGCTGGCCGTAGAGCGCGGAGGCGGAGCCGGTGTTGACCAGCACGGCGTCGCGGCCCCGGCGCAGGTACGGCAGGCCCGCCGAGGCCCCCAGGACCACGCCCAGGACGTTGACGTCGAGCTGCAGGCGGTGCTGGGCCACGGTCTGCTCGGCGAGCGGCCCGGAGACCAGCACCCCCGCGTTGTTCGACAGCGCGTCGAGCGCGCCGTCCGGGCAGAGCTGGGCCAGCGCGCGGTCCCACGCCTCGGGGTCGCGCACGTCGAGCTCGCCGGTCACCGCGCGGGAGTGCCCGTCGGCCACCCGCTCGCAGGCCTCGCCGTCGAGGTCGTAGAGACCCACCCGCCAGCCGCGGTCCAGGAACTGCCGCGCTGCGGCGGCCCCGATGCCGTTGCCCGCCCCGGTGATGAGGATGGTGCGCGGTCCGGCGGTCACGCGGTCTGCCTGCTCATGGGTGTCCCTACTGATCGGTAGCACGGTTGTGCACCGGAGCATAGGGAACCGCTCGCACCGCCGCGCACGTCCCGCCCGCCTACTGTCGTCCAAGATCGTCGGGCCGACCGGCCCGCACCGAGACCGAGGAGACCGTCGTGGCGTTCATGGACAAGGTCAAGCAGATGATGGGCAAGCACGACAAGCAGGTCGACCAGGGGCTGGGCAAGGCCGGCGACGCCGCCAAGCGCAAGAGCCCGGGCCACGACGGCCCCATCGACAAGGTGGTCCGCAAGGCGCAGGACACCACCCGCCCCACCGACCGCCCCTGACCGGCAGCACCTGACCGCCGTCGCGGCGTCTCCTAGCATCGGGGGACGCCCGGCGGCGTCCGTCGCGGGCGAGGAGACGAGACGGAGGCTCACGGTGTCGCTGTTCGACAAGGCCAAGAAGGCGATCGACGACAACGAGGAGAAGGTCGACCAGGCCCTCGACAAGGTGGGCGACGCGGCGAAGAAGCGGTTCGCCGGCCACGACGCCCAGATCGACGAGGCCGTCGACAAGGCGCAGGAGATGACCGGCCGCGGCGCGGAGACCGCCCGCGAGCACCGCACCGACCGGCCCTGACGCCCCTCCCCCGGCTCAGGCCGCGTGCGGCCCGAGCCGGGCGAGCAGCCAGGCGTGGAAGTCCGCGATGTGGTGCTCCGAGGGCACCAGCACCCCGCCCCCGGCGTAGGCCCGGGACGCCATGGCCGGCTGGCAGCGCTCGCAGGCGTCGAAGTCCTGCTGGTTCACCCGGTGGAACAGCTCGACCGAGGCGCTGAGGTCCACACCGGACTCGAGCGTCGCCGGGGCGTAGAGCCAGTCGCACTCCACCACCGTGCGGTCGGCGGCCAGCGGCACCATCCGGTGGACGATGACGTGGTCGGGCACCAGGTTGACGAACACCGTGGGCCGCACGGTGACGGCGTAGTAGCGGCGGTCCTGGTCGGGGTCGATGCCCGGCAGCGCCGCGAACCCGGCGGAGCCGTCGACGGTGAAACCCTCGACCCCGCTGCCGAACTCGGCGCCGTGGCCGACGAAGTACTGGGCGGCGAAGCCGTCGGCGAACTCGGGCAGCACCTCGGTGAGCTCGGGGTGGATCGTCGCGCAGTGGTAGCACTCCATGAAGTTCTCCACGACGAGCTTCCAGTTGGCGGCCACGTCGTAGGTGATGCGCCGACCCAGCGCGAGCGAGCCGACGTCGTAGCGCTCGATGCTGGCCAGGTCGCCGAGGCGCTCGACGACCGCGCCCTGCACCTCCTCGGCGAACGAGGGCGGCTCGTCGGCCAGGCACACCCAGGCGTAGCCGAGCCACTCCTGCAGGGCCACCGGCAGCAGGCCGTTCTCGCGGCGGTCGACGTCGGGCATCTTGGTCAGGTTGGGCGCGGCGACCAGCGTGCCGTCCAGGCCGTAGGTCCACGCGTGGTACGGGCACTGCAGGCTGCGGCCGGCCGAGCCCTCCGCCTCCGTGCACAGCCGCGCCCCGCGGTGCCGGCAGATGTTGAGGAACGCCCGCAGCACCTGGTCACGGCCGCGCACCACCAGGACGCTCTCGGTGCCCACCTGCACGGTGCGGAACGAGCCGGGGGTGGGCAGGTCGTCGGAGCGCACCGCGCAGAACCACATGCGCTCCAGCACCTGGCGCTGCTCGGCGGCGAAGATCTCCGGGTCGGTGTAGTACCGCCCCGGCAGCGTGCGCAGCAGGCTCCCGGGCCCCGGGTCGAGCGCCTCGGCGGTCACGCCGTCACCGCGACGTTCCCGGCGGGCGCCGCAGCCCCGACGAACCGCGCCGGGTCGAACAGCCCGACGGGGTGCGCCGTCGTGCCGGTGGTCGCGAGGTCGGCCAGCACCTCCCCGATGACGGGCACGAACTTGAAGCCGTGCCCGGAGAAGCCGCACGCCACGGTGACCGCGTCGTGGCCCGGGTGCGGGGCGACGACGAAGTGGTGGTCGGGCGTGGTGGTGTACATGCACGCGACGGCGCGCAGGCTCGGCCCGTCCAGGCCGGGCAGGATGGCGGTGGCGCGGCGACGCATGACGTCGACCTCCTCGGCGGAGACGGTGCGGTCCAGGGCGTCCGGGTCGGCCTCGGTGCCCCGGCGGAAGAACGCGATCTTGGCCCCACCGGCGGGGCCGTCGTGGGCGGGGAAGCCGTAGACCTGGCTGCCGGTGGCGTCCTCGTGGACGTAGACGGGGTGGTCCACCCAGTCGCGCACCCCGCCGACGGGGTCGAACCAGTGCATGACCTGCCGCTCGACGGTCATGGGCACGGCCAGGTCCGAGAGCAGCTGCGGCGCCCAGGCTCCCGGGCACAGCACGAGGTGGTCGGCGGTGTAGGTGGCCGCGGCCGTGCGCGCCCAGACCCCGCCGCCGGGGGTCTCGCCCCACGCCAGCGCGGGCTCGCTGAAGTGCAGGTCGGCCCCCGCGCCGGCGGCGAGCTCGAGCTGGGCGGCCACGGTCACCTCGGGGCGGGCGAAGCCGGCCTCGGTCTCGAACACCCCGACCTCGTCGTCCCCGGGGGCGAAGGTGGGGAACCTCGCCCGGATCTCGGCGGCGTCGAGCAGCTCGTGGGCCAGGCCCCACTCGCGGGCGGAGCGCAGGGCCCCGCTGACGGTCTCGGAGCTCGGCAGGCCGCAGAACAGGCCGCCGGTGCGGGCGAGCACGTCGGCGCCCGAGTCCGCGCCGAGCCGGTCCCACAGCTCGTAGGCGCGCAGCAGCAGCGGCACGTACGCGGGGTCCTCGAAGTAGGCCTGCCGCACGACCCGCGAGCCGCCGTGGCTCGAGCCCAGGGCGTGGGCGGGGGTGTGGCGCTCCAGGCCGGTCACCCGCACCCCCCGCTCGGCGAGGTGCTGCGCGGCGGCGCTGCCCATCCCCCCGAGACCGACGACCAGGACGCTCTGCTGGGCCACCACTACCTCCGGATCCTCGTCATGTCGGGGTCGACCAGCGGCGTGGCGGCCACGGTGGCGCCGAGCTGCTTGCCGAAGTACTCCACGGCCAGCGCCGTGCCGGGCTCGGCGCACGCGGCGGGCACCCAGGCCAGGGCGACGCAGCGGCCCACGGTGGGGCTCCACGCGGCGGAGGTCACGTACCCGCACGCGGTGTCGCCGCGGCGCACCGGCTCGTGGCCCAGCACCACCGCGCTCGCGTCGTCGAGGGTGAGGGTGACCAGCCGCCGCTCCGGGGCGACGCCGGTGCGCTCCGCCGCCCGCACCGCGAAGTCCAGGCCGTGCGCGGCCGGGCCCTGCTCGGGGGTGAGCTCGTGGGAGGCGTTGGCGTAGCCCTTCTCGATGCGCAGCGTCTCCACCGCACCCCGCCCGACGGCGCGCAGGCCGTGCCCGCGACCCACCTCCCACAGCGCGTCCCACAGCCGGGGCCCGGCCTCGGCGGCGGCGTAGACCTCCCAGCCGAGCTCGCCGACGTAGGAGACGCGTTGCAGCAGCACGGGGACCCCGGCGACGGTGGTCTCCACGGCCCGGAAGTAGCGCAGCCCGGTGTGGCTCACGTCGGCCGGGGTGAGCGGGGCCAGCACGTCGCGGGCGGCCGGGCCCCACAGGCCGAGGCAGCAGGTGGCCCCGGTGACGTCGCGGACCGTCGTGCCTGCCGGCGCGGCGCGGCGCAGCTGCTCGAGGTCGCGGGGCGAGTTGACGCCCACCTGGAAGCGGTCGGCGGCGAGCCGGGTCACGGTGAGGTCGCTGCGCACCCCGCCCGCGGCGTCGAGCAGCAGGGTGTAGGTGACGCTGCCGACGGGCTTGTCCAGGGCGTTGCTCGTGCTCGCCGTCAGCAGCGCCAGCGCACCGGGGCCGCTGACCTCGAGGCGCTGCAGCGCGGTCATGTCGACCAGGCCCACGGCCTCGCGGCAAGCCCGGGCCTCGGCGACCACGGTCGGGGACCAGTTGCGCGCCGCCCACTCGTCGCGCTCCGGCGCCCCGGCGGGCAGGTCGGCGTTGGCCTCGAACCACAGCGGGCGCTCCCAGCCCGCCCCGACCCCGAACACCGCGCCGAGGGCCACCTGGCGGGAGTGGAACGGGCTCACCCGCAGGTTGCGCGGCTCGGCGGGCGGGTCGAGGGGGTGCAGCACGTCGTAGACCTCGACGAAGCTGCGGGTGCTGCGGGCGAGCACCACCTCCGGGGCCAGCTCGGCGTCGGCGAAGCGGTAGAGCTCGGCCTCGCGCAGGTCGACGCCCGGTGCGCCGTCGACGAGCCACTCGGCGACGGCGCGGGCGATCCCGGCGGAGTGGGTGACCCACACGGCCTCGGCCACCCACAGCCCGGCGACGTCGCGGTGCTCGCCGATGACGGGGGCGCCGTCGGGGGTGAAGGAGAAGATGCCGTTGAAGGCACCGTCCACCCGGGACTCCCCCAGCCGCGGCAGCAGGCCGACCGCATCGGACCAGCTGGGGGCGAAGTCGTCCGGGGTGAAGTCCATCATGGACGGCATCGCGGTCCCGGTGCCGTCGAGGTCGGCCGCGGCGACGGGCATGGGGCGGTGGGCGTAGGACCCGATGCCGACCCGGTCACCCTCGTGCACCCGGTAGTAGAGGTCGCGGTCCTGGTGGCGGACGATGGGCAGGCCGCCGCCGTGGGTGCCCGGGGTGCCGGCCAGCGCGGGCACCGGCGTCGTCGTCGCGTACTGGTGGGCCATGGGGGTCAGCGGCACGGTCATGCCGAGGCGGCGGCCGAGCTCGGCGCCCCAGAACCCGGCCGCGCACACCACGAGGTCCGCGGGGACGACGCCCTCGGCGGTGCGGACGCCCGTCACGCGGCCGCCGGCGTGGACGACGTCGAGCACCTCCTGCTCGCCGACGAAGCGGGCGCCGCGGGCGGTGGCCCGGCGGGCCTGCGCCTCGCACGCCGCGGGGGCGTCGGCCAGGCCGTCGGTCGGGGTGTGCAGGGCGCCGAGGATGCGGTCCGCCTCGAGCAGCGGGTGGCGCGCGGCGGCGTCCGCGGCGTCGACGAGCTCGGCGGGGATGCCCCAGGCCTGCGCCCAGCCGTGCTTGCGGTGCAGGTCGGCCCAGCGCTCGGGCGTGGTGGCGACCTCGAGGCCGCCGACGGGGGTGAAGCAGGGGCGGCCGTCCACGCCCAGCGCGCCGAGCTTGGTCGCCGTGTACCGGGCCAGGTGGGCCATGGTGCGCGACGGGTTGGTCTGGAACACCAGGCCCGGGGCGTGCGAGGACGAGCCGCCGGTGAGCGGGAGCGGGCCCCGGTCCAGGACGGTGACGTCCGTCCAGCCGCGGGCGGTCAGCTCGTCGGCGAGCGAGCAGCCGACGATCCCCGCCCCGACGATGACGACGCTCGGGTTGCGCACTTCAACCACCCCACGTTGTTGCTTGTCGCGCAACTCCTTCGTAGTGCGCAACAGCAGCGTGGATCACGGGTGCCCCCGCCGTCAAGGGTGGTGATCACCGGTGTGTCGCTCAGGACGGCAGCGCGACGACCGACTTCGTCACCTGGCCGGCCGCGACCACGCGCCCCGCCGCGGTGACCTCGGCGCGCAGGAACGCCAGCGTGCGGCCGCGGCGCAGCAGCTCGCCGCGCACCTCGACCACGCCGTCACGGGGCACCCCGCGCATCAGCTGGGCCGCGCAGTCGTGGGTCAGCGCGTTCTCCGCCGCACCCAGGTGGGGCAGCACGGCGAGGTAGCAGGCCACGTCGAGCAGGGCGACGTGGATGCCGCCGTGCAGCACGTCGACGTTGTTGACCGACGCCGCGCCCACGGTCATCCGCACCCCCTGCGCCGGGTCGGCCGGGTCGAGGAAGGTGAGCCCGAGGTAGCGGTGCAGCGGGATCTCGAGCAGGCCCTCCGCGCGGGCCGCGGTGACCTCCCGCGGCGCGGTCACCGGTAGCCCTGGTAGCTCTCCCACGCGCGGCGCCGCTCCGCGCGCGGGTCGTCCTCCACGTGGTCGTCGCGGTCGAAGACGTAGGTGGCCCGGCCCGGGTCGGTGTAGCGGGGCCAGCCCGCCCCCGGGTCGCGGTCGTGGGCGAAGGCCGCCCACCGCGCCTGCACCCGCGTGCTCACCCGCCGGAGGTCGCCGCGGCCGCCCATCGAGGTCTGCAGCAGCGCGAGCGGGGCGTTGAGCGTGCCGAACACCGCGGCCAGCTCCGTGCCGTGCGTGGCGTCGAGGCCGGCCACGCGGTTGGCCCGGGTGGCGAAGTCGTAGCGGTAGAACCACGTCGGCGCGACCTGCGAGTGCCCCTCCGCAACCAGGATGCTCGGGTGCCAGAAGGCGTAGTCGCCACCGATGTCCTCGCAGGCCCGCTTGCCCGGGTAGCCGGGGTAGGCCGCCACCACCCGCTCGCGCGCCTCCGGGTCCGTGCCGTCGAACAGGGCCCGGATCCGCTCCTCGCTGGTGGGCAGGATGTCCATGACGCGCGGGAAGAAGGCGCCCTCCCGGTCGTTGGTCCCGATGACCAGCGGCACCGGGTGGGTGCCGCCCGCCCGGGCGGCGTCGACGGGGTGGGCGGGCAGCAGGTCGCCGTCGACGACGGGCGAGAAGCTGGTGGTGCCCTCGTCGACCCGCGGGCCCTGGGTGAAGAAGCGGGTGGCGGTGCGGACGAGCACGTCGGTGGGCGCGGTGGCCAGCGCGAGCTCGCCGTCGGCGACGTCGGCCCCCAGCAGCTCGACGAACGTCCGGCCCCACCCGGCGGCGCGCTCGGCGGAGAACACCGCGCCGGGTGCGGGGCTCTCCGCGATGGCGCCCGAGAACAGCCCGCGGGCCGAGGGGGTGGCCAGCAGCGTGGTGACCGCAGTGCCGCCCGCGGACTCCCCGAACACCGTCACCCGCTCCGGGTCCCCGCCGAAGGCCGCCACGTTGTCCCGGACCCAGGCCAGGGCCGCGACCTGGTCGCGCAGGCCGAGGTTGGACTCGAACGTGGCGTGCTCCCCGGAGAAGGCCGTGAAGTCGAGGTACCCCAGCGCGCCGATGCGGTAGTTGAACGAGACGTGGACGACGTCGGCGGCGCGGACCAGCCCGGCCCCGTCGTAGCTCGACGCCGAGCTCGCCCCGATGGTGTTGGCCCCGCCGTAGACCCACACCACGACGGGCCGCGCCGGGCCGTCGTCGTCGGGCGCCGTGACGCCGAGGGTGAGGCAGTCCTCGCTCATCCGGGTGAAGCGCCCCGCCCCGAGCGTGGCCAGCTGGCGCTGCTGCGGCGGCACCGGGCCGTGGTGCACCGCGTCGCGCACCCCGGACCACGGCACCGGCGGCTGCGGGGCGCGGAAGCGCAGCGGGCCCACCGGCGGGGCGGCGTAGGGGATGCCGCGCCAGGTGCGCAGCCCGCCGCGACGGGCGCCGCGCACCTCCCCGGCGGTGGTGGGGCGGACGAGGTCCGCGGCGGGCCGGGGCGGGGTCAGGGGCAGGCGCACCCGGCCATCATCGCGGGTGGTCCGGGTCAGGGGGCGGGCAGGTGGCCGAGCCGGCGGGAGACCTCCGCGGCCGCGGCCACGACGTGGGGGGCCACCACCTCGAAGCGGTCGCGGCCGAGCCGGTAGGCGGGGCCCGACGCGCTGAGCGCGGCGACGACGGCACCGGTCTCGTCGCGGACCGGCGCGGCCACGGCGTTGAGGCCGACCTCGAGCTCCTCCTCGGCGCACGACCAGCCCGCCGCGCGCACCTCGGCCAGGCGGGCGGCGAGCACGGCGTGGTCGGTGACGGTGCGGCCGGTGTAGGCGGTGAGGTGCTCCCCCGTCACGGCCACCACCTGGGCGGGGTCGAGGCCCGCGAGCAGGGACTTGCCCGTCGACGTGGCGTGCAGCGGGGTCGCCTGGCCCACCCAGGTCTGCAGCGCCACCCCCGCCGGGCCGCTGGCCTCGAGGATGTTGATGGCGCGGCCGTCGTCGAGGATGGCCAGGTTCACCGTCTCCCCCAGCACCTCCGCCAGGCCCTCGCAGGCGCGCCTGCCCTCGCGGGCGACGTCGCGGCGCGCCATGGTCGCCCCCGCCAGCCGGACCAGGGTGAAGCCCAGCCGGTACTTGCCGCGCTCGCTGAGCTGCTCGACGAACCCGCGGTGCTCGAGCACGGCCACCAGCCGGGACACGGTGGACTTGTGCACCCCCAGCTCCTCGGCCAGCTCGGTCACCCCGGCGGGCTGCCGCGCGGCGAGGATCTCCAGCACGGCGAGCGCGCGGTCCACGGACTGGACCGGCGCGACGGGGTCGGTGGCGGAGCTGGCGGGACCGGCGGCATCGGCGGTGGTGGGGCTCACGGGGTCCGAACCTAGGCGGTGCCGCTGCCCGGTTCGACCGGAACGGCCGCGGGCCACGGCGGTCGCGCCCGGGCTCCGACACGCCCGGGCGGGACGGCGTGGGTCACAGGTGCTTGACGCCGCCCGTCGGAACCGATCACGCTGTTGCGTGCACAGCGACTGTTGCGACAGGAGCACCAGACGGCGTCCTCGGCGCCACCCCCGGAGGGAGCGGCCATGACCGTCATCTCGCAGATCCCCGTCTGCTCCGTCGACGAGCTGCCGCCCGGCACCGCGCTGCGGGTGGACCTGCCCGGTGCCGTCACCGAGCCCGTCGCCGTGTTCAACGTCGACGGCGAGCTGTTCGCGATCGACGACACCTGCACCCACCAGGACGCCTCGCTGGCGGACGGCTGGGTGGAGGGCTGCGCGGTGGAGTGCCCGCTGCACGCCGCGTGCTTCGACCTGCGCACCGGCGCCACCAGCGGCGGACCCACCAGCCAGGGGGTGCGCACCCACGTGGTCGCGGTGCACGAGGGGACCGTCTACCTGGCGCCCTGACCCGCCACCCCGCACCGGCACCACCGGCCCGGCCGATCGGGCCCGCCCCCCGGGCCGGGGTTGTTACCGTTCGCGACGGTCGGGGGACCAGGAGTGGCCGGCACGGGGGCGGGGAGCACGACGGTGACGAGCACGGTGGGCGGACGGGTCCGCATGTCCACGGTGGGGTTCGACCTGCTGTGGGAACGCCTGGGCCTGGGCGCCTACCCGTTGGTGTTCCCGCTGCTCTCCCACGGCGCCACCGACCTCGAGCGGGTGCGGCTGCTCGACGCCGCGCGCGCCGAGCTGCTGGCCGACGGCGTCCTGGAGGGCCCCGACGTCACCCCGCGGGTCGCGGCGTGGCTGCGCACCCTGGCCGCGCCCGCCGAGGAGGTCCACGTCCGCCGCGTCGCCACCACGGGGGTGCTGCGGGCGAGCGTGGTCCGCGGGCCCGACGCGACGGGCCCGGCCACGGCACCCGACGTCTGCGTGCGCGCCGTCCTCGCCGACGGGACGGTCACCCTGACGCCGGTGCACCCCGGGGGCGTGGCCGCGGCCGCGGTGGCCCTGCTGCCCGAGGCCCCGGCGGGGGACGGCGGGCAGCTCAGCGCACCCTCGGCGGCGCTGGCGGAGGCCTTCGCCGCAGGCCAGGACGGGCCCGACGGGTTCACGGTGGTGGCCCGGCGGCTCGGCGCGACCCGCGAGGACGCGACGACCCTGGCCCGGGCGCTGGCCACCACCGGCGCGAGCACGCAGCTGGGCGTGGCGATGACGCGCGACGGGCAGCGCACCGCGCACCCGCACGTGGTCCTGGTCCACGACACCGAGGCCGGGCGCTACGTGCTGACCGAGCGGCCGGCACCCGACGGCACCCCGTGGGCGACGCTGCGCCCGGCCACGCCCGCCCAGGTGACGCGCGCGGTCGCGGAGCTGCTGACGGACGCCCGCGGCTGAGACAGCCGCCGGGGTGCTACAGCGCGTCCGGCGGCTCCTCGTCCGGCGGCGGCGCGACGAACGGTGGCGTGTGCGCGCCCCACCGCAGGCACTCCCAGCCCCCGTCGGCCCGGGGGGCGAGCTCGATGCGCTCGGTGTTGTCCAGCCGCCGGTCGAGGGCGAAGCGGGGGTCGACCCCGGTCAGCGCCGCCGCCACCAGCCGCACCACCGCCCCGTGGCTGACGAGCACCACGTCCCCGGGGCCGGCCGGGCGCAGCCGCTCGACCACCGGCAGGTAGCGGGCCAGGATCTCCGCCGCGGACTCCCCGCCGGGCACCCGGGCCCCCCGCTCCCCGGCGAGCCAGCGCGCGTAGACCTCGGTGAACCGCTCGTGGGCGGCCTCGTCCGCCCGGCCCTCGAGCTCACCGGCGTCCGTCTCGTGGGTGCCCTCCTCGACGGCCACCCCGAGGCCCAACGCGGCGGCGAGCGGGGCCGCGGTCTGCTGCGCCCGGGTGGCGACGGAGGCGTGCACGGCCGTCACCGCGTGCCCGGCCAGCACCTCGACCAGCGCACGGGCCTGCGCCTGCCCGCGCTCGGTCAGCGGCGCGCCGGGCGGGCGGGTCTCGAGCCGGTGGGCGACGTTGGCGGTGCTCTCCCCGTGGCGGACCAGCAGCAGCCGCCCGGTCACGGCCGGCCCGTGAGCAGGCCCGCGACCCACCCGGCGGCGGCGTCCGCGTCGTCGGGCGGGGGCGTCCCGGCGGGCTCCGCGGCCGGCCACGACCCCAGGTAGCGGACGTCGGCCGCGCTGCGGCGCAGCGCGGCCAGGGCCTCGGCCACCGGCCGGTCGGCGACGTGGCCGACCCAGTCCAGGGCGAACCAGTAGGTGCCCAGGCCCGTCCGGGTGGGCCGGGACTCGATGCGGGTGAGGTCGATGCCGCGCACGGCCAGCTCGGTCATGGCCGCGACCAGGGCGCCGGGGACGTTGGTGAGCTCGAGGACCACCGCGGTGCGGTCGTGCCCGGTGCGCGCCGGGGGCGGGCACGGCCGGCGGACGAGCACGAAGCGGGTCTGCGCGCCGGCGACGTCGGCCACCCCCTCGGCCAGGGCCAGGAGCCCGCGCTGCCGGCCGGCGAGCGCGGTGGCCACCGCGGCGTCGACCCGCCCCGCGGCGACGTCCTCGGCGGCGGCGGCGGTGGACGACGTGGTCTCCAGCACCGCGCCGGGCAGGTGCGCCTCCACCCAGCGGCGGACCTGCGCGGCGGCGTGCGGGTGGGTGCGCACGGCGCGGACGTCGGCCGCGGCGGCGCCGGGGCGGACGAGCACGGCGAAGCTCACCGGCAGCACCGCCTCGGCGACGACCTGCAGCGGCGCGCCGGTGGCCAGCGCGTCCATCGTCGGGGTCACCTGGCCCTCGACGGAGTTCTCGATCGGCACGCAGGCCGCGTCGACGTCCCCGGCGCGCAGCAGGTCCAGCGCCTCGGGCGGGGTGGTCGCGGGGACCGCCTCGACGTCCTCCCCGGCGAGCCCGCCCCGGTCGACGGACACCTCGGCGAGCTGCTCGAGGGCCGCCTGGCAGAAGGTGCCGCGGGGACCGAGGTAGGCGACGCGCAGCACGTCGGCCACCCTATCCGCGGGTCAGGGCGCCAGCCCCCGGGCGGCGAGCGCCGCGGCGACCGCCACCGGGTCCGGCACCGCCACCGAACCGAGCACCTCCCGCACGGCGGCGCCCGCGGCCTCCCCCAGGCGGGCCAGGGCCGCGACGTCCGGCGCGGCCCACGCAGCGCGGACGTCGGCCCCGCGCAGCGCGGCCACGGTCGCGGCGAGCACGGCCAGCACCCCGTCGACGCCGTCGGCGCGCGCGACGAACGGCCGGTCGGCGTGGGCGAGGACGGCCAGGAAGTCCGCGGCCCGCCCCGCTGCCCCGGTGTCGTCGCCGGGGTCGTCGCCGGGGTCGTCGCCGGGGCCGTCGCCGAGGTGCGCCGGCAGGCCCGCCCGGTGCCCGGCGGCCACGACCCGGGTGACGTCGGCGTGCCAGGTGCGGCCGGGGGCGACGAACACCACCAGCTCGTCGGGGTGGGCGAGCACCGCGGCCAGGTCCCCGCCCGTACCCCCGTCGACGTCCACCTCGCGGCGCACCACACCGGGCACGGGCCCGCCGGGCTCGCGGTGCGGGTCCAGCCGCACCGCGACCGGGCCGAGGCCGGGCCCGAGCCGCGGGTCGGCGGCGTCGCGCACCGGCACGCCGTGGATCGCGCCGGGGTGGGGTCCGCCGCCGGAGGCGTCGTCGAGCAGCGCCGTCAGCAGCCCGCCGGCGGACCGCGGGGGCAGCCCGAGGGTCAGCGCGACGGGCACGGGACCACCGGTGCTGCCACGGGGGCCGACGCTACCCACGCCGACCTCTTGGCTCATGACTTAGGGCAGGCTAACCTCAGGCCATGAGGCACCCCGCGACCACGCCGAGCCACGCCGAGCAGGTCCGCACCGTCAGCGCGCGGACGGCGGGGGCGGTGCTGGCCCTGGGCGGCGCCGACCCGCTGGCCTCCCCGGTGCACCTGCTGCGGGACGGGTCCGGCGGCGCGCCCGAGGTGCTGCTCCTCGCGCCCCGCGAGCACCCCGTCGCGGAGCTCGCGGGGCGCCACCCGGGCGGGACGGGCCTCCTCGAGGTGACCGACACGGCGCCGGTCGCGCTCCGCGAGCCGGTGCGGGGCCTGGCCTGGCTGCGCGGCACCGTGCACGCCGTCGCGCCGCGGCAGCAGCGGTCGCTGGCCCTGCTCCTCGCCGCACGCCACCCGGTCGACGCCCTGCTCGACGTCGGGCGCGGGGCCACCCTGCTGCGGGTGGTCGTCGGGTCCGCCGTGCTGGCCGACGCCTCGGGGGCCGCCGCCGTCACCGCCGCCGACCTGGCCGCGGCCGCGCCGGACCCCTTCACCGACGTGGCCGACGCCTGGCTGCGCCACCTGGACACGACGCACCGCGACCTCATCGGCGCGCTGGCCCGCCACCTGCCGCCCACGCGGCACCGGGGCGTCCCCCGCCCGCTCGCCCTCGACCGGTGGGGCCTGACGCTGCGGGTGGAGGCGCCGCCCGGGTCCGGGCCCGACGTCGACGTCCGGCTGGGGTTCGCCGCCCCGGTCCGCGACACCGCCTCGCTGCAGGCGGCGCTGCGGGCGCTGGCGGGGTGCCCGTTGCGGCGCGGGCTGACCGCGCGCAGCGCCCGGCCCACGCCCTGACCCGGGCCGGCCCCGGCCCTCTCCCCCAGCCCGAGGTGAGGGTGGAGCGGACCCCGACCCGGGCTCGCTGCTGAACCGGGGTCGGGGTCCGACGACGTCGCGGCGCCGCTGGCGTCGTGACGGGCGAGGAAAAGGTAAGGCGAGACCGAGTTGCGCGCAACAGATCACGGCCGCGCTACCGTCGCGGCGTGACCACCGCCACGGGCCGCCTCGCGGCGTGGCTGCGTCCGGCCCCGGCGCCGGTCGAGACCGTGGCCCCCGAGCGCCGCCGGGGCGTCGTCGTCGAGGTCGTCGTCGTCCTGCTGGTCACGCTGGGGCTCTCCGGGCTGCGCAGCCTGGTCTCGCTGCTGGACTCGCTGGCCTCGCCCACCCCGCTGGCCCAGCAGACCGTCGCGCTCAACGCGCCGCAGGCGCAGGTCGGGCTGCTCGACCTCGCCGCCCAGCTGCTGTCGGTCACCCGGCTGGTGGCGTGGGGTGCGCTCGGGGCCTACCTGCTCTGGCGCGGGGTGGGCACCGCCCCGCGGGGCCGCGCGGCGCTGCGCGCGGTGGGCCTGGACCGCCGCCGCCCCGCCGCCGACGCCGCGGGGGGCGCCGGCCTGGCCGCGCTCATCGGGATCCCCGGCCTGGGGCTCTACCTGCTGGCCCGGGCCGCGGGCCTCAACCTCACCGTGCTGCCCGCCACCCTCGACGACACGTGGTGGCGGGTGCCGGTGCTCGTCGCCTCCGCGGCGGGCAACGCCTGGGCCGAGGAGGTGCTGGTCGTCGCCTACCTGCTGACCCGGCTGCGCCAGCTCGGGGTGGGCGAGAACCGCTCGCTGCTCGGCGCGGCCGTGCTGCGCGGCAGCTACCACCTCTACCAGGGCTTCGGTGGGTTCCTGGGCAACCTGGTGATGGGCCTGGTGCTGGGCCGGGTGTTCCAGCGGACCGGCCGGGTGCTGCCGCTCGTCGTCGGCCACACCCTCATCGACGTCGTCGCGTTCGTCGGCTACGCCCTGCTCGGCGCCCGCCTCGGCCTGCCGTCCTGAGCGGTCAGCCGCGCAGCCGGCGGGCGTGGCGGCGCTGGCGGCGCCGGGCGTCGGCCAGCACCAGCGGGGTCAGCCGGACCGCGAGCCCGGGCAGCGCGTCGAACAGCCGCACCTGCGCCCCGCGCCACCGCGGCACCGTCAGCACGGGCCGGGGGCGTTCGAGCACGCGGCCCACCGCCCGCACCACGTCGTCGACCTCGAGCAGCACGCCGGAGTAGGAGAGCGCCGCCGACGGGTCGTCCAGGGTGTCGTGCAGCATCGGGGTCCAGATGCCGTCCGGGCACACGCAGCTCAGGTCCACCCCGCGCTCCCCGGCGACCCGCAGGTCGGCCAGGGTGCCGAGGGTGAACGCCAGCGCGGCGTGCTTGGAGGCCGAGTAGACCGCCTCCCCGGTGACCGCGACGAGGCCCGCCAGCGACACGACGGTGACGACGTGCCCGCGCCGCGCCGGGCGCATCACCTCGAGCGCGGCGAGCGTGCCGTGCACGACCCCGAGCGTGTTGACCTCGAGCTGCAGCCGCCGGGCCGCCTCGTCCTGCTCCCACGCCGGGCCCAGCACCAGCACCCCGGCGTTGTTCACCCACACCTCCAGCGAGCCGGCGCGCGCCACCGTCTCCTCGGCGGCGGCCCGGCACGCGGCCTCGTCGCGCACGTCGAGCGCGGAGCCGAACGCGCCGCCGCCGATCTCGGCCGCGGTGGCCCGGGCGGCGTCCCCGTCGAGGTCGGTGACGTGCACGGTGTGCCCCCGCTGCGCGAGCAGCGCGGCGATGCCCCGTCCCAGCCCCCGGCCGCCGCCGGTGACCAGCGCGCCGCTCACGCGGGCACGGGTGCCGGGGCGCCGAGCTCGACGGGCAGGGTCGCCCAGCCCCGCAGCACGCGTGTCGGCCGGCGGGTGCCGGGCCCGGCGACGGCGAGGTCGGGGAAGCGCTCGAACAGCGTCCGCAGGCCCACCTCGCCCTCCTGCCGGGCCAGCGCCGCGCCCAGGCAGAAGTGCCGCCCGCCGGAGAAGGCGAGGTGGCGGTTCGCGTTGCGCCGGCCGACGTCGACGGTGTCGGGGTTCTCGAACACCTGCGGGTCCCGGTTGGCGCCGGCCAGCACGAGGATGACGATCTCGCCCGCGGCCAGCCGGTGCCCGGCCACCTCGGTCTCGCGCCGCGCCATCCGGGCGGTCAGCTGCACCGGGGACTCCAGCCGCAGCGTCTCCTCGACCGCGGTCGGCCACAGCGCGGGGTCGGCGCGCAGCCGCTCGAGCTGGTCGGGGTGGTCGACGAGCATGCGGGCCCCGCTGCCGAGCAGGTTGACGGTGGTCTCGAACCCGGCGGCGAGCACCAGCCCGGCGGTGGCGCGCAGCTCGCGGTCGTCGAGGCCGACGCCGTCCTCGCGCGCGGCGACGAGCTGGCTGAGCAGGTCGTCACCGGGGTTGCGGCGCAGGCTCGCGAGGTGCTCGCCGAGCCAGGTGTCGAAGCCCCGCAGCCCGGCGTCGACCTGGCGGAACTGCGGCCAGGTCAGGCCGATGTCCAGGCTGGGTGCGGCGAGCTCGCCGAAGCGCAGCACCCGCTGCCGCTCGGACTCGGGCACCCCGAGGATCGCGCTGATGACGGCCACCGGCAGCTGGGCGCAGTAGCGCTCGACGAGGTCGACGGTCCGGCCGGCGCGGGCGTCCGCGGCGAGCTCGTCGAGCAGCCGGTCCGCGGTGGCCTGCACCATGTCCCGCAGCCCGGCCACGGCCCGCGCGGTGAACACCGAGGAGACCAGGGTGCGGTAGCGGGTGTGCTCCGGCGGCTCGACCGAGAGCAGCGAGGGCTCCTGCAGCGGGTGCAGGGCGCTGCCGCGGGTCAGCCGCTCGATCGCGCGCAGCGGCGCGGGGGCCGCCACGCCCACGGAGGTGACGGCGAGGTCGTCGGAGCGCAGCAGGGCGAAGGCGACCGCGTGGTCGACGGTGATGCGGCCGACGCGGGTCCGCACCAGGGCCCCCTGCTCGCGGATGCGGGTGTAGGTGCCCAGCGGGTCCGCCCGGGTGGCCGGGTCGGCGATGAGCATGGCTTGCGGGTCCCCCGCGCGCGCCGCTTGTCCCGAGAGCACCCGGACGGTGCCGTGCAGGGACGCCCAGCGCAGCGCGAGGCGGGGCAGCGAGGTGAGGTCGGCCATGGCGCGACGCTAGTCGACACACGTTCACTGATCAACCGATCACGTGCGATCGACCGGGTGGCTGTCTACCGTCGTCGACGTGACCACCACCGAGGCCGGCGCCTCCCCCACCGCCGCCGCCGACACCCCGCCCGAGCACGTCGACGTCGTCGTCGTCGGGGCCGGGCTCTCCGGCGTGGGCATCGCCGACCAGCTGCAGTCGTCCCGGCCGGGGAGCAGCTACCTCGTCCTCGAGGCCCGCGAGCGGCTCGGCGGCACCTGGGACCTGTTCCGCTACCCCGGGATCCGCTCGGACTCCGACATGATGACCCTCGGCTACCGCCGCCGCCCGTGGCCGGAGGCCTCCGCCATCGCCGACGGCCCCGCCATCCGCGACTACGTGGCCCGCACCGCGGACGAGCAGGGCATCACCGACCGCGTCCGGTTCTCCCGCAAGGTCACCCGGGCGGAGTGGTCGTCGGCCGACGCCCGCTGGACGCTCACCGTCGAGCGCACCGACGCGGGAGCGGGGCCCGGCTCGGACGCGGCCACCACCGAGACGCTGACCTGCCGCTTCCTGGTCTCCGCGAGCGGGTACTACCGCTACGACGCCGGGTACACCCCGGACTTCGCCGGGGTCGAGGACTTCGCCGGCACCGTGGTGCACCCGCAGCAGTGGCCCGAGGACCTCGACACCACCGGCCGCGACGTCGTCGTCATCGGCAGCGGCGCCACCGCCGTCACCCTCGTCCCCGCCCTGGCCCCCACGGCGCGCAGCGTGACGATGCTGCAGCGCTCCCCGTCCTACGTCCTGGCCGTGCCGCGCCACGACGCGCTCGGGGCGCTGCTGCGCCGGGTGCTGCCCGCCCGGGCGGCCACCACCGTGGTGCGCTGGAAGAACATCGCCCAGATGAAGGGCCTCTACGGCGCGAGCCGCCGCTGGCCCCGGGCCGTGCGACGCCTGCTGCTCAAGCAGGTCACCGCCGCGCTGCCGCCGGGCTTCGACGTGGCCACCCACTTCACCCCGACCTACGACCCGTGGGACCAGCGGCTGTGCTTCGTGCCCGACGGCGACCTGTTCCGCGCGATCCGCGAGGACGGCGCGCAGGTCGTCACCGACCACGTCGACCGGTTCACCCCCACCGGGGTGCGGCTGCGCTCGGGCCGGGAGCTGCCCGCCGACGTCGTCGTCACCGCGACCGGCCTCGAGCTGCTCGCCCTCGGCGGGATCACGCTGGTGGTCGACGGCTCGCCGGTGTCGCTGCCCGAGACCGTGGCCTACAAGTCGCTCATGCTCGCCGGGGTGCCCAACTTCGCCTTCGCCCTCGGCTACACCAACGCGTCGTGGACCCTCAAGGTCGACCTCGTCGCCGAGTACGTGGTGCGGCTGCTCGACCACCTCGACGCCGGCGGGTGGGCGGCGTGCGCCCCCGTCGCCGACGCCTCGGTGCCCACCCGGCCGCTGCTGGACTTCGCCGCGGGCTACGTGCAGCGCTCGATCGGCTCGTTCCCGGTGCAGGGCGAGACCGCGCCGTGGTCGGTGACGATGCGCTACCTCACCGACCGGAAGGCACTGCGCCGCGGCTCGGTCACCGAGCACATGCGCTTCTTCGGGCGGCGCTAGGCCGGACGCGACGAGGGCCGCACCCCGGTGGGGGTGCGGCCCTCGTCACGGGTCCGGTGCTGCGGGTCCTGCGAGCCGTCAGATGCGACGGGCCCCGGAGTAGTCCATGTACTGCATCGGGGCGACCTTGACCACGTCACCCTCGGTGGGGGCGTGGACGACCATGCCGTTGCCGGCGTAGAGGCCGACGTGACCGCCGCCGTAGAAGATCACGATGTCGCCGGGCTGCAGGTCGGACTGGGAGACCGCGCTCCCGGCGCCGGCCTGGCCGCCGGAGGTGCGGGGCACGCTGACCCCGGCCTGGGCGTAGGCCCACATGACGAGGCCGGAGCAGTCGAAGCTGTCCGGGCCGGCGGCGCCGTAGGAGTACGGGCTCCCGACCTTGCTCAGCGCGTACTGCAGCGCGGCGGCACCGACGCCGGTGCCCGCCGGGGCGGTGTAGGCGGGCGCGGCCGAGGTGGCGGCCGTCGCGGTGGCGGCCGCGGGGCTGCCGGCGGGGGCGGAGAAGCCGGCGGGGACCGGCGTGCCGAGGTAGCTGGTGCGCTGCTCGGCGGTCAGCGAGGCGAGCTTGGCGCGCACCTGGCCGGCCTGGGCGTCGAGGTCGCCCTTCTTCGCCGCCAGCTGGTCCTCGGTCGCCTGCGCGGCCGTGGCGGCGTCGCTGGCGGCCCGGGCGGCGGCGGCCGCGTCGGCCTGCGCCTGGGTCGCCTGCTGCTCGGCGGCGGAGTACGCGGCGACGCGGGCGTTGGTGTCCGCGGCCAGCACGTCGAGGCCGGACATCTGGTCGAGCAGCTCCTGCGGCGACTTGCTCAGCATCAGCGCGGACAGCGAGCTGACGCGGGCGCCCTGGTAGCTGGCCGAGGCGAGGCTGTCGACGGTGCCCTGGAACTCGGCCTGGGTGGCGTGCGCCTGGTCCAGGGACGCCTGCGCGGCGCCCACCTGGTCCTGCGCGGTGCGCTCGGCGGCACGCTTGGCGGTCAGGTCCTCCTGTGCCACGAGGACCTGCTCGTTGAGCGCCTCGGCCTGGTGGCTGATCTGGGCCAGCTGCTGCTCGGCCTCGGAGGCGGTGGCCGGGACCACCGGGTCGGCGGACGCGACGGGCGAGACCGACGGGAGGAGGGCGACGCCGGCGGCCACGAGGCCGGCGACGAGGGAGCGGCGCAGGACGCGCGCGGGTGAGGGTGGCGCCACGGTGAGGGGTGTTCTCCTTCTTCCTCGAACTCCGCCTACCGGGTTAGCTGACGGGTTCGGGCCGGGAAGATCGGCCCTACCACCACGGCCCGCACGCGGGCAGCGGTCGATTCACCCCAACGACACCTGGGTTCCCGGCTCGGCACCCCCGACGGGGCCGACTCGGCGGTACCCGGCGGCGTCACCCCGTTCGGGACGACTGACCTCCGCCAGGTCTCGAGAAGGTTACGGATCGACCCCCGTCCCGTCCACCACCACCCCCCTCCGGTCACGGCGCGGTCACGGGGCGCCGTCACCGCGTCGGGTCGACCAGGACCTTGCCGACGGCCCCGTCCTGCACCGCGCGCTGCGCGGCGACCGTCTCCGCCAGGGGGTAGCGGTGCAGCGGCAGGCCCGCTTCCTCGCCCACCCGCAGCGCGCCGGCGGCGACGGCGTCGACCACGCCGGCCACCGCCTCGGCCTTGGCCGCCGCGGGCACGGTGTAGAGCAGCACGTGCTGCAGCCGGGCGTTGACGGTCATCAGCGGCCGCACCCCCCAGCCCTGGGAGTCCCCGCCGTTGTTGGCGTAGATCGCGACGACGCCGTCCGGGGCCAGCACGGCCGCGTCGATCGCGGCGTTCTGCGCCGGGGCGACCTCGACGACGGTGTGCACGCCGTCGGGGGCGAGCCCGCGGACCGCCGCGGCGACGTCGGTCGCCGTGTAGTCGACGACGTGGTGCGCCCCCGCCGCCCGGGCCAGCTCCCCCTTGGCCGGGCCGCTGACGGTGGTGACGACCTGCGCCCCGGCCCACACCGCGAGCTGGATGGCCGCGTTGCCCACGGCCCCGGCGCCCCCGGCGACCAGCACGGTGCGCCCGGCCAGCGCGCCGGCGGCGAGCCGGCTGGGCCCGCCCTCGGCGACGGTGAGGCAGCGGGCCGCGGTGAGGAACGGGACGCCGAGGTCCGCGCCGAGCTCGAAGGACGCCGCGTCGGGCAGCGGGACCGCGAGCTCGGCGGGCACCAGGGCGAGCTCCTGGGCCGTGCCGGTGAGTCGCTGGTAGGCGGCCAGCCACACCCAGACCCGCTGCCCGACGCGGCCCGGGTCGACGCCCTCGCCGACCTCGTCGACCGTCCCGGCGCCGTCGTGGTGCGGCACCTGGTGCGCGCCCTCGGGGATGGCCGTGTGCGGGGAGGTGCTGCGCGACTTCCAGTCCGTGGGGTTGACCCCGGACAGCGCCACCCGCACCCGGACCTCGCCGGGGCCGGGGTGGGGCTCGGGCAGGTCGAGCAGCTCGAGGACGTCGAGGTCCCCGGCGCGGGCGTAGCCGACGGCGCGCATCAGCGGGCGCCGGACGGGGCGAGGGCGGGGACGACGGGTGCGGTCACGGCCCCGATCCTGCCCCGCGCAGGCGCCCTCGTGCGCAGGGCCACCCGCTAGGTTCGCGCGGTGAGCACTCCCCCCGGCACGGACCCCGTCGACCCGCCCGCCCCGTACGTGGACAGCGAGGTCGGCCGGCTGCGCACGGTGGTGCTGCACCGCCCGGGGGCCGAGCTGGCCCGGCTCACCCCGCGCAACAACGACGGGCTGCTGTTCGACGGCGTGCCGTGGCTGGCCCGCGCCCAGGAGGAGCACGACGCGTTCGCCGAGACCCTGCGCGGCCGCGGGGTGGAGGTGCTGCTGCTGGCGGACCTGCTGCGCGAGACCCTGGCCGACCCCGCGGCGCGGCGGCTGGGGGCCGCGGCCGCGGTGGACGCGCGCCGCCTCGGCGAGGGGCTGGCCGACTCGCTGACCGAGCACCTGGGCGGGACCGGGCCCGACGAGCTGGCCGCCGTGCTGATGGCGGGCATGACGTTCGACGAGCTGCCGTTCGGCGACGGTGCGGCCGGGGTGTCGCTGGTGCGGCGGATGCACTCCGGCTCGGACTTCGTCGTCGACCCGCTGCCGAACCTGCTGTTCACCCGGGACTCGTCGGTGTGGCTGCGCGACCGGGTGGCGGTGACGTCGCTGGCGCTGCCCGCACGGCGCCGCGAGACGTCGCTGACCCACCTCGTCTACGCCCACCACCCCCGCTTCCGCGGCACCGCCCGGGCCTACGGCGCGCACTCCGCCCCGCTCGAGGGCGGCGACGTGCTGCTGCTGGCCCCGGGCGTGCTGGCCGTGGGCGTCGGGGAGCGGACCACGCCCGCCGGGGCGGAGGCCGTGGCCCGCAGCGCCTTCGCCGACGGCCTGGCCCACACCGTGCTGGCGGTGCCGATCGCGCAGTCGCGCGCGTCGATGCACCTCGACACCGTGTGCACGATGGTCGACCGCGACGCCGTGGTCATGTACCCGGCCATCCAGGACTCGCTGGCCGCGTTCACGATGACCCCGGCCGGGGACGCGGTGCACGTCACCGGGCCCGAGCCGTTCCTCGTCGCGGCCGCGGCCGCCATGGGCATCGAGAAGCTGCGCCGCATCGACACGGGGCTCGACCCGGTGACGGCCGAGCGCGAGCAGTGGGACGACGGCAACAACACCCTGGCCGTGGCCCCCGGGGTCGTCGTGGCCTACGAGCGCAACGTCGAGACCAACACCCGGCTGGAGGACCAGGGCATCGAGGTGCTGCGCATCGCGGGCTCCGAGCTGGGCTCGGGCCGGGGCGGGCCGCGCTGCATGTCCTGCCCGGTGCTGCGCGACCCCCTGGGCTGACCCGGGGCCGGTGCCGTGCCGGTGCCGAGGTGTGAGCCCGGCCACCGGGGGCATCGACGACCACGCCGGCGGGGTTCTGGGCGGTGCAACCCACTGCTCCACCCGAGCCACCCGGAGGACCCGTCGTGCCCGAGCTCGCCCCCGACTCGCCCCTGCTGCAGCCGATCACCCTCGGCGACATCCCCGCCGCCAACCGCGTCCTCATGGCCCCGCTGACCCGCAGCCGCGCCCAGGACGACGGCGTGCCCACCGACCTGCAGGTCGAGTACTACCGGCAGCGCGCCCAGGCCGGGCTGATCATCGCCGAGGGCACCCAGCCGTCCCAGGTGGGCAAGGGCTACACCAACACCCCCGGGATCCACACCGACGCCCAGCAGGCCGGGTGGGCCCGCATCGCCGACGCGGTGCACGCCGAGGGCGGCCGCATCGTCGTCCAGCTCATGCACGCCGGCCGCATGTCGCACCCGGACAACTCCGGCGTCGGGTCCGTCGCCCCGTCGGCGATCGCGCCGCAGGGCCAGCAGATGTTCACCAAGGACGGGATGAAGGACATCCCCGTGCCGCGGGCGCTGGAGACCGACGAGCTGCCCGGGGTCGTCGCCGAGTTCGTCGACGCCGCCCGGCGCGCGGTGGCCGCGGGCCTCGACGGGGTCGAGGTGCACGCCGCCAACGGATACCTGCTGCACGAGTTCCTCTCCGACGGGGAGAACCACCGCACCGACTCCTACGGCGGCACCCCGGAGAACCGGGCGCGCTTCGTCGTCGAGGTCACCCAGGCCGTCGCCGAGGCCATCGGCGCGGGCCGCGTCGGCATCCGCATCTCCCCCGGGCACGGCGCCGGGGCCATGACGGAGCAGGACTACGCCGCCACCTACTCGGCGCTGCTCGACCAGCTCGACGGCCTCGGCCTGGCCTACCTGCACGTGCTCCTCGAGCCCACCGACGCGCTGCTGCCGTCGCTGCGGGAGCGGTGGTCCGGACCGTTCGTGCTCAACACCGGCTTCGGCCTCGAGTCCGACCGCGACTCCGTCGCACGCCTCGTCGCCGACGGGACCGCCGACGCGGTGACCGTGGGGCGGCCGTTCCTGGCCAACCCCGACCTCGTCGACCGCTGGGTCGCCGGGGCCGAGCTGAACACCCCCGACGGCGACACCTTCTACGGCGGCGGCGCCGAGGGCTACACCGACTACCCGACGATGGCCGCGGCCCGCGCCTGAGGTCGACCCCGGTGCCGTGGCTCACCGCCGCGGCACCGGGCGGGCCGTATGGTCGGTTCCGTGGACGGGTGGACCCAGGGCGGCGCGCCCCGCAACCGGGCGTGGTCGCAGGCCGGTGACCAGGGCCGCGGTGCCCCCCCGCCGCCGCGGCCCGCGGAGCAGCGGCCGGCGGGCGGGCGGGGCTGGGCCGACGGGCCCCGTCAGTCGCCCCCGACGCAGACCTGGGACCGCGACGGCCAGGACCGCACGCAGTACGCCCCGCGGCAGACCCCGCAGCCCTACCGCGACGGCGAGCCTCCCCGGCGCGGCAGCGGCACCCGGCCGCGGCGCCGGCGTCCCCGGTGGGGCCGGCGCATCGGCATCGTGCTGCTGGTGCTCGTCCTGCTGCTCGGTGGGTTCGTCGCGTACCTGGACAGCACGCTGGGCCGCACCGACGCGCTGGGCGACTACCCCGGCCGCGTCGCCGACACCCCGGGCACCAACTGGCTGCTGGTGGGCTCGGACAGCCGCGAGGGCCTCGACGCCCAGCAGCAGGCGGACCTGTCGACCGGCTCCGCGCAGGACGCCGGCGGGCAGCGCACCGACACGATCATGGTGCTGCACGTGCCCGCCGGGGGCGGGGCGTCGACGCTGGTGTCCATCCCGCGCGACTCCTACCTGCCCATCCCCGGCTACGGCGAGGACAAGGTCAACGCCGCGTTCACCCTGGGCGGGCCGACGCTGCTGGTCCAGACGGTCGAGGAGGCCACCGGCCTGCACCTCGACCACTACGCCGAGGTCGGCTTCGGCGGCTTCGCGGGCATCGTCGACGCAGTGGGCGGGGTCAACCTCTGCCTCGACCAGGCCATCGACGACCCGCTGGCCGGCATCAACCTGCAGCCCGGCTGCCAGGACCTGACCGGCCCGCAGGCGCTGGGCTTCGTCCGCACCCGGTACACGTTCGCCAACGCCGACCTCACCCGCGTGCAGAACCAGCGCAAGTTCCTCACCGCGCTGCTGGACAAGGCGACGAGCCCGTCGACGCTGCTCAACCCGTTCCGCATCCTGCCGCTGGCCACCAGCGCCACCGGGTCGCTGACCGTCGACTCCGGCGACCACATCTGGAACCTGGCCGGGCTGGCCTGGGCCGTGCGGGGCGACCTCGTCACCACCACCGTGCCGGTCGGCGGGTTCGAGGACACCGACGCCGGCAACGCGCTGCTGTGGGACCAGGCCAAGGCCTCGCAGTTCTTCGGCGCGCTCGCCGAGGACCGCCAGGTGCCGCCGGACCTCATCACGACGGGCTGACCCCGTGACCCAGCACGAGACCCACATGCGGCGGGCCATCGACCTCGCCTCCGGGACGGCGCTGGTCGAGCTGGCCGGGGGCCCGTTCTCCGCGGTGGTCGTGCAGGACGGCGAGGTCGTCGGCGAGGGCGTCAACCGGGTGATCGCCGAGCGCGACCCCACGTGGCACGGCGAGGTGTCCGCGATCCGCGACGCCTGCCGCACCCTCGGCACCCACGACCTGACCGGCGCGGTCATGTACACCACGGGCGAGTGCTGCCCCATGTGCTACGCCGCGGCGTGCTGGGCCCGGATCGACCACATCTACTACGCCTCGACCTACGCCGACGCCCGCGAGTACGGCGACTTCGACGACGACGCCATCGACCACGCGCTGACGCTGCCCTACGCCGAGCGCTCCGTGCCGCTCTACCCGCTGCTGCGCGACGAGATGGTCGAGGTGTGGAGGAAGTTCCAGGTCCTCCCCGGCCGCGCCCGCTACTAGCCGACGCAGGTCCAGCGGCCCCGGACCTTGCCGTTCGAACATGTGTTCGATAGTCTGGTGGGGTGGGTCGGGTCCTGGAGCGGGGTGAGGTGCGCCGGTGGCGTGACCTGCTGCTGTCCGGGGCCCTGCCGACCGGCGCGGACGTGGTGGACGACGCGGCCCGGGTGGACCTGCTCGCCGAGCTGGAGGCGGTGAAGTCGGCGGTGTGCGCAGCGCAGGCCGACCTGGCGGTGGCCCTGGACGTCTCGACCCGGTCCCGGGAGGCCACCGCGGGGGTGCCCGCGGCCCGGCGGGGCCGCGGGGTGGGGTCGCAGGTGGGGCTGGCGCGGCGGGAGTCCCCGCACCGCGGCCAGATGCTCCTCGGCCTGGCCCGGGACCTGCACGCGGACCTGCCGGCGACCCGGCGGGCGTTGCGGGAGGGCCGGCTCAGCGAGCACGCCGCGATGCTGGTGGCCCGGGAGACGGGCTGCCTGGACCGGGCGGGGCGGGCGGTGGTGGACGCCGCGGTGTGCGGTGACCCCGAGCTGCTCGACGGGGTGGGGACGGCCCGCCTGGTGGCCGAGGTGCGCCGCCGGGTGTGCGCCGAGGACCCGGCGGCGGTGACCCGCCGGGCCCGCAAGGCCGCCTCGGAGCGGCACGTCTCGCTGCGCCCGGCCCCGGACACCATGACCTACCTGACCGCCCTGCTCCCCGTCGCCCAAGGTGTCGCCGCCTACGCGGCGCTGTCCCGGGACGCCGACACCACCCGCACCACCGTCGGGGTGGCTGGTGCGGGGGACCGGTCGCGGGGGCAGGTGATGGCCGACCTGCTGGTGGAGCGGATCACCGGGCAGTCCCGGGCCGCGCAGGTCCCGGTCACCGTCGAGGTCGTCATCTCCGACACCGCCTTGCTGGGGTCCGGGCACGACCCGGCGGTGATCCCCGGGCACGGGCCGGTACCCGCCCAGGTGGCGCGGGAGATGATCGCCGACTCCCTCGACGCCGACACCAGCACGGGCACGGGTGCGACGTGGTGGCGGCGGGTGTACGCCGACCCCACCGGGCAGCTGGTGGCCCTGACCAGCCGGTCCCGGTTCACCCCCACCGGGCTGGCCGCCCTGCTCCGCATCCGCGACCAGGGCCTGTGCCGCACCCCCTACTGCGACGCCCCCGCCCGCCACGACGACCACGTCCACGACGCCGCCCGCGGCGGACCCACCACCGCAGCCAACACCCAGGGCCTGTGCGAGGCGTGCAACCACACCAAGCAGACCCCCGGATGGACCGCCCGCACGATCCCCGCCGACCGGCACACCGTGCTCACCACCACCCCCACCGGGCACCGCTACCGGTCCCGGGCCCCCGCACCCCCCACCCCAGCCCGCAACCCCCAGACCGACCAGCCCGCGCCGGCCGGCCCGATCACCGTCGACATCATCCGACCCAGCCAGGTCGAGCAGCACCTCGCCGAGATCCTGCTCGCCCACACCTGACGGCGGGCGTGGTCGGTCAGGAGCAGGTCGGGCGCAGGGCGGCGTCGAGCACCGGGGCCAGCTCCGGGTCGAGCGTGTGCGTCGTGCCGTCGTAGAACTTGTCCTGCTGGTTCACCGCGTAGGGGATCGCCGCGGACTGCAGCGAGCAGGCCAGGAACGTCGCGAACTGCACCTGCTGGTCCGGGGTGTACGAGTTGCCGTCGTTGTAGTTGCTCGGCATCCAGGCCCCAACCCACGTCGGGATGCCGGTCGCGCTCGACCAGGTGGTGGCGGCGGCGATCTTGTCGGTGATCGCCTGCTTCTCGGCCGGGGTGCCGGTCGTCCACCCCTTGGGTCCGCCGCTGGGGTCGGGGCCCGCGGCGTAGAAGTGCCACTCCGCCAGCAGATGACCGTCGGCCCGGCTGGGGACGACGAGCTGACCGAAGTTGTCGGGGTCCGACCGCACCGTCGGGGAGATGAACAGGTTCCGCTGGGGGTCGTCCGCCCGGATGGCGGAGACGGCCTGCTCGTAGAACGCGTTCAGGGTGTCGGGCTGGGAGCTCAGCGCGTCGGTCACCTCGATGATGAGGTCGAAGGACAGGGTGGGTGCGGTGCTGCCGAAGTGGGCCGCGACGGCCTGCCACCAGGCGACGGCCGCCTGCAGCCGGGCGGGCGACGGGTCCTTCTTGAACGCGTCGGCCTGGTAGGCGATCACGGGGACCACCCCCGCGTCCTCGCACGCCCGCACCTGCTGGTCGAGCTGGGTGAGCAGCTGCGGGGTGACGTCGTCCACCACCCGGATGCGCGCGGTCGTCATGCCGCGCGCCGCGAGGTCGCGCACCGTCTGCTCGCTGAACTGCCGCAACCCGGACGACGTCTTGGACCAGTCGACGTCGAGCCCGGCCCCGAGGCTGCGTTGGTAGTCCTGCGGTGACGGGAACGCCCCGGCGGGCGTCGAGCTGGGGGCCGCTGAGCCGGGGGACGCCGAGCTCGAGGCCGCCGCGCCCGAACCACCGGCCGACGGCCCACCGCAGCCGGCCAGCGCCACCACCGCGACCAGAGCGAACGCCAGCGCCCACCTCGACCGGACCACGAGCGCCCCCTGACCTAGCGGATGGTGACCTGACGGGTGCGCAGCCCGTCGCGGGAGCGGCGCTGCGCCGGGGTCAGCGGCCCGGACTCGGCCAGCGCCTCGTCCAGCGCGCGGCCCAAGGCCTGGGTGCCGCCCACCCACTCCTGGGCGTGGGACTCCCGGTCGAGGTCGAAGACCGGGACCAGCAGGCCGTGCGCGCGGAAGGAGCCGGCGTAGCGCGAGCCCTCCCCCAGGGTCAGCGCCCCGGCGGCGTGGACGCGGGCCAGCGCGGCCATGACGTCGTCCTCGTCCTCGGGCCGCACCCAGCGCAGGTGGGCGCGCTCCCCGGCGTCGACCCACCACGCCGCGGTCAGCCCGTCACCCTCGAGGCGCGCGGTCGGCATGATCGCGGCGTTGGCCTGCTCGAGCGCGGCCGCCACCTCGGGGGCCGGGGCCTCGTCGGCGAACCACCACGCGAAGTCGTCGTGCACCGTGATGTCGAGCGGCGCCGCCGGGTCGACCAGCTCTGCCAGCGTCGGCGCACCGGGGGCGTCGAGCACGGTCTCCAGCGAGGTGCCGGGCTCGGCGGCGACGGCCCAGGCCAGGGCGCGGGCGAGGTCGTCACCGAGGTCCCCGGTCGTCGTGGTCGTCTGCACGGCGACCAGGCCGCGGTCGGCCCCGTCCTCGGTGCGGGCCAGCGCGGCCGCGGCCCCCGGCAGCACCGTCGCCACGCGGACGTCGCGGTCCGACCCGGTCACGGCCAGGGGTGCGGTGGCCGCGGGCACGAACTCACGCAGCGCCACCAGGTCGCACTCGGCGGCCAGCCCGGCGAACGGCCGCGCCGCCCCGTCCCGGCTCGCCCGCTCGGCCTGCTCGGCCGCCTTGCGCTCCGCCCGGTCGTTGCCCGGCTTGGGTCCTGCCTTGCGCCCGCTCTTCCTCGCCACGAGCAGCGAACCTACCCGGCGTCGCCGGACGTCCCGTCCAGCCAGCCCCGCACGGTGCGCGGGTGGTTCGTCGCCACCCACTCGACCCCGAGCTCCCGGCACAGCTCCACGTCGGCCCGGTCGTCGACCGTCCAGGTGTAGGTGCCCACCCCCTGCTCGCGGAACCGCGCCACCAGCTCGGGTCGCTCGCGCAGCACCGAGATGCTCGGCCCGACCGTCGTCGCCCCCACCGCGCCCACCGCCACCGAGGACAGCACCGCGGCGCTGCGACCCAGCAGCACCGTCGGCACGGCCGGCGCGGTCCGCCGCACCCGCCACACCGCGGACGCCGAGAACGACATCACCACCACCCGGGAGCGCTCCGTCTCCGGGGGCGCCGCCATCCCGAAGCGGTGCAGCTCGGCGACGAGCTTCGACTCCACCAGCCCGCCGTAGCGCACCGGGTGCTTCGTCTCGACGAACAGCGTCGCGCTGCTGTCGGCCACCAGCTCGAGCAGCGCCGTGAGCGTGAGCAGGCCCGCCGGTCCGGGCGTCTCCTCACCGGGGTCGGGCGGGGGCAGCGCCACCCGGTCGTTGTCCTCGAGCAGCGCGTCGGCCGACGCGGGCCACGGGTCGTGCCAGCTGCCGTAGTCCAGCTCGGTCATGCCCTCCAGCGTCATCGCGCTGACCACCCCACGGCCGGTGGAGGTCCGATCGACCCGGCGGTCGTGCACGCACACCAGGTGCCCGTCGCGGGTCAGCCGCACGTCGCACTCCACCGCGTCCGCCCCGTCGAGGAGGGCCTGCTCGTAGGCGCGCAGGGTGTGCTCGGCCAGCTCGGCGGACGCACCCCGGTGGGCGACGACGGCGGGCGCGGCGGTCCGCGGCCCGGGCGCGGCCGACCCGGGACCGGGCGTCACGCTCGCCCGCGGGCGGTGACCAGGGCCAGCCCGTCGTCACCGGCCGGCTGGTCGGCCGGGTGCTCCGGGCGGTCCGGCGCGCGGCCCGACGCCGGGGCCGGCCGCGTCGGGACCGAGGCGACCCAGCGGCGCGGGTCCCGGCGGCCGGGGACGGTGCCCTGCAGGGCGGCGGTCCACCGGCGCAGCAGCAGCAGGGTGAGCGCGGCGCACGTGGCGGCGACGGCGTCCGACCACGCGGCCACCACGATCGAGTCGGCCTGCGCCTGCACCGAGTCGCCCCACACCCGCACGGCCAGCGCCACGGCGACGAGCACCTGGCTGCCGACCCACGCCGCCCACCAGCCGAGCAGCAGCCGTGAGGGCCGCGGCCGCTCGTCGAGGTCGGCGCCCCGGTCGAGCCACTGCTCCAGCTCGGCGAGCCGGGCCGGGGCGAGGACGAGGTCGACCACCGGCACCAGCACGGCGAGGACGACGGCCGCGCCGCGACGGGTGTCGCGCCGGCCCCGCGCGCGGGCGGCGAGGCGTCGGGCCCGGACGAGCCAGCGCGCGGCCACGACCGCGGCGGCCAGCGCGAACACCGGCGCCAGCAGCCCGGTGGTGACGACGGCGGCGTCGGAGGTGGCGACCAGCCCGGCCGGGAGCAGCTCGGTGCGCCCCCGCAGCGCGACCCCGTACCGGACGACCTCGGCCACGGCGCCCGCGGCGGCGGTCAGGACCAGGGTCCCCAGCAGCACCTGCAGCACCTGGGCGGTGCCGACGGCGCGCTCGAGGTCGGTCGGACCCTCCGCCTCCGCCCGGGTCAGGGGGTGCCCCGGGACCTCGTCGCGCAGCCCCCAGCGCGGCACCACCCAGTAGCGGGGCGTCGGCCCCGGGGTGACGGCGCGCGGCCGGGCCGGGGCTGCGGTGGGCGGGGGCGAGGCCACCCACCGCACGCGGGCGGGAGGGCGGCCGGGCGTGGACATCACCCCGGCGCACCGCGGGCACCAGGTGAGCGGCGCCCCCGCGACGGGCACCCGCAGACCGCAGCGGTGGCACTGCTGCACCGGCGCCGGGGGCCCGGCAGGGCTGGGTGCGGGACCGGGGTGCACGGGCGGGACCTGCTCGCCGGGCCTCAGCCGACCGACGGGGTGGCGCCGCCGTCGGCCTCCAGCGGACGGCCCTGCGCCGCCCACGCGCTCATGCCGCCGTCGACGTTGGTGGCCTCGACGCCGTGCTGCGTCAGCCAGGCGGTGGCGCGCGCCGAGCGGCCTCCGGAGTGGCAGACCACGTAGAGCGGGCCGTCCTGGGGGATCTCCCCGACCCGGGCGGGCAAGTCGCCGAGCGGCACGTGCAGCGCGCCGGGCGCGTGGCCCGCCGCCCACTCGCCGTCCTCGCGGACGTCGAGCAGCGTGGCGTCGGCGGGCAGCGGGTCGGGCAGCTCCGCGACCGTGGTGGTGGGGACGGCGTTGCCGGCGGGGTTCGTCACCCCACCATGCTCGCACGGACCCCGGTCACGAACGGGTGAGTGCACCGGGTGGTCACCCCCACCCCGGGTGGTGCGCCGCGCGGGCGGTCGTCAGGCTGTGCGCGTGACGATCTCCGCCCGCCGCGAGCCCACCCCGACCGATCCTGCCCCCACCCGTCCGGTCGACGCCGACCTGCCCCCCGTCGTGGCCCGCACCGACTCGCCCCGCACCACCTGGCGACCGCCCGCCGCCCCCCGCGCCTGAACCCGGTGCACACCGGTGCACCGCGGGCTAGCGTGCCTGTGATCCCCGTCACCAGGGCGGGGCCCAGGAGGGGACGAGCGCGATGGCACCACGGGGCAGGATCACGGCACGGCTGAGCGCAGCCGTCGCGGCAGCGGCGGCAGCGCTGCTGCTGGCCGGCACGGGCACGGCGAGCGCGGCGGCGTCGAGCCCGCCGGCCGGCCCGCCGCAGGCCACGTTCCCACCGGCGCTGCTGTACTCCAACGCGGTCCCGGTGGCCTCGCCCCCCGGCGCCAACGACTACTCGTGCGTTCCCACCGCGGCGCACCCCCGCCCGGTGGTCCTGGTGCACGGCACCGTGGAGAACCAGTACGACAACTGGGCCGAGCTCTCCCCGCAGCTCAAGGCGGACGGGTACTGCGTGTTCGCGCTGAACTACGGCGGCGTCCCGGGCAGCCCGTACCAGGGCACGATGGACATCGGGGCCAGCGCGGGCCAGCTGTCGTCGTTCGTCGACTCGGTGCTCGCGGCGACCGGGGCGGCGACGGTCGACATCGTCGGGCACTCGCAGGGCGGGATGATGCCGCGCTACTACCTGAAGTACCTGGGCGGGGCGAGCAAGGTCTCCTCCCTGGTCGCGCTGTCACCGTCGAACTACGGCACCGTCTTCTACGGCGTGCTCCCGGCGATCGCCGCCCTCCCGGGGGGCGAGGCGGTGGCCGGCATCGGCTGCCAGGCCTGCGTGCAGCAGCGGCAGGGCTCCGCGTTCCTGCGCGACCTGAACTCCGGCGGGGACACCGTGGCGGGGGTCCGCTACACCGTCATCCAGACCGTGTACGACGACGTCGTCATGCCGTACACCAACGCGTTCCTGCGCAGCCCCGGCGTCACCAACACCACGCTGCAGGCCGTCTGCCCGGGCGACACCGTCGACCACCTCGGCATCTCCTACGACCCGAACGCGCAGCGGCTGGTGCGCAACGCGCTCGACCCGACCACCGCCCAGCGCGTCGTCTGCCAGCCCGCGCTGCCGCTCTTCGGGGGGTAGAGCCGCGACGACCCCGCCGGGCGTGCCCGGCGGGGTCGTCTGCTGCGGTGCGGGGCCTAGTGCGCGACGGCCTTCTCGACGCCCACCCCGGTCAGGGAGCGGACCTCCATCTCCGCGGCCTTCGCCGGGTCCTCCTTGGCCGAGCTGGTCTTCGACCCGATCCAGCCGAGCAGGAAGCCCGCCGGGATCGAGATGATGCCCGGGTTGGACAGCGGGAAGTACGCGAAGTCCATCGACTTGATCATCGACGTCGTCTCGCCGGACACGGCCGGGGAGAAGACGATGAGCAGCAGGGTGATGCCCAGCCCGCCGTAGATGCTCCACAGCGCGCCCCGGGTGGTGAAGCCCTTCCAGAACAGCGAGTACAGGATCGTCGGCAGGTTGGCCGAGGCCGCGATGGCGAAGGCCAGGGCGACCAGGAAGGCCACGTTCTGCCCGTTGGCCAGGATGCCCAGCACGATCGCCAGCACGCCGATGACCACCGCCGTGATGCGGGAGACCCGCACCTGCTCGCGCTCGTCGACGTGGCCCTTCTTGATGACGCTGGCGTAGATGTCGTGCGCGAACGACGCCGAGGCGGTGATCGTCAGGCCGGCGACCACCGCGAGGATCGTCGCGAACGCGACCGCCGCGATGAGGCCGAGCAGGATGGTGCCGCCCAGCTCGAACGCCAGCAGCGGCGCGGCCGAGTTCACCCCGCCGGGGGCGGCGAGGATGCGGTCCGGGCCCAGCAGCGCCGCGGCGCCGTAGCCCAGCACCAGCGTGAACAGGTAGAACAGCCCGATCAGGCCGATCGCCCAGGTGACCGACTTCCGGGCCGCCTTGGCCGTGGGCACCGTGTAGAAGCGCATCAGCACGTGCGGCAGGCCGGCGGTGCCGAGCACCAGGGCCAGGCCCAGGGACAGGAAGTTCAGCTTCGAGGTGCCGTTCTTGCCGTACTGCGCCCCGGGGGAGAGCACGTCGAGCGGCTTCTTCGCCGCGTCCGCCTTCTCCTGCGCCGAGCCCAGCAGGCCCGAGAGGTTGAAGCCGTACTTCGTCAGCACCCACCCCGTCATCACCGCGGCA
This sequence comes from Rhodococcus aerolatus, assembly GCF_054783215.1. Lineage (NCBI taxonomy): Bacteria > Bacillati > Actinomycetota > Actinomycetes > Mycobacteriales > Nocardiaceae > Rhodococcus > Rhodococcus aerolatus. The sequence goes on along the minus strand of NZ_BAAGQZ010000018.1, from coordinate 65,614 downwards.
CCCGCGATCAGCAGCACCGCCTTGATGATCTGGACCCAGGTGGTGCCCTTCATCCCGCCGACGAGGACGTAGACGATCATGACGACGCCCACCACGGCGATGACGACCGCCTGGCCGGTCTTGCCCTCGATGTTGAGCAGCAGCGCGACGAGACCGCCGGCGCCGGCCATCTGGGCCAGCAGGTAGAACAGCGACACCGCGAGGGTGGCCGTGGCGGCGGCGGTGCGGACCGGGCCCTGCTTGAGCCGGAAGCTCAGCACGTCGGCCATGGTGAAGCGGCCGGTGTTGCGCAGCAGCTCGGCGACGAGCAGCAGGGCCACGAGCCAGGCCACGAGGAAGCCGATGGAGTAGAGGAACCCGTCGTAGCCGTACACCGCGATGGCCCCGGTGATGCCGAGGAAGCTGGCCGCGGAGAGGTAGTCGCCCGAGATGGCGATGCCGTTCTGCTGGCCGGTGAAGCCGCCGCCCGCGGTGTAGTAGTCGCCGGCGGTCTTCGTCGAGCCGCTGGCCCGGAACACGATCACCAGGGTGATGACGACGAAGCCGACGAAGATGCCGATGTTCACGCCGGCGTTGCCGATCTGGGTGGCGGCGAGGGTGGTGGTGGTCATCGCGCACCGCCCCGGGCCGCGTCGGCGTCGTCGGTGAGCCGCAGCCGCAGCGCCTCGGCGCGCGGGTCGAAGTCACGGTTGGCGAACCGGACGTAGAGCCCGGCGATGACGAACGTGGAGACGAACTGCAGCAGGCCGAAGACGAGCCCGACGGTGATGTTGCTGCCGGCGATGCGGGTGCCCATGAAGCCCGGCGCGTAGTCCGCGAGCAGCACGTAGAGCAGGTACCAGGCCAGGAAGACCCCGGTCATGGGGAAGACGAAACGGCGCAGCCGGCGGCGCAGGTCCTGGAAGTCGGGGTCGGCCTGCATCTCGACGAAGGCCTCGCGGCTCGGCACGGCCGGCGTCGGGGGGGCTCCCCCGGACGCGGGACCGGCCTGGTGGGCGGTGGACATGGGTGGCTCCTCGGGGACGGCGCTGTCGCGGGGGTGCCCGCTGGGGTGACGGCGCTGAACCTAGGGAGACCGGGGTCACGTGCGGCAGGTCGGCCGCGCCGGTGGGCGCCGGGCGGCGTGCGGCTGCGCCCAGCGGTCGCCGGTCCACGACGAGTGGCGTGGCTCACACGTCCCCGGGACGCGAACCGCCCACGTCGCGCCGACCCCGGAGCACCGGGACGGCGGGACGTGGGCGGGACGCGAGGACCTGGTCAGGCGACCATGCCGTGCGGGTCGATGACGAACTTCTGGGCCGCGCCGGAGTCGAAGTCGGCGTAGCCCTGCGGGGCCTGGTCCAGCGAGATCGTCGTCGCGTTGACGGCCTTCGCGATCTGCACCTTGTCGTGCAGGATCGCCTGCATCAGGCCGTGGTTGTAGCGCATGACGGGGCACTGCCCGGTGGTGAACGAGATCGACTTGGCCCAGCCGGTGCCCAGGGAGAGCGAGAGCGCCCCCTTCTGCGCGGCCTCGTCGATGCCGCCCGGGTCGCCGGTGACGTAGAGCCCGGGGATGCCGATGGCCCCGCCCGCGGCCGTCACGTCCATGAGCGAGTTCAGCACCGTGGCCGGCGCCTCGGACGCGTTCTGCCCGTGGCCCTTGGCCTCGAACCCGACCGCGTCCACGGCGGCGTCGACCTCGGGCACGCCCAGGATCTGCTCGATCTGGTCCTGCGGGTCGCCCTGGCCGACGTCGACGGTCTCGCAGCCGAAGGTGCGGGCCTGCGCGAGCCGGTCGGCGTTCATGTCCGCCACGATGACCACGGCCGCGCCGAGCAGCTGGGCGCCCACCGCAGCGGCGAGCCCGACGGGTCCGGCCCCCGCGATGTACACGGTCGACCCCGGCTTGACGCCCGCGGTGACGGCACCGTGGAAGCCCGTGGGGAAGATGTCGGAGAGCATCGTCAGGTCGAGGACCTTCTCCATCGCCTGGTCGCGGTCGGGGAACCGCAGCAGGTTCCAGTCCGCGTAGGGCACGGTGACGTACTCGGCCTGCCCACCGACCCAGCCGCCCATGTCGACGTAGCCGTAGGCCGCGCCGGGCCGGGCGGGGTTGACGTTGAGGCAGATGCCGGTCTTGCCCTCCTTGCAGTTGCGGCAGCGGCCGCAGGCGATGTTGAAGGGCACCGAGCACAGGTCGCCCTGCTTGATGAACTCGACGTCGCGGCCGACCTCGGCCACCTCGCCGAGGATCTCGTGGCCGAGCACCAGGTTCTCCGGGGCGGTGGTGCGGCCGCGGACCATGTGCTGGTCGGAGCCGCAGATGTTGGTGGTGACGACCTTGAGGATGACGCCGTGCTCGAGCTTGCGGCCGACGTTGGCCGGGTTCACGCCCGGGCCGTCCTGCAGCTCGAGCTTCGGGTAGTCGATGCTCTGCACCTCGACCTTGCCGGGACCGATGTAGGCGACGCCTCTGTTGCCAGCCATGTGCTTCCTCCTGCGGTGGTGGTCGCCCCGGGGTGACCGGGACCACACCAGTGTGCCTGAGCTGATCACCGACGTGGAACGAGGCGTCCGCATCGTGGAACCCGCGGGACGCCGCCCGCGCGCCTAGGGTCTGAGCGGTGAGTGCACGCGCGGGGATCGTCGTCACGGGCACCGAGGTGCTCACCGGTCGCGTCGCCGACCGCAACGGGCCGTGGCTGGCCGAGCAGCTGCGGCGCATCGGCGTCGACGTCAGCCACACCGTCGTCGTCGGGGACCGCCCGGCCGACCTCACCGCGGCGCTGGACTTCCTCGCCGCCACCGGGGTCGACCTGGTCATCACCTCGGGCGGGCTCGGGCCCACCGCCGACGACCTCACCGCCGCCGAGGTGGGGGCCTGGCAGGGCCGGGATTCCACCGTCGACGAGGCCCTGGCCGACCGGATCGCCGCGATCATCGCCCGGCTGGCCGCCCGCCGCGGCTGGCGGATGGACGCCGACGCCACCTCCGCGGGCACCCGCAAGCAGGCGCTGGTCCCCGACGGCGCCGAGGTGCTCGAGCCCGTCGGCACCGCGCCCGGCCTCGTCGTCCCCGACCGCGACGGCGGCACGCACCCCCCGGTGCTGGTGCTGCCCGGTCCGCCGTCGGAGCTGCAGGGCATGTGGCCGGCCGCCGTCGAGTCGGCCCTGGTCACCGCCGCGCTGGCCGACCGGGCGGAGCTGCGCCAGTCCACGCTGCGGCTGTGGGGCACCCCGGAGTCGGAGATCGCCGCGACCCTGCGCCGCCTCGAGGGCACCCTCGACGGCCTCGAGATCACCACCTGCCTGCGCGACGGCGAGCTCGAGGTGGTCACCCGCTACGGCACCGACGCCGCCGGGCGCTACGACGCGTTCGTCGACGCGGTGGCCGACGAGTTCGCCGACACCCTGTTCTCCCGGGACGGGGCCACGGTGGACGACCAGGTGGCCGAGCTGCTCTCCTCCCGCGGGCTCACCATCGCCACCGGGGAGTCCTGCACCGCGGGGCTGCTCGCCGGCCGGCTCACCGAGCGCGCCGGGTCCTCGGCCTGGGTGCGCGGCGGGGCCGTCGTCTACTCCAACGACGCCAAGCACGCGGTGCTGGGCGTGCCGACGGAGATGATCGCCGAGCACGGGGCCGTGAGCGCCGAGGTCGCCGTGGCGCTGGCCGAGGGCACCCGGAGCGTGCACGGCGCAGACGTGGGCGTCGGCATCACCGGCATCGCCGGGCCGGGTGGCGGCACCGCGGACAAGCCCGTCGGCCTGGTGCACCTGTGCGTGGCCGGGCCCGACGGCCGGATCAGCCGCGCGCCGGTCATCCCCGGCAACCGCTACGACGTCCGGCAGCGCTCGGTGACCCTGGCCCTGCAGCTGGTCCGCGAGCTGCTGTCGCGCTAGCCCCAGCGGGTGACGTCGCGGTCAGTCCCCATGCCGAGCCGCTCCGGGGCGTGCAGGAGCAGCAGCGTGCGGCCGACGTCGGCGGGCACCCGGGCGCGGGTCAGCAGGCTGACCAGCACCATCGTCGCGAAGGCCGCGGGCACGCTCAGCGCGGCCGGCTGGCCGGTGACGGCGTCGAACCACCCGCCGCGCGACACCCCGAGCACGGTCAGCGTGCTGGCCCCCACCGACAGCACACCGCCGACCAGCAACCCCGCCGCCGCGCCCACCGCGGTGAGCCCGCGCCACCAGATGCCCAGCACCAGCAGCGGGCAGAACGTCGACGCCGCCACGGCGAACGCCAGGCCCACGGTCTGGGAGACGTCGAGCGAGGCCACGGCCAGGGTCAGCCCGACGGGCACCAGCCCGGCGAGCAGCGCGGCCACCCGGAAGTCCCGCACCCGGCCGGGCAGCACGTCGGTGGACAGGACCCCGGCCACCGACACCACCAGGCCCGACGAGGTGGACAGGAACGCGGCCACGGCCCCCGCGGCGACGAGCGCGGCCAGCGACTGCGCCACCCAGCCGTCGGTCAGCGCGGCGGGCAGCAGGAGCACGACGGCGTCGGTGGTGCCGGTGACGAGCAGCTGCGGCACGGCGAGGCGGCCGAGCACCCCGAGCACGACCGGGAACAGGTAGAACACGCCGAGCAGGCCGAGGACGACGAGCACCGTCCGCCGCGCCGCCCGGCCGTCGGCGTTGGTGTAGAAGCGCACCACCACGTGCGGCAGCCCCATGGTGCCCAGGAACGTGGCCACCACCAGCGAGTACACCGCGAAGAGCGGGTGCGGCCCGCCGAGGCCGGCCCCCGGGCTCAGCCAGGCGTCGTCGGTGGCGGGAACGCCGTCCACCACGGGGACGGCCGAGCCCGCGGGCAGCACCAGCCGGGTGCCCGCCCCGAGGTCGTGGGTGCCCGCGGGGAGGGTCAGGGGCCCGCCGACGGCGCGGCCGTCCAGGGTGCCCGTCAGCACCACGGGCTCGTCGGCGCCGACCGACACGGTGACGGCGGTGCGGACGTCGACCGTGGTCTCGGTGCTCACCGTGGGCGGGGCGGGCGAGCCGACGGCGGCGCCGCTGCCGAGCACGTGCAGCCCCAGCACCAGGGCGGGCACGGCGATGGCGGTCAGCTTGAGCCAGTACTGGAATCCCTGCACGAAGGTCACCGAGCGCATCCCGCCGCTGGCCACGGCGACCACGACGACCAGCCCGACGACCACCGCCCCCACCCAGCTGGGGGCGCCGACCAGGACGCGCAGCACCAGCCCCGCGCCCTGCAGCTGCGGCACCAGGTAGAGCCACCCGATGACGACCACGACCACGGTGGACAGCCGGCGCAACCACGCTGCGCGCCAGCGGAACTCGGTGAAGTCCGGGATGGTGTAGGCCCCGGAGCGGCGCAGCGGGGCCGCGACCAGCAGCAGCAGCGCGAGGTAGCCGGCGGTGAACCCCACCGGGTACCAGAGGGCGTCGGCCCCGTACTTGACCACGAGCCCGGCCACCCCGAGGAACGACGCGGCCGAGAGGTACTCCCCGCTCACCGCGGCGGCGTTCCAGCGCGGGCCGACCGTGCGGGAGGCGACGAGGAAGTCCGACGTGGTCCGCGAGACGCGCACCCCGTAGAGGCCGGTGCCCAGCGCGACGAGGGCGACCAGCGCCATGGCGGCGAGGGTGAGCGCCGGGTTCTCGGTCACGGGGTCAGTCGTCGACGAGGTCGGCGAAGTCGGCCTCGGTGCGCTCGGCGAGCCGGGTGTGCAGCCAGCCGACCCCGACGAGCAGCGGGTGCACCGCGACGCCCAGCACCAGCCAGGGCAGGGGCACCCCGAGCAGGCGCACCTGCGCCACCGCCGGCAGCAGCGTCCACACCAGCGGCAGCGCCACGAGCAGCCCGAGCACCGGCAGGCCCAGCCGGGCGGCCAGGCCGAGCTGGCTGCGCAGCAACGAGCGCACCAGCAGGTCGCCGACCTCGGTCTGCTCCTCCACCTCCGCGCGGGTGCGCACCAGCCGTCGCGGCCCGCCGGGCTCGGCCAGCACCACCCGCACCCGCGGCGGGGTGCTCACGCCGGCCCACCCGCGGTGCGGGGCACCAGCTTCTCCCGCAGGCTGCGGCTGTGCCGCCGGCTCACGGGCAGCTCGACCGAGCCGGGCTCCCCGGGGGCGCCCAGGCGCAGCGCGTACCCGGAGCCGACCGACCGCAGCTCGGTGACCAGCCGCAGCGGCACCAGGTACGAGCGGTGGATGCGGACGAACCCGGCCGTGGCCCACCGCTCCTCGAGCTGGGAGAGCGGCACCCGCACCAGGTGGGTCTCCCCCGCGGTGTGCAGCCGGGCGTAGTCGCCGTGCGCCTCCACCCACCGCACCCGGGAGCGCGGCACCAGCCGGGTGGTCCCGGCCAGCTCGACGGGGATCACCTCGTCCTCCTCCGCGGGGGCCGGGCGGGGGGCGCGCCGCGCCACCAGCCGGTCGAGGGACTCCGCCAGGCGCTCGGGGCGCAGCGGCTTGAGCAGGTAGTCGACGGCGCCCAGGTCGTAGGCGGCCACGGCGTGGTCGTCGTGCGCGGTCACGAACACCACCGCGGGCGGGGCGGCGAAGCGGGCCAGCACCCCGGCCAGCTCGAGGCCGTCGAGGCCCGGCATGTGCACGTCGAGGAACACCGCGTCCACCGGCGGCGTCCCGGCGGCCCCCGCCGCGTCGGCGGGCTCGTCGCGCAGCAGCCGCAGCGCGGTGGTGGCGTCGGCCGCGGTGCGCACGGCGGCGACCCGGGGGTCGGCGCGCAGCAGGTAGGCCAGCTCGTCGAGCGCGGGCGGCTCGTCGTCGACGGCGAGCACGACGAGGCCCCGGGGGGTGGGGGCCGTGGGCGTCGCACCGGGCGACGGGGCGGCGGGGGGTGTGGGCGAGGACACGGTGGCGTCATCATGCCCCGCGGCCGCGGGGCTCGGGCGGTGCGAGGGCCCCTGAGCTTCCCACGCCGCCGCACGCGCGGGCTGACCGCACAGATAGTTCCGCAGGTGCGGCGCGGACGCTACGGTGCGGTGACCCCCACGCCCGACCGTCCTGGAGAGCCCGCCGTGCGCCGCACCCTGACCGTCCTGCTCGCCCCCGCCGCCGCGATGGCCCTCCTCGCGGGCTGCGGCTCGTCCGACCAGGCCGCCGCGGACGGGTCGTCCGCGTCCGCCGCGTCGACCACGCTGACCGTGTACGCCGCGGCGTCGCTCACGGCCCCGTACACCGAGCTCGGCTCCCGCTACGAGGCGGCGCACCCGGGCACCACGGTGCGGTTCACCTTCGCCGGCTCCTCGGACCTCGTCACCCAGCTGACCCAGGGCGCCCCGGGCGACGTGCTGGCCACCGCGGACACCACGACGATGGGCCGCGCCGTCGACGCCGGGGTCACCACCGGCAGCCCGCAGGTCGTCGCCACCAACACCCTCGAGATCGCCACCACCCCGGGCAACCCGCGGGGCATCACCTCGCTGGCCGACCTGGCGGAGGACGGCACGTCGGTGGTGGTGTGCGCCCCGCAGGTGCCGTGCGGCGCCGCCACCACGACGGTCGAGCGGTCCTCCGGGGTCACGCTGCGCCCGGTCAGCGAGGAGTCCTCGGTGACCGACGTGCTGACCAAGGTCACCTCGGGGCAGGCCGACGCGGGCCTGGTCTACCGCACCGACGTCGCCGGGGCGGCGGGGAAGGTCACCGGGGTGGAGTTCCCGGAGTCGGCGTCGGCGGTGAACCGCTACCCGGTGGTCGCGCTGTCGGGCTCGGCGTCGCCGGCCGCGGCGGCCGACCTCGTCGCCTTCCTCGCCGGGCCCGACGCCCGCGGGGTGCTGGCGGCGGCCGGGTTCGGCGCGCCCTGACGACGCGCGGCTCAGCGCTGCAGCGGGGCGCCGACCACGGCGTCGGACACCCGGGCGACCGCCCGGCGCAGCGCGGCGGTGAGCGCGGCGCCGACCTCCTGGCAGCCGGCCGGGGCGGCGCCGACCTCCGCGGCGCCGACGGTGACGAGGTAGCGGCCGTCGCCCGCGCGGTCGTGCCAGCGCAGCACGAGCTCGCGGTGCGGCGGGGCCCCGTCGGGGTGGACGGTGACGGCGAGCTGGCCGCCCCCGGCCCGGGCCCCGCCGAGCAGGTCGGCCAGCTCGGCGCGCCGGGTGTCCCCGGCCGACCGGTGCACGTCGGCGGGGCCGTCCGCGTCGGACCCCGGGGCGGTGACCGCCACCGTCGTCGCGCGACGGGCACCGGGCGGTGCGGCGGGCAGCGACGCAGCCAGCTCCGGCCCCAGCCGGTCCGGGTCGACCTCGCGCAGCAGCACCTCCCCACCCGTGCGGGAGTCGGGCCCCGGGAGCTGCAGGGCCAGCACGCCGGGCGCACCCGCGCGCCCGGGGCCGGCCGCGGCGACGACCCGGACGAGGTCGGCCGGGCCGCCGGGGAACCAGCCGAGCGCGTCCACGCTGCGCCGCGGGGCCAGCAAGGTGCCCAGCGCCCGCCGCAGGCCGGGCTCGGGTCGGCCCTCGGCGTCGAGCAGGCCGCGCACCCGCAGGCCCCGCTCGACCGCGACCGCGGCGCGGGCGTCGACCCGCGGGACGGCGAGCGGGAACGGGGCCCGGCCGACGCCCGCCCGGCGGGTCGCCAGCCCCAGCTCGGCCGCGGTCAGCCGCCAGGCCCGGGGCACGGGCGGCGCGTCGGGGGTGCGCAGCGGGGTCAGGACGTCCACGCCCCCTCGGACGCACCGCTGCCCCCACCGGTTCCGGTGGGGGCAGCGGCGTGGAAGCAGGGGGTCGGCCGGACGGGCCGGTCCTACTCGTCGGTGAAGGAGACGACCCCGGTCGTGGAGTTGTAGCGCAGCACCTTGCCGGCGAGCGGCAGCTCGCGGCCCTGCGGCGCCACGGTGGGGTCGTCGGTGGGCACGCTGACGCGGTCCAGCGCCCCGGTGGCCGAGCCCCACAGCGTGGTCGCCATTGACTGCAGCTGGCTGGTGCCGAAGCTCGGCGACCAGTAGACGAAGCCGCGCTCGAAGAAGCTCACCCTGCCGCCGTCGACGGCGGGCAGCTCGTCGGTGGTGGGAAGACCCAGCCAGGACGCGGGGCCGTCGGCGCCGTCGTAGGCGTCGGAGATCTTGCCCTGCACGGCGTGCGCCCCGGTCGCGGGCGACCAGTAGATGGTGCCGTTGTCGAAGTCCTGGGCCTTGCCGCCCTCGACGTCGTACTCGCCGCCGTCGACGTCGCCCATGACGGACCCCTTGCCGCCCAGGGTCTCCCACTTGGTGAGGATGGCCGAGCCGGTGGGGCTCGTGACGGGCAGCGGCGCGCCGGGGACGACCGGGCTGGGCAGCGACGGCTGCGCCACGTCGGACGGTGCGCCCCCCGCGGCCAGCGAGGTCAGCGCGGCCTCGTCGCCGTTGAAGGAGTTGCGGTCCACCGCCGCCGGGATGCCGTCGATGCGGCCGGAGTCCGTGTACTGCCAGAACGTCCACGTGGGCCAGCCGCCGACGAGCGGGGTGCGGGGGGCGTCACCGCCGTTGTAGTCGGCGATCCACAGCGGGTACTGGGTGAAGGCCGTGCTGTTGCCCATCTGGTTCTCCCAGAACGACGGGTAGGTGTAGATGATCGGGGTTCGGCCGGTGAGGGTCTGCACCCGCTGCAGGAAGGTGCGCGTCCAGTCCTGCAGGGCGGCGGGGCCGAGGCCGTCGGTGCTCTCGAGGTCGAGCACGGGCGGCAGGTCGCCCGGGGAGTTCATCGGGCCCGCGGTCTGGACGAAGAAGTCGGCCTGCGCCGTCGGCGAGATGCCCGGCTTGGCGTAGTGGTAGCTCGCGCGCACCATCCCGGCGGCCCGGATGGACTGCCAGTCGCTGGAGAAGTACGGGTTCACGTAGCCCGTGCCCTCGGTCGACTTCACGAGCGCGAAGCTCTGGCCGGCGGCCTTGACGCGGGTCCAGTCGATGCTGGCCCCGCCCGGGTGCTGGTAGGACGCGACGTCCGGCCCGCCCGGGTTGGCGGCGACGGCGAGCCCCGCCCCGGTGACGAGCAGCAGCGCGGTGGTGGCAACGGCGAGAGCCCCGCGCCGGGGACGGCGGGAGCGACGGAGCAGGAGCGGCATGGCAGCGAGACTAAAGTGACTCCTGTGACTCGAGGTACCTCAGGGGCCACATTTTCGGGATTTGCGGCGTGTCGCATCGGGGCGCGCCGAGGGTGACGGTGTATTACACCGCTGTCATTCGAGGTCAGCGGGCTGCGGGGCGCTCGCGGGACGCCACCGCGCGGCCCCCCGCGGCGGGCGCGGTCGTAGGCTCGTGCGCGTGACCGAGCAGACCCCCAGCGCGCCCCGTCAGCACCGCAAGCCGCACTCCGGCACCGTCACCGACGGGGTGGAGCGCGCCGCCGCCCGCGGCATGCTCCGCGCGGTCGGCATGGGCGACGACGACTGGCGCAAGCCGCAGATCGGCGTGGCCTCGTCGTGGAACGAGATCACCCCCTGCAACCTGTCGCTGGACCGCCTGGCCAAGCAGGCCAAGGTGGGCGTGCACGCCGCCGACGGCTACCCGCTGGAGTTCGGCACCATCTCCGTCTCCGACGGCATCTCCATGGGCCACGACGGCATGCACTGGTCGCTGGTCAGCCGCGAGGTCATCGCCGACTCGGTGGAGACAGTGTTCCGCGCCGAGCAGCTCGACGGCGGGGTCCTGCTGGCCGGCTGCGACAAGTCCCTGCCCGGGATGATGATGGCCGCCGCCCGCCTCGACGTGGCCGCGGTGTTCCTCTACGCCGGCTCCACTCTGCCGGGCAAGATCGGCGACCGCACCGTCACCATCATCGACGCCTTCGAGGCCGTCGGGGCGTGCCTGGCCGGGCGCATCACCCGCGACGAGGTCACCGAGATCGAGCGCGCCATCTGCCCGGGCGAGGGCGCCTGCGGCGGCATGTACACCGCCAACACCATGGCCTCCGCCGCCGAGGCCCTGGGCCTCTCGCTGCCCGGCTCGGCCGCCCCGCCGGCCCCGGACCGCCGCCGCGACGCCTTCGCCGAGCAGTCCGGGCAGGCCGTCGTCGCCCTCGTCGACGCCGGGATCACCGCGCGGGACATCCTGACCAAGCAGGCCTTCGAGAACGCCATCACCGTGGTCATGGCCCTGGGCGGCTCGACCAACGCGGTGCTGCACCTGCTGGCCATCGCCCACGAGGCGCAGGTCGACCTGACCCTGGACGACTTCAACCGCATCGGTGACAAGGTCCCCCACCTGGCCGACGTCAAGCCGTTCGGGCAGTACGTCATGACCGACGTGGACCAGATCGGCGGCGTGCCCGTCGTGATGAAGGCGCTGCTCGACGCGGGCCTGCTGCACGGCGACGCGCTGACCGTCACCGGGAAGACCGTGGCGGAGAACCTGGCCGACATCGCCCCGCCCGACCCGGACGGCAAGATCATCCACGCGATGACCGACCCCATCCACCCCACCGGCGGCATCGCGGTGCTGCACGGCTCGCTCGCCCCCGAGGGCGCGGTGGTCAAGTCCGCCGGCTTCGACGCCGAGGTGTGGGAGGGCCCCGCGCGGGTCTTCGAGCGCGAGCAGCACGCCATGGACGCGATCGCCGCGGGCACGCTGAAGCCGAAGGACGTGATCATCATCCGCTACGAGGGCCCCAAGGGCGGCCCGGGGATGCGGGAGATGCTGGCCGTCACCGGTGCCATCAAGGGCGCCGGGCTGGGCAAGGACGTGCTGCTGCTGACCGACGGCCGGTTCTCCGGCGGCACGACGGGGCTGTGCATCGGCCACGTCGCCCCCGAGGCCACCGTCGGCGGGCCCATCGCCTTCGTCCGCGACGGCGACCTGGTGCGCCTGGACATGACGGCCAAGACCCTCGACCTCGTCGTGGACTCCGACGAGCTGGCCGCGCGGCGCGACGGCTGGGAGCCGCTCACCCCGAAGTTCACCACCGGGGTGCTCGGCAAGTTCGCCAAGCTCGTCGGCTCGGCCGCCAAGGGTGCCGTCAGCGGGTAGCGCTACCGCACCGTCGAGATCCCCCCGTCCACGGGGATGACCGCGCCGGTGAGGTAGGCGCCCGCGCGGGAGGCCAGGAACACCGCCGTGCCGGCCATGTCGTCGGGACGGCCGATCCGGCCCATCGGGGTGTGGGCGGCGATCGCGTCGCCGTGCTCGGCCAGGGTCGCGGCCATCATCTTCGACTCGAACGGGCCCGGGGCGATCGCGTTGACCGTGACCTTCCGCGCCGCCAGCTCCCCGGCCAGCACCCGCGTGAGGTGGTGCAGCCCGGCCTTGGACGACGAGTACGAGTACGTCGGCATGCCGGGCACGCGCAGCCCGTCGATGGAGCCGATGTTGATCACGCGGGCCGGGTCGTCGTGGCTCGCGTCGGCCTCGAGCAGCCCGAGCAGGGCGCGGGTGGTGAAGAACGGTGCCTTGAGGTTGAGGTCGAGCACCTTGTCCCACGCCGAGGCCGGGAACTCCGCCAGCGGCGCACCCCAGGTGGCACCGGCGTTGTTGACCAGCACGTGCACCCGGTCGGTCAGCCCGCCCACGGCCTCGGCCAGCCGGACGCACTCCGCCTCGGTCGACAGGTCCGCCGGCACGGCGTGCACCCGGGAGGTGTCCCCGTCCACCTCGGCCAGCAGCTCGTCCCTCGCCGCCTCGCAGGCGTCGGCCTTGCGGGAGGACACGGCCACGGTGGCCCCGGCCTGCAGCAGGCCCCGGGCGATCATCAGGCCGATGCCGCGGGTGCCCCCGGTGACGACGGCGAAGCGGCCGGACAGGTCGAACAGGGTGCTCACGGGTACCTCCGGGGGCGCGCGGGTGGGACCGCCCACCCTAGGGAGGTGTGCGCCCAGCGCGGGTGCGGCGGGCCTCGTAGGCTGGCCGGGTACGTCCGACCCTGACCGCGCCGTCGGTGACCGACGACCCGCAGGAGACACCGTGACCCGAGGACCCGCCCCGCGGACGGGGCGTGCCGCGGGGGTGCTGCGGCGGGCCGTGCTCGGGTTCTGGCTGCTCAAGCTGGGTGTGCTGGTCCACAACCTCCGCGCGTTCCCCGTGCTGCGCACCGCCCCCGGTGCGGCCCCGGCCCGCCGCGGCCGGGTGTCGCTGCTGGTGCCGGTGCGCGACGAGACCGACCGGATCGCCGACACCCTGGGTTCCATCGCGGCCCAGGACGTCGACGAGCTGCTGCTGCTCGACGACTGCTCGACCGACGGCACCGCGGCGGCCGCCCGGGCACTGCTCGCCGGGCACCCCCACGCCCGCGTCATCGAGGGCGACCCCCAGCCGGGCGGCTGGGTCGGCAAGAGCTGGGCCTGCCACCAGCTCGCCGCCGCCGCGAGCGGGGGCCGGCTGGTGTTCGTCGACGTCGACGTCGCGCTGGCCCCCGGTGCGGTCACCGCGGCGCTGGCCGAGGCCGACCGGCAGGGCGCGGACGTGTTCTCCGTGTTCCCCCGTCAGGTGGTCGGGAGCCTCGGCGAGGCCGTGCTGGTGCCCTTCCTCGACGAGGTGCTGCTGACGGGGCTGCCGTTCGCGCTGCTGGGGCTCGACGAGCCCGCCGCGGTGCGCCACGCCGCCGCGGCCAACGGCTCGCTGGTGGTCTGCGACCGGGACGCCTACGCCCGCCTCGGCGGCCACGAGTCGGTGCGCCACGAGATCATCGAGGACGTCCCGCTGGCCCGGCGCACCCGGGCGCTGGGGATGCGGCTGGGCCTCGCGCTGGGCGGGGACCTGGTGTCCACCCGGATGTACCCCGGCTACCGCGCGGCCGTGACGGGCCTGGCCCGCGGGATGGTCGGGGTCGCGCTGGGCTCGCGCACCGGCCTCGTCGTCGGGCTCGGCTGGCACCTGGTGGCGCAGTCGGCGCCCCTGGTGCTCGCCGCGCGCGACCGCCGCTGGGCGCTGCCCGCGCTGCTCTCGGTGCTGTGCCGCGGGCTCGTCGCGCACCGCACCCGCCCCGGCCGGGAGTGGGAGGGGCTGCTCGGCCCGCTCGCCCCGCTGGCCGCCACCCCCGTCGTCGTCGGGGCGCTGCGCCCGGGCCGCACCTGGCGCGGACGGGCCCTGCCGTGAGCACGCCCGCCGCCACCCTGCCCGCCCCCCGGGAGCAGCGGCCCGTCGGGCACCTGGGCCGCTGGGGCACCGACCCGCTGGCCCTGCTGGAGGAGGGCGCGACGCTGGGACCGGCGTTCTCGCTGCGGCTCTGGCGCCGGGCCGTCGTCGGGTACTCCCCGGAGTGGAACCGCGGCGTGCTCGGCGACCTGGACACGTTCCGCAGCCACGGCTCCATGTCCGCGCTCTCGCCGTACCTCGGCGCGGGCGTCGTCCACACCGACGCCCCCGAGCACAAGGGTCGTCGTCGCGCGCTGAACCCCCCGTTCGCCCGGCGGTCGCTGGCCCCGGTGGGTCCCGTCGTCGCCGACGTCGTCGCCCGGGCGCTGCCCACGGGCGCGTTCGACGCGAGCGAGTGGTCCTCCCGGGTGGTGCGTCGCGTGCTGTCGGCCACCCTGTGCGCGGGCACCGTCCCCGACGACCTGCTCGACGCGTTCCTCACCCCGCTCGACGCCCCGCTGCCGGTCCCGTTCCTGCCGCGACCCAGGCTGTTCCGCCGGGTGGAGGCCGCTCTTGCCCACGCCGTCGAGGTCGCCCCCGAGGGCACCCTGGCCGCCGCGTTCCGCGGGCTCGCCGAGGCGGGCTTCCCCGGCGGGGTGACCGAGCTGCGGGTGGCGCTGGCCGCCGGGTACGACACCACCGCCCACACCCTCGCGCTGCTGCTGTGGCACGTGGCCCGCGAGCCGCGGCTGCTCGACCCCGCCCTGCACCGCGCCACGGTCGACGAGGTGCTGCGGCTCTACCCGGCCGGCTGGCTGGGCAGCCGCAGCACCGCCCACGACACCTGCGTCGCCGGGGTGGACCTGCCCCGCGGCACCCTCGTGCTCTACAGCCCGTACCTGACCCACCGCGACCCCGGGCTGTGGAAGGACCCGCTGGTGTTCCGCCCGGAGCGGTTCGCCGACCCGGTGCCGTCCTGGGGGCACATCCCCTTCGCCGCCGGGGAGCGGACCTGCCTGGGCCGCAGCTACGCCCGCGCCGTGCTCACCGGGGTGCTCGAGGGCCTGGCCGGGGTGCGGCTGCGCGCGCTCGACGACCAGCCCCGGCTGCGGGCCGGCATCACCCTGGCCCCCGACGGCCCGGTGCCGCTGGAGGTCTGGTGACGACGGCGCGGCTCGGGGCCGCGGCGGCCGTCGTGGCCGCCCTGGCCTGGAGCGTGTTCCTGCTCGACGTCGTCACCGGGCCGCCCGGCTTCACCACCTACGGGTTCGTCAGCGAGCTGGAGTCGTCGAGCTCACCGGGGGCCGGGCTGTTCCGCACCGGGGACCTCGTGGCCGGGCTGGCGCTGCTGGTCCTCGCGGCCGTGCTGGCGCGGGGGAGGACGGGCCTGCGGCGGGAGGTCGTCGCGGCCGGGCTCGTCGGCCTCACCGGGGTCAGCGCCCTGCTCGACGCGGCCCACGGGATGAGCTGCGCCGGTGCGGCCCCGGGGCGCTGCGCCGCCGACGTCGACACCGTCGGGGCGATGCTCGGGGCGCTGGTCGACGTCCACACCGCGTCCGCGGTGCTCGCGTTCCTCGGCACCGGCCTGGGCCCGGTGCTGCTCGGCTCCGCGGTCGGCCGGGCCGGCCGGCCCGGCTGGGGGTGGGCGAGCATCACCTGCGGCGTCGTCGTCGCGGGGTGCGGGCTGCTCGACGTCGCCGCGCTGCTGGCCGGGGCCGACGTGGGGGTGCTCGAGCGGGTCCGTACGGTCGTGACCTCGGTGTGGCTGCTCGGCGTGGCGGCCCTGCTGCTGCTCGACCGGGCACCGGTGCACGAGGTGCGGGCGACCGCGGGACGAGGAGGGGTGCGCACGTGACGACGACCGGGCCGGACGAGCTGGTGGTGCTGGTCGACGAGGACGGGACCGCGCTGGGGACCACCCCGAAGGCGACCGTGCACCACCGCGACACCCCGCTGCACCTCGCGTTCTCCTGCTACGTGGTCGACTCGCGCGGCCGGGTGCTGGTGACGCGGCGGGCGTCGGTGAAGCAGACGTGGCCCGGGGTGCGCACCAACACCTGCTGCGGGCACCCCGCGCCCGACGAACCGCTGCCCGAGGCGGTCCGCCGCCGGCTGCGCGACGAGCTCGGCCTCGCCGTCGGCCCGGTCGAGCTGGTGCTGCCCCGCTTCCGCTACCGCGCGGTGATGGCCGACGGCACGGTGGAGAACGAGCTGTGCCCGGTGTACCGCACGGTGCTCGACGAGCCGGGCGCCCCCGGTGACGACGACGGTGCCGGTGCCGCCGACCGGGCGCGGGTCGGCGACCCGAACCCGGCCGAGGTCGACGACGTGTGGTGGGAGACCTGGTCGGAGTTCACCGCCGAGGTGGCCTCGGACCCGTTGTCCCCGTGGGCCGCCGACCAGGTGGCGGCGCTGGCCCCGCTGGGCCCGGACCCGCTGGCGTGGCCGCTGGGCGACCCGGAGCAGCTGCCCCCCGCCGCCCTGCCCTGACGGGTCGTCCGGTCGGTCAGGTGCGCAGGTCCCGCCGGTCCACGGCGAACCGGCCGGCGGCGGCCACCACCAGGGCGAGCACCGCGAGCCGGAGCAGACCCACCACGTCCACGCCCCGGGTCAGCGGCTCCCCGCCCAGGTACCACGACCACGGTGACACCGCGCTGAGCCAGCCCCAGCCGAGGACCGCCCCGAGGGCGTTTGCCAGGTAGGCCAGGACCGCCACCGCGGCACCGCCGGCGAGCGCGACCGCGCGGCGGCCCGTGGCGGCCCCGACCGCGAACGCCACGGCCCCGACGCCGAGGACGAGCAGGGCGAGCCCGGCGCTGCCGGCGAGGACGTCCCCCACCGGGACACCCATCCCCGTGGCGGAGCTCAGCAGCAGGACCACCGCGGTGAGCACGGCCACCAGCACCAGGCTGCCCAGCCACACCGCGGCCAGCCGCTCGCGGTAGACCTGCCCGCGGCTGACGGGGGCGGTGAGCACCAGCTCGAGGGTGCCGTCCTCCTCCTCGCCCGCGAGCAGCCGGGCGCCGCGGCCCACCGCGTGGACGAGCAGCAGGGCGGGGCCGAGCAGGCCGTAGACGGTGCTGGCCAGGAACCCGCCCGGGGTCCCGATCGAGCCCAGGTTCAGGGCCTCCACCAGCGCCGGGGGCAGCGAGTCGACCACAGAGGACTTGGCGGAGCCCACGGCGGACCAGGCCGAGGTGTAGACGGCGGCCACCGCGCCCACGGCCACCGCCCACAGCAGCAGCGAGCGGCGGTCGGCCCGCAGCTGCGCCGCCAGGACCGGGAACCGCGGGACCCGGGCGGTCGGGGTCGTGGCCGGGGCCGTGGCGGGGCTCATGCGGACCCCTCCGGGGCCTCGGTGCGGTAGTGGTCGAGGAACAGGTCCTCCAGGTCGCGGTCGGCCGCCGACCAGGCCAGCACGTGGTGCGCGGCCGCGGCGCGGAGCAGCGCGTCGGGCTCGCCACGGAGCAGGCAGGTGACGAGCGTGTCCTCGCCGTGGGTGGCGGCCAGGCCCGACACCCCCGGCAGGTCGGCCCACGCGTCGACGTCGACCCGGCCGGCGAGGCGCAGCGAGACCCGCTGGCCGGCGTGGTCGCGCAGCGCGGCCACGTCGTCGACGTCGACCACCCGGCCCGCCCGCAGCACCGCGGCGCGGTCGGCCACCTCCTGCACCTCGGCGAGGACGTGCGAGCTCATGAGGACGGTGGCGCCGGCGTCGCGGGCCTCGCGGACGAGGGCCGCGAACTCCTGCTGCAGCAACGGGTCCAGCCCGCTCGTCGGCTCGTCGAGCACCAGCAGCTCGGGCGCGGGCGCGAAGGCCTGCACGAGGCCGACCTTCTGCTTGTTCCCCTTCGACAGCCCGCGCACCGGCCGGTCCAGCGGCAGCCCGAGCCGCTCCGCCAGCGGGCCGACGCGGTCGGCGCCGCGTCCGCCGCGCAGGGCCACCAGGTCGGCCAGCAGCCGGCCGGCGGTGCGGGTGCCGTCGAGGTGCAGCTCCCCGGGCAGGTACCCGATCCGGGCCCGCAGCGCCGCCCCGCCGGCCCGGGGGCTGGTGCCGAGCACCTCGAGCCGGCCCGAGGTGGGCCGGATCAGGTCGACGAGCAGGGCGGTGGTGGTGGACTTGCCCGCGCCGTTGGGGCCGAGGAAGCCGAACACCTCACCGCGCCGGACCTCCAGGTCCAGCCCGTCGAGCGCGACCACGGAGCCGAACGTCTTGCGCACGCCCTCGGCCAGGACGACGGGGTCGGGGCTCACGGGGTCGCTCCCGGGTCGAGCGCGCGGTACCCGTCGCGCACCTGCCGGTAGGTGTCCTCCGGCAGCACGCCCCGGCTGAGCACCTCGGCGGCGGGCACCGCCCAGGGGCCCAGCGTGGTCGGGTCGGCGGTGAGGTCGACCCCTGTCAGCCGGGCGACGTGCCCCCCGAGGGCCAGGGAGCCGAGGGACCACAGCGTGAGGACGACGGCCCGGCCGCGGGGGTCCTCGCTGGGCAGCACCGTCCCCGCGAGCACGCCCTCGGCGAGGTAGGCCTCGGCGTCGTCGACCAGCTCGTCGACCAGCGCCGCCACCTCGGGGGTACCGTCGGCCACCGTCCGGGCGAGGTAGGCCATGAGCGGCGGACCGCCGGGCGCGCGCAGGTGGACCAGCGGGTCGGCCCCGCCCGTGAGCGTGGTGCGCTTGCGGGCGCGGACCGTCGCGGCCAGGTGACGGTCGCAGGCCGTGCGCAGCGCGTCCTTGCTGCCGTAGTGGTGGATGACCAGGGGCGGGGAGACCCCGGCCCGCTCGGCCACGGCCCGCACCGAGGTGGCCCGCACCCCGTGCGCGGCGAAGAGCTCGAGGGCCGCGTCGCGGATGCGGTCGACCGCGTCGGCCGGCGGGACGTCACCGGGCCCGGGCGGGCGGTCGGACGCTGAACGCATGGTCAGCACCGTAGGCTGACCGCGCGTTCAGCGCCAGGGTCGGGGTGACGAGCGCGGTCGCTACAGCCCGAAGCGGGCCCAGCCGGCGCGGTCCTCGACGGCGGCGATCGCCGCGCTGACCAGGCCCGACGCGACCGCGGCGCCCAGCCCGGCCGCGCTCGCCGCCGGGGAGGCCGAGGCGCTGGGCCAGGGACTTGCGCGGGGAGGAGACGAGCACCTCCGCGTCGGGGTAGCGCTCCTCGACCACGGCGCGCAGCGAGCCGAGGGAGTCCGCGAGCCCCAGCTCGACGGCGCGCCGGCCGATCCAGACCTCCCCGGTGAACAGGTCGTCGTCGCTGCCGACGAGCTTGTCGCCGCGGCGCTCGCGCACCCAGCGGCGGAACTCGGCGTGGATCTGCTCCTGGGTGGCCAGCAGCCAGTCGACGTCCTCGGACTTCTCCGGGGAGAACGGGTCCAGCCGGGCCTTGTTGGCCCCGGAGGTGTGCAGCCGCCGCTCCACCCCGACCTTCTCAATGAGCCCCTCGAGGCCGAACCCGGCGCTGACCACGCCGATGGACCCGACGACCGAGACGGGGGTGGCGATGATCTCGTCGGCGGCGCAGGCCAGCCAGTACCCGCCCGAGGCGGCGACGTCCTCGCAGAAGGCCAGCACCGGCACCTCGTGCTCCTGGGCCAGGCCGCGGATGCGCTCGCCGATGAGCAGGCTCTGCGCGGGCGAGCCGCCGGGGGAGTTGATCGACAGCGCCACCGCGGCCACCCCGTCGGCGGTGAACGCCCGCTTCAGCGCGCCCTCCACGCCCTCGGCGTTCAGGGTCTGCCGGCCGATCCCGCCGGGGCCGGAGGCGATCATCCCGTGCAGCCGCACCACGCTGACCACCGGCTTGCCCTCGCCACCGAGGCGGGCGGGGAGCCGGTCGGTGAGCTGGGCGGGCATGCCGGAGGGGAGCTTGACCATGCCGGCCAGCCTACGGACGCCCCGGCACCAGCCGCGCCGCGAGCAGGACGGACACCCCCACCCACGCCGCGCCCAGGAGCCAGCCGCCGAGCACGTCGGACGGGAAGTGGTCGGCCAGGGCGAGCCGGCTCGCACCCACGGCCGCCACGGCGAGCACGGCGACGGCGATGAGCCCGGCCCGGGCGGCGCTGCGCAGCCGGGGCGCCAGCACGGCCAGCAGCAGCGCCGCGGCCGCGACCGAGGTCAGCGCGTGCCCGCTGGGGAACGAGGCGCCCGCCGCGGTGTCGAGCACCACGGCGGGCCGGGGGCGCGGCCGGTCCAGGAGCACCTTCAGGCCGGTGCTGAGCACGGCGGCGCCCAGCATCCCCACCGCGACGAGCACCGCGGTGCGGCGGTGCCGGCGCCACCACGCCACGACGACGACCACGACGGCCAGCATCCGCAGCACCGTCGGCCCGAGCACCGCGCTCACCGCCTTCCACGGCCCGACCTGGCCGCGGTGCGCGGCGACGGACCGGTTCACCGCGTCCAGCACCGCCGTGTCCAGGCGCACCACCGGGCCGGACCGGACGGCGACGAGCACCGTCAGCACGACGGCGGCGACGGCGAGCACCGCCGTGGCCGGCGCGACCCAGCGGGGGACGGGGGTGCGGGGCGTGCTCACGCCGTCGAGCCTGCCGCGGGCGGGTCCCGCCGCGCACCTCGGCGCGCGGGCGCAGGATCGTGGTCGTGGAGGAGCACCCGACCCCGGCCTGGCGGCGCGAGACCCCGGCGGAGCGGCGCTGGCCCGCGGCGCTGGCGACGGTGGTCGTCGTCGCGCTGCAGCTGGGCCTGCCGGACCAGCTGACGTTCGCCTCGCCGTTCCTGCTGCCGTCGGTCGAGGCCGCGCTGCTCGTGGTCCTGCTGGCGACCAACGGCAGCCGGGTCGACCGGTCGTCGGGCTGGCTGCGCCACCTCGGGCTGGCGCTGGTCGCGGTGGCCAGCCTGGCCAACGCCTACTCGGTGGTGCGGCTGGTGCAGGGCCTGCTCGACGGCTCGGTCGGCGGCTCCGCCGGGCCGCTGCTGACCACCAGCGGCTCGATCTACCTGACCAACGTCGTGGTGTTCGCGCTCTGGTACTGGGAGCTCGACCGCGGCGGCCCGGCCCGGCGGGCGCAGGGCCGGTCCCGGCCGGACTTCCTGTTCCCGCAGATGACGTTGGACGACCCCGCCCACCACGTGGTGCCGCCGCACTGGGAGCCGCGCTTCGTCGACTACCTCTACGTCTCGGCCACCAACGCCACCGCGTTCAGCCCCACCGACACGATGCCCCTGACCCGCTGGGCCAAGCTGACGATGCTGGGGCAGTCCGCGGTCGCGCTGGTCACCGTGGCGCTGGTCGTGGCCCGGGCGGTCAACATCCTCGGCAGCTGAGCCGCCGGCCTCAGAACGCGGCGGTCCCGTTCGGCGTGCCCAGTCCGGTCGGTCCGTCGTACCCGGTCACCGCGGTGCACAGGTAGCTGCCGCCGCAGCTGCCGTTGCTGCCGCTGGTGACGTCGTCCAGCGCGCTCGTGGCGGCGTACGGCGAGGACCCGGCGGTGAGGGCGGACCCGTTGCCGGCCAGCGCGTAGACCCCGGCCACGACCGGGGCGGCGACGCTGGTCCCGCCGAAGACGAGCCAGCCGCCGCTGCTGCCGTAGGTGTCGTACACCGCCACCCCGGTGCTCGGGTCGGCCACCGCGGCGACGTCGGCCACGGTGCGCCGCGCGCAGCCCGCGTCCTGCTGCCACGCCGGCTTGGGCTCGTAGGCCGAGCAGCCGCTGCCCGCCCCGCTCCACGCCGACTCGGTCCACCCGCGGGCGTTCGCCGCGCGGGTCAGGCTGGTGCCACCGACGGCGGTGACGTAGCGCGACGCCGCGGGGTACTGCACCCCGTACCCGGAGTCCCCGGACGACACCGTGATGGGCACGCCCGGGTGGTTGTAGTAGGCGTCCGAGCTGGTCTCCGAGGAGTACTCCGACCCCCCGTAGCTGTTGCTCACCACGGTCGCCCCGAGGCGCACCGCCGTGTTCACCCCGGTGCCCAGGTCGGTCAGGCTCGCGGTGGAGGTCTCGACGAGCAGGATCTTGCAGGCCGGGCAGATCGCGGAGGCCATGTCGAGGTCGAGCGAGATCTCCTGCGCCCAGCCGCTGTTGGCCCGCGGCAGCTTGCTCGTGCCCGTCCCGCCCACCTTCCGGAAGCACCCGGACGCCGCGGTGCAGGCGGGCAGGCCGTACTGGGACCGGTAGACGGCGAGGTCGGCGGCGGCGTTCGGGTCGTCGTAGGCGTCGACGATGGCGATGGTCTGCCCCGCGCCCCCGGTGGCGGGCAGGGCGTAGGCGCTGTGCAGGTCGGCGGGGCCGTAGCTGCCCGGGGCGGGGCCGGTGGTGGCGGCGGGTGCGCCCGTCGCGTCGTCCACGAGCACCTTCGAGTCGCACGACGCGGAGCCGGGGGACGCGGGCGGGCAGACGTCCACCGCGTGGCGGTGCGCCAGGCCGACGGGCGAGGGCGCCGCCGAGGCGGTCCCGGCGGCAGTCGCCGCGCCGGCGGCGAGCAGGGTGAGCACGGCGACGAGGTGACGGATGGCCACAGGAACCCCCAGGTCTGCGGTGGCCGCGGGCTCCCGCGGCGCTGGTCACGCGACGTTATCGCGTCGTCACCCGGGCCGGAACCCCTTGTCCCACACGTCCTTTTCGTCCCCGCGGCCCCGTCAGCGCGGCGGACGGGGCTTGAGGTACTCCAGCTCGACGACGTCGCCCCGGCAGCCGAGCACGCGCCACGCGGAGCCCTTCTCGGTCTGCGTGCTCGACGGCAGCTCGACGAGGCCGACGGAGCGGACCAGCTCGAGCAGGGCCTCGAACACCTCGCCGTGGGTGCACACCACCGCGTCGGCCCGGCTGCGGCGCCGCAACCAGCGCAGCAGCTCCTGCGGGGGCACGTCCTTGGCCAGCACCGGGTGGGGCTGCACCGGCAGGTCCCGGGCGCCGGCCAGCGGGGCGACGGTCTGCGCGCACCGCACGGCCGGGCTGGAGAACACCGCGGAGACGGTGTCGTGGCGCAGCCGGTGCACCAGCGACTCCCCCTGCGCCCGACCGGTGCCCACGAGCGGGCGGTCGTGGTCCGACCCCGACCAGCGCGACTTGCTCCGGGCGAGGCCGTGCCGGACCAGGATCACGCCCGGACGGTACCCGGGCCCGCACCGCGGGCGGAAGCCGCCGGGAACCCGCCCCCGGGGGCCGCCGACGATCCCGACAGCCCGCGTTCACCTGCCGGCCACCCGGACGACGGCCCGTCGTGGGCAGGGCTGCGCATGCTCGGACGCTGCCCCGCACCGGCCCACCGGTGCGCCCCACCGACGCGAGGACCCCGCATGAGCCACGACCACGGGCACACCCACGACCACGGTGCCGACGACCCGCACAGCCACCACCACGGGCACGGGCACGGGCACGGCGGGCCGGTCGCCCTGCCGCCCGCGCTGGACCTCGCCGTCGCCGCCGAGGACCTGCCCGCGAACCAGCTCGGTCGCCGCCGCTTCCTGCAGCGCGTGGGCCTGCTCGGCGCGGCCGCCGCCGGGGCGAGCGTGCTGCCCGGCGTGGCCGGCAGCGCCGCGGCCGCCCCCGGGCCGGGCGCCGGTCCGGGCGCGGGCCAGGGGCACGCCACCGTGGACCCGCAGGACCTGCTGTGGCTCACCGGGGACCACCACATCCACACCCAGTACAGCCCCGACGCGCAGTACCGCGTCTCGCAGCAGGTCGACCACGCCACCCGGTACGGCCTGGACTGGATGGTCATCACCGACCACGGCTCCGTCGGCCACGCCAAGATCGGCGTCGAGGCCACGCACCCCGACATCGTGCAGTCCCGGATCGACAACGCCCGCACGCTGGTCTTCCAGGGCCTCGAGTGGAACATCCCGGCCGCGGAGCACGGCACCGTCATCGTCGCCCCGGGCACGAACGACGTCGCCACCCTCAAGGAGTTCGAGACCACCTACGACGGCGTCGTCAACGGCACCACCGGCTCCAGCGCGGCCAACGAGGCCCAGGCCCGCGCCGGGGTCGCGTTCCTCGGTGCGCAGGTCCGCAGCGGACGCGTGGCGGACGCGCTGATGCTCGCGAACCACCCGGCGCGCAAGGGGATCGACAGCCCCCACGAGATCCGCGGCTGGCGCGACACCGACCCCACCATCGCCGTCGGCATGGAGGGCGCGCCGGGACACCAGGCCGCCGCCATCCCCGGGCCCGGGCACGCCACCAACGGCCGCGGGTACTACGACAACGCGCCGTCCGCGGCCAGCTTCCCCGGCTACCCCGCCGAGTCCTACGTCACCTACGGCGGGTTCGACTGGATGACCTCGACCGTCGGCGGGCTGTGGGACTCCCTGCTCGCCGAGGGCAAGGGCTGGTGGATCACCGCCAACTCCGACTCCCACCAGGTCTACGGCGACACGTTCGCCCCGGGCACCGCCGACCTCACCACCACCGGCAGCCGCGGCGCCCCGGTCGACACCGGCGCGCCGATCTACTCCTACGGCGACTTCTGGCCCGGGTACTACTCGGGCACCGTCGTCGGGGCCACCGACTTCTCCTACGGCGCCGTCATGGCCGGCATCCGCGCGGGCCGGGTCTACGTGGTGCACGGCGGGCTCGTCGGCGCGGTCTCGGCGCGCCTGGTGCGACCCGGGGCGGCGCCGGCCACCCTCGGCGGGACGCTCACCGCGCCGCGGGTGAACCAGGTCGAGCTGCAGGTCGACGTCGCGCTGGCCGACCGGCCGAACTACCACGGCGACGTCCCCGTGCTGCGCAAGCTCGACGTCGTCGTGGGCACGGTGACCGGCCCCGCGGCCGACCGGGACGCCTTCACCGCCCCGCAGACCCGCGTGGTGAAGTCCTACGCCGTGCCGGCCTCGGTGCCCGGCGGCGTCTTCTCGGTCCGGCTGCCCGTCGGCGGCGACGGGAAGGACCCGTTCTACGTGCGGCTGCGCGGCAGCGACGGCAAGCGGGTGGGGCCGGGGCTGTACCCGGGCCAGGACCCGGCCGGGCCCGTGGTCGACGCCCTCGGCAACGCCGACCCGTGGCAGGACCTGTGGTTCTACACGAACCCGATCTTCGCGGTGCCGACCCGGTGACGGCCGTGCTCGGGCTCGCCGCCGGGCACACGGACCGGGCCGAGCTGGAGCACCTGCTGGCCCGCGCCGTCGCCGTGGTGGGGCCGGCGGAGCTCGCGTGCACCCACGTCGTGGACGGGCGCTGGGCGGGGTCGGTGCAGCTCGCCGGCCCCGGCCAGGACGCCCCGGTGGACGCCGCCGGGCTCGCGGTGGCGCTGGGGGCGGCCGTCGCCGGGCCCGACGGTGCCGCGCACGGCGACCCGGCGTGGCGCGCGGCGGCGGCGAGCGCTGCCGCCGCGCTGCGGGACCGCACCGGGGGCCGGGCGGTCGTGTTCGGCGGCCAGGACCGCCTCGTCGGCACGGTGGCCGCGGACGACGTGCCCGCGCTCAGCGCCGTCGAGGCGGTCGTCGGGATCGCGGGGACCCCCACGGCGGGCGTCGCCCTGGTCACCCGCGAGCACGTGCGGCCCTTGCTCGCCGCCGGGCGGCTGGTGCTGCAGGTGCGACCCCTCGGCGCCGACGGGGCGGTGGCCCCGTTCGAGGTGCCGGACCCGACGCCCTGCTGCGCCGCGCACGGCTGAGCCGGGGCGGCACGGCTGCGGGCGTCAGGGCCGGACGTCGGGGGCGAACTTGGGCACGCGCAGGCTCACCCGGGTCCCCGCGCCGGGCGCCGTCTCCACGTCGAGCCCGTACTGGTCGCCGAAGACCGCGCGCAGCCGGTCGTCGACGTTGCGCAGCCCGACGTGCGCGCCCCCGTCGAGCGGCGCGGCGTGCAGCGAGGCGAGGGTGGCCGGGTCCATCCCCACCCCGTCGTCCTCGATGCTGATGACGCACTGGGTGCCCACGTCCTCGGCGACGACGGTGACGGTGCCGCCCTCGGTCCGCGGGGCCAGGCCGTGGCGGACGGCGTTCTCGACGAGGGGCTGCAGCGCGAGGAAGGGCAGCGTCACGCCGAGCACCTCCGGCGCCACCCGGACGACGACGGCCAGCCGGGACCCGAAGCGCGCGCGCTCCAGGGTGAGGTAGCGGTCGATGTTGCGCAGCTCGTCGGCCAGGGTGGTGAACTCCCCGGCCGCGCGGAACGAGTAGCGGGTGAAGTCGGCGAACTCCAGCACGAGCTCGCGGGCCCGCTCCGGGTCGGTGCGGACGAACGACGCGACGGTGGTGAGCGCGTTGTAGAGGAAGTGCGGGCTGATCTGGGCGCGCAGCGCGCGCAGCTCGGCCCGGGCCACGCGGGAGCGGGAGTCGTCGAGCTCGGCCAGCTCGAGCTGGGTGGCGGCGTAGTGGGCCACCTCGGCGGTCGCGCGCAGCAGCCCGGGCCCGGCCGCGGCGGTGGCCACCGCGCAGAGCACGCCCGCCACGCCCCGCTCCCCGGGGACCAGCGGGACGACGACCAGGGCGCGCACCTCGCAGTCGAGCCGGCCGCAGTCCACGACGTCGTGCCCGACGAGCTCACGGCGGCCCGTCGTGGCCGCGCGCGCGGCGGCGGCGAGGACGTCGGGCTCGTGCCGGGTGGGCGGCCCGGTCCAGGCGAGCAGCGTGCCGTGCTCGTCGGTCAGCGCGGTGACGGCGGTGCCGAGCAGGTCACGCAGGTGCGGGACCGCGGCGGCGGCGGAGTCCGGCGAGAGCCCGGCGCGCAGGGCCGGGGCGGCGAGCGAGGCGGCGTGCAGGGCGTCGAACGCGGCGTGCTGCTCGGGCGAGGCGAAGGCGCGCCGGGCGCGCAGCCGGCGCACCCCCCACACCGTGGCCGCGACGAGCAGCAGGGCGAGGGCCCCCAGCGCCGCGACGGTGCCCACCCGCCCAGCGTCCCACGCCGGGCGGGGCGGCCCGGGTCAGGAGTCGACGACGCTGCGCAGGTCGGGGTCGTCGCTGATGGCCTCGTCGTCCTCGGCCGGCTCCGCGTCGTCGACGACCTGGTCGACGGACTCGTCGAGCTCGGCGTCCGGGGTGGCCGCACCGGGCAGCGGGAGGTCCTCCTCGAAGGGCGCGTCGGGACGCTCCTCGGCCAGCTTCTGGTCCAGCGACTCGCCCTCGGACTGCTCCTCGGCGGTGGTGCCGAACTTGGTGGCGCCGGCCCAGCCGTCGGGGGCGTCGACGCCGTCGTCGCCGGCGCGCTCGCCGATCTCGTCGGAGTCCAGGCTCTCCTCGGCGTCGAGCATCTCGTCGGTGTTCTCCGTGTCAGCCATGGGTGCCAGCCTGCCACCCGCGACCCCGGCCAGCAGCGCCGCGGGGCTCAGGCCGGGACGGAGGTGCGGCGGGGCACGAGCTGCACCACCAGGGAGACCGCGGCGAGCAAGGCGACGACGCCGCCGTAGGCCAGCACCGTGCTCCGCAGCCCGACGCGGGTGATGGCCACCCCGGCGACCAGGGCGGGGATGCTGAAGGCGAGGTAGCTGACGACGTACACGGCGGAGAGCAGCGCGGCGCGCTCGTGCGGGGCGGCCAGCTGCGTCACCGCCCGGAGCCCACCGAGGAACGCGGCCCCGAACCCGCCGCCGGCCACCACCGCGGCGACGACGAAGAGCGGCAGCGAGGCCGTGGTCAGGGCCAGCTCGACCATCCCGACGCCGACGAGCAGGGCGGTCACACCGCCGAGGGAGGTCGCCGGGACGCTCACGTCGCGCACCAGGACGGAGACGACGGAGCCGGTCCCGGCGAACAGCGCGAGCGCCAGGCCCACGACGGCGTGGTCCGTCTGGCCGAAGACGGACGCCAGCACGCTGCCGCCGACGGAGAGCACCAGCCCGCCCAGCGCCCAGGTGGCCACCATCGAGGGCAGCGCACCCAGGAACTCGGCCCGGGCGGCGGCGGGCACGGCGACCTGGGGCCGCAGCGAGCGCAGCGCACCGGGCGTGCGGGCCGTCGTCTCCGGCAGCAGCGTGGCGGTGACGAGCGCGAGCGCCAGGAACACGACGCCCAGCACGACGAACACCAGGTGGGTGGGGGCGGGTGCCCACTGCACCAGCGCACCGGTGCCGACGGCCCCGAGGGCGAGGCCCGCGGTGGGCGCGGCGCCGTTGACGAGCGAGCCGAGGCGGCGGCCGTCGTCGGGCTGCAGGTCCAGCAGGTAGGCCCCGAGCACCCCGATGCCCGCCCCCGTCGCGAGGCCCTGCACCACGCGGGCCGCGACCAGCAGCGCGACCCCGTCCGCGGCCAGGAAGAGCCCCATCGAGGCGGCCTCGACCAGCAGCGCGGCCAGGAGGACCGGCCGGCGGCCCACGACGTCGGACAGGCTGCCCACGGTCAGCAGGCTGAGCAGCAGGGCGAGGACGTACACGGCGAAGATGACCGTGAGGGTCAGCGCCGAGAACCCGATCTTCTGCTGCAGGACGGGGTAGAGCGGGCTCGGGGCGCTGGAGGCGGCGAGCATCGTGGCGGTGGCACCGGCCACGGTCCAGAACGCGGGGGCGCGGCCGAGCCGTCGGCGGTGCGGCGTGGTGGTCCGGTCGTCGCGGGGCGTCGTGTCGGTCACGGGGGTCCTCCTCGGGCGTACGGTTCGACGTCGATCGACGTGTGCAACGCCCACCGCCTCCCGTTGTTCCAAGGAGTTCGAACCGTGACGACCGGCATGCCCCGGGTCCTCGACCACCCCGACCTGGCCGACGTGGAGCTGACGGCCGTGCTGTTCGCCCTGAGCGACCCGGCGCGCCTCGAGCTGGTCCGGCTGATCGCCGAGCGCGGACCGCAGACCGTGGCGCAGTGCCAGGTCGTCGACCCGCAGGTGGCGAAGTCGACCTTCTCCCACCACCTCAAGACCTTGCGCGAGGCGGGCCTGGTGCGCAACGAGCCGTCGGGACGTCAGCGCACGGTCACGCTGCGCCGCGACGAGGTGGACGCGCGCTTCCCCGGCCTGCTCGAGTCGGTGCTCTGAGCCCAGCCGTCAGCCGGGCCCCGACGCGGTGGACCGGCGCGACGGCCTGAGCAGCGGTCTCCGCCGGGTGCGGCGCCGCGGTTCCCGGCCGTCGGGCAGCGGCAGTCGCAGGGCCGGGTCCGGTGGGTGGCGCAGCAGGTTGACCCGCGGCACCTGCTCGGGGTCGAGCCACGCCGGGGCGGTCCAGGTGACGCGGCCGTCGTCCAGCGCGAGGGTCCACCCCTGGTCGACCAGCGGGTGGTCGAACGCGCAGACCAGGCACATCGCGTCGACGTCGGTGGCACCACCCTGCGCCCACGGCACCAGGTGGTGGACCTGGCACCAGGCCGCGGGGATGTCGCAGCCCGGGCGGGTGCAGCCCCCGTCGCGCACGCTCAGGGCCCGGCGCTGCCCGGCGGTCGCGAGGCGCTGGTCACGACCCAGGAAGAGCGGCTCACCCCGTCCGCCCGTCACCAGCAGCGACCAGGCGCCGTCCGCGGCCAGCTCCAGCGCGTCGGGCACGCTCATCGTGCCGCCCGTCGCGGTCGTGGCCCGGCCCGCCCGGCGCTCCAGGTCGTCGATGCCCATCGTCAGCACCACGGCGGCGGGGCTCCCGTGGGCGCTGCCGACCCGGCCGGCCCGCATCGCCAGGTCGCAGACCGCGGCGAGGGCGTCGTGGTGGCGCTGGCCGGTCGACCGGGTGTCACGCACGCCGGGGCCGTCGGCGCCCGGTCCGTCACCACCGTCGGCACCGCTGCCGTCCGCCGCCGGGTCGGGGGCCGCGAGCGCGACGAACGCCGCGTCGAGCAGCGCCCGGGCCCGGGGGTCCAGCAGGCCGCGGACCGGGGTCATCCCGTCACCGCCCTGGCGACCGACGGTGAACGAGCGGCGCCGGGCGTGGTCGCGGTCGTCGGTGAGCCGACCGTCCGGGTCGAGGTGGACCCGCACGCGGTCCGCGGCGGCCGTCAGCTGCGACGGGGTCAGCTCGGCCGCCGCCGCGGCGAGGTCGGCCGCCGCGGCGGTGCGCTCGGCCGGCGTGACGGAGCCGGGCAGGGCGTCGAGGGTCCGGGCGACGACCGCGGCGTGCGCGCCCGAGACCTCGCCCCGGGCCTGGGCCGCCGCGGTCGCCGGGAGCAGCGGCTCCTGCGGCTCGCCCTGCAGGGAGGTCCGGGGGGCGAGCTGCGCGGCCGCCGCGACCCGCCGTCGACCCTCCGACGCGTCGATGCCCAGCACCTGCGCGAGCAGCGCGCCGGTGCCCCGCTCGTGGTGGCGGACCGCGGTCGAGCGGATCCCCAGCTCGGCGCACAGCGGGTGCCACGCGGCCTCGAGCCGTCGGCCGACCACCTCGAGCGCGCGGGCGGCGTCGAGCACCTCGGCCTCGGTGAGCGGGGCCGCGGACTCGGCCAGCACCGACTGCGCGGCGGCGTCGAGGGACGCCAACGCCTCCAGCAGCCGGGTCGTGCTCATGGTCGGAACCTACGACCGACCCCCGACAGTTCTGCCTACCGTGCAGCGGTGGCCACGTGGGACCCCGACGACGCCGGCGTGCTGGCCCTGCCCTCCGGTCGGCTGGTCCGCGCCCGGAGCCTGCGCCGGCACCTGCCCGGGCCCGCCGCCGACCTCCACCTCGTGCTCCGGCTGACCCGGCCCGCCCCCGCCCCGGGCACCCGGTGGGTGCGGTGGCCGGACTTCGGCGTCCCCCTCGACCCGGTGGACGCCCGCGACGCCCTGCGCGACGCGTGGGGACGGCTCGCCGGCGCGCGCGTCGAGGTCGGGTGCCGCGGCGGGGTGGGCCGGACGGGCACGGCACTGGCGTGCCTGGCCGTGCTCGACGGGCTCGGGGCCGAGGGTGCGGTGCGGCACGTCCGTGCCCACCACCACCCCCGCGCGGTCGAGACCCCCTGGCAGCGCGGGTGGGTCGCGTCGTTCGCGCAGGCCGAGCGTGGGTCAGAGACATGAGGCCGTCCGCACCAGGCCGGCCACCCCGCGCGAGGTGGAGTGCGGCGGCCAGGCGATGACGGTGGTGACGGGCGGGGCGTCGGAGAGCGGGACCACGGCCACCTCGTCGCGGAGGTTGGCCCGCGCCGACTCCGGCAGCACCAGCGCCGTCCGGCCGAGGCGCACGAGCTGCAGCACCTGCGTCAGGTCCCGCAGCTCCGGGCCCGGACCGTCGGGGTAGCTGCCGTCGAGGTTGGGCCAGCGCGGGGCGGGAAGTCCGGGGATCGCGCTCGCCTCGGACACCGTCAGCGAGGTCCGGCTGCTCAGCGGGTGCCCCGCGGGCAGGACCAGGACCTGCTCCTCCACGAGCAGGGTCTCTGTGTCGAAGCCGCTGAGGTCGTCGAACGGCCGGTGCAGGATCGCCACGTCGGCGCGGCCGTCGCGCAGCATGACCGCCTGGTGCCGCGGCGGGCTCAGCACCACCTCGACCTCGACGGCGTCGGGCTCCGCGGCGTAGGCGTCGAGCAGCTTCGCCATGAGCTCGCTGGAGGCCCCGGCCTTGGCGGTCAGGACGATCCGGCCGCCGTCGGGGGCATGCACCGACCGTCGGGTCCGCCGCTCCGCCGCCTCGACCGCGGCCAGCGCGGCCCGGCCCTCCTGCAGCAGCGTCTCGCCGGCGCCGGTCAGCCGCACCCCGCGCGGCCCGCGGACCAGCAGCTCGACCCCCAGACGGCGCTCGAGCCGGGCGATCGCCCGGGACAGCGGGGGCTGGCTCATCCCCAGCCTCTCGGCGGCCCGGCCGACGTGGGACTCCTCGGCGACGGCGACGAAGTAGCGCAGCTCCCGGGTCTCCACGCCTGCGATGCTACGACCTGCCGTGATACCGGCCGGGTATCGGCTCGGACCCGATCGGTGTTGGAGGCCCGCCGCCCGCGTCCGCACCCTGGGGTCATGACCGGGAACAGCACGCAGCAGACGAGGACCGCCCTGGTGACCGGGGCCAACAAGGGGATCGGGTACGAGATCGCGGCCGGCCTGGCCCGGCGCGGCTTCCGCGTCGGGGTCGGCGCCCGCGACGCGGCCCGGCGCGACGACGCGGTGGCGAGGCTGCGGGCCGAGGGCCTCGACGTGTTCGGCGTCGCCCTCGACGTGACGGACGACGCCAGCGTGGCCGCCGCTTCGGAGCAGCTCGAGCGCGAGGGTGGCCTCGACGTGCTCGTCAACAACGCCGGCATCACCGGCGGCTCAACCCAGGAGCCGACCCGGGTCAGCGCCGCGCAGGTGCTCGAGGTCGTCGACGTCAACGTCGTCGGCGTCATCCGGGTCACCAACGCCGTGCTGCCGCTGCTGCGCCGGTCGGCGTCCCCGCGCGTCGTCAACGTGTCCAGCACCGTCGGGTCGCTGACGCTGCAGACCGCGCAGGCCGAGGCCGTGGGGCCGATCTCCGCGGCCTACTCGCCGACCAAGACCTACCTGAACGCCGTCACCGTGCAGTACGCGAAGGAGCTGGCGGGCACCGGCATCCTCGTCAACGCCGGCTGCCCCGGCTACGTCGCGACCGACCTCAACGGCCACCAGGGCCACCGCACGCCGGAGCAGGGCGCGGCGGTGTTCCTCGAGCTGGCCACCCTGCCCGACGACGGGCCCAGCGGCACGTTCCGCGACGAGACCGGCGTCCAGCCCTGGTGAGCCGCCGTCAGTCCCGGGGCACGCGCTCCAGCTCGGCCAGCCAAGCGGCGGCGTTGCCGTCGGACGGGGCGCGCCAGTCCCCGCGCGGGCTCAGCGACCCGCCGGCGGACACCTTGGGGCCGTTGGGCATCGCGGAGCGCTTGAACTGGCTGAACCCGAAGAAGCGCCGGCAGAACACCTCGAGCCAGCGGCGGATCTCGGGGAGGTCGTAGGCGACGTGCTTCGCCTCGGGGAAGCCGTGCGGCCACCGCCCGGCCGCCGCGTCGTGCCACGCGTGCCAGGCCAGGAAGGCCACCTTGGACGGTCGGGCGCCGTGGCGCAGCACGTGGAACAGGGTGAAGTCGTGCAGCGCGTACGGCCCGATGGTGTCCTCGGTGGACTGCACCTGCTCGCCGGGGACGAGCTCGGGGCTGATCTCGGTGTCGACGACGGCCTGCAGCACCCGGCCGACCTCGTCGTCGAACTGCCCGGAACCGATGACCCAGCGGATCAGGTGCTGCACCAACGTCTTCGGCACCCCGCCGTTGACGTTGTAGTGGCTCATCTGGTCGCCGACGCCGTAGGTGGACCAGCCCAGGGCGAGCTCGCTGAGGTCGCCGGTGCCGAGCACGATGCCGCCGCGCTGGTTGGCGATGCGGAACAGGTAGTCCGTCCGCAGCCCGGCCTGCACGTTCTCGAAGGTGACGTCGTACTGCGGCTCCCCGGCGGCGAAGGGGTGCTCCATCTCGGCGAGCATGAGCCGCGCGGTGGGGGTGATGTCGAGCTCGGCCGCGGTCACCCCGAGCGCGCGCATGAGCGCCCACGCGTTCGCCTTCGTGCCGTCGGAGGTCGCGAAGCCGGGCAGGGTGAACGCGAGGACGTCGCTGCGGGGGCGGCCGAGCCGGTCCATGACCTGGGCGGCGACGATGAGGGCGTGGGTGGAGTCGAGCCCGCCGGAGACCCCGATGACGACCTTGGGCCCGCCGATCGCGGTGAGCCGCTGGGCGAGCCCGGCGACCTGGATGTTGTAGGCCTCGTAGCAGTCCTGGGCGAGGCGGGCGTCGTCGCTGGGCACGAACGGGAAGCGCTCGAGCGGCCGGCGCAGCCCGAGGTCGGTGCGCGGCGGGTCGAGGGTGAAGGCGACGGTGCGGTGGCCCGTGAGCCGGTCGGCGTGGGTGCGGCGGTTGTCGTCGAAGGTGCCGGTGCGGGCGCGCTCGTTGCGGATCCGGTCGAGGTCGACGTCGGCCACCGCGCGACGGTCCCCGTCGGGGAAGCGGTCGGTCTCGTCGAGCAGGTCACCCAGCTCGTGGACCAGGGTCTGCCCGTCCCACGAGAGGTCGGTCGTCGACTCCCCCTCCCCCGCGGCGGCGTAGACGTGCGCGGCCAGGCACCGGGCGGACGCCGAGCGGGCCAGCAGCCGGCGATCCTCCGCGCGGCCCACGGTGATCGGCGAGCCGGAGAGGTTGGCCAGCAGCGTCGCACCCGCCAGGGCGGCGTCGGCGCTGGGGGGCACCGGGACCCACATGTCCTCGCACACCTCGGCGTGCAGCACCAGGCCGGGCACGTCGGTGGCCGCGAAGAGCAGGTCCGGTCCGAAGGGGACGTCCACACCGGACACCCGGATCGTGCCGCGCTGGTCGTCGCCCGGGGCGAGCTGGCGGCGCTCGTAGAACTCTCGGTACGTTGGCAGGTAGGACTTCGGCGCGACCCCGAGGACCGCGCCGCGGTGCACGACGACGGCGCAGTTGTGCACGCGGTGGCGGTGGCGCAGCGGGGCCCCGACGACGAGCACCGGCAGCAGGTCCGCGCTGCCCGCGACCACGTCGGCCAGGGCTGCCTCGACCGCGTCGAGCAGGACGTCCTGCAGCAGCAGGTCCTCGATGGAGTAGCCCGACAGCGTCAGCTCGGGGAACACGGCGACGGCGACGCCCTCGTCGTGGCAGGCGCGGGCCTGGCGCAGCACGGCCCCGGCGTTGGCGGCCGGGTCGGCCAGGGCGGTGCGCTGGGTGCAGGCGGCGACGCGGGCGAAGCCGTGGGCGTAGAGCGAGCGGAACCCGTCGGTCGACGTCGGCGGGGGGCTCGTCGGTGCGGGGCTCGGCTCGGGGCTCACGGGACCAGTGTCGCGCACGCGCCGGTCGACCGGCCGTCTGCGGGCGGGACCACGCGTCCTGGGTGCCGTCATCACCCGCGGGTGACACTGGCGCCATGACACCGACCGCGTCCAGCACGAGCACCTTCGACTTCACCGGCTCCGTCGTCCTCGTCACGGGGGGTGGCACCGGCATCGGCCGCGCCATCACCGAGGCGTTCCTGCAGGCCGGGGCGTCCGTCGCCATCACCGGCCGCCGCCGCGACAAGCTCGACGAGGCGCTCGCCGGGCACCCGGACGAGCGCACCCTGGCCGTCCCCGCCGACCTCACCGACGCCGCGCAGGTCCGCGAGGTCGTGGCCGGCGTCGTCGAGCACTTCGGGCGCCTCGACGTCCTGGTCAGCAACGCGGGGGCCTACGCCGGCGGGGACATCACCGAGGTCGACGACGACGACTGGGCCGCGATGCGCGCGCTGAACGTCGACGGCTTCTTCCACCTGGCCAAGGCCGCGCTGCCGCACCTGGAGGCCAGCGGCGGCAACCTCGTCGCCGTGTCGTCGGTGTCCGGCGAGCGGGGCGACTGGGGGCAGGCCGCCTACAACGCGACGAAGGCGTCGGTCAGCACGTTCGTCCGCTCGCTCGCCCTGGACTGGGGCACCCGGGGCGT
Source organism: Rhodococcus aerolatus (assembly GCF_054783215.1). NCBI lineage: Bacteria > Bacillati > Actinomycetota > Actinomycetes > Mycobacteriales > Nocardiaceae > Rhodococcus > Rhodococcus aerolatus. The sequence continues at coordinate 30,456 of NZ_BAAGQZ010000018.1, read as the reverse complement.
GCGGATCAACGCCGTCGCCCCCGCCCTCACCGTCACCGACCTCACGCGGGCCATCGCGACGGACGACGACCTGCGCCCGCGGTTCGAGAACCGCACCGCGGTGGGCCGCGTCGGGCAGCCCGAGGACCTGGCCGGGCCGACGCTGTTCCTGGCCAGCGACGCCGCCGCGTACGTCACCGGGGTGGTGCTGCCCGTGGACGGCGGGACGATGGCCTCGACCGGGCAGGCGCACGTCGAGGGCCCGTAGGTTCGGGCCGTGAGCCTGACGCTGACCGAGGCCCGCGCGCGGGCGGCCGACCTGTCCGAGGTGTCCTACGCGGTGCACCTGGACCTCCGCGAGCCCGGGCGGGGGGACTTCGGCAGCCGCACCACCGCGCGGTTCACCACCGCGTCCGGCTCGACGTTCCTCGAGCTCACCGGGGCGTCGGAGCTGCGCCTGACGGTCGACGGTGCGGCGCGGGAGCCGGCCTACGACGGGGTGCGGCTGCACCTCGACCTGCCCCCGGGGCCCCACGAGGTGGTCGTCGACGCGCGGCTGCCGCTGGTCACCGACGGCGACGGGATGCACGTCGTCACCGACCCGGCCGACGGCGCCACCTACGTCAGCGCCTACCTGGGGATGGACGTCGCGCAGAAGGTGTTCTGCTGCGCCGACCAGAACGACGTCAAGGCCCCGCTCACCCTCACGGTGGACGCCGACCCCGCCGCGACCGTGCTGGCCAACGGCCGCGCCACCCGCGACGGCCACGACGCCGGGGACGGCCGCTGGGAGTTCGCGACCACACCCCCGCTGCCCACCGCGATGGTCGTGGTGTGCGCCGGGCCGTGGCACTCCCGCACCTGGACCCACGCCGGGCTGCCGTTCGGCTGGCACGCCCGGGCCTCGCTGGCCGCCGACCTCGACCGCGACTTCGACGAGCTGCGCGCCACCACCGAGGCGTGCTTCGACCACTACGCCACCCTGTTCGACGAGCCCTATGCGTTCGACTCCTACGACCAGGCCTTCGTCCCCGGGCAGAACTGGGGGGCCCTGGAGACCCCGGGCTGCGTGACCTACCGCGACGAGCTGCTGCCGCGCGGGCGCACCACGGAGGTCCAGCGCGGCGCGCGCACCACCACGATCGCCCACGAGATGGCGCACATGTGGTTCGGCGACCTGGTCACCATGACGTGGTGGGAGGACACCTGGCTGCAGGAGTCCTTCGCCGACTACATGGGCTACCGGGTGGCCGCGGACGCGTGCGGCCGCACCGACGCCCCGCTGCGCCGCGAGGTCCAGCGCAAGGTCACCGGGTACGACGCCGACCGCCGTCGCTCCACCCACCCCGTGGCTCCGCGCCCGGAGGACGTGCCCGACGTCGACGCGGCGGCCGGCAACTTCGACATGATCAGCTACGCCAAGGGGAACGCCGCGCTGCACCAGCTCGTGGTCTGGCTCGGCGACGCGGCCTTCCTGCGCGGGGTGAACGCCTACCTGTCGCGCCACCGCTTCGGCAACGCCACCCTCGACGACCTGGTCACCGCGCTGGACGACGCCTCCGACCGCGACGTCCGGGCCTGGGCGCAGGCGTGGCTGCGGACCAGCGGGCACGACACCCTGCGGGTCGACGGCGGCGCGCTGGTGAGCGACGGCACTCGGCCGCACCGGGTGGGGGTGGCGGCGCTGGAGCCTCCTACCGGACGGGTCGTCGAGCGGACGGTCGTCGACGTCCCCGCGGAGCTGCCGTCGTGGGCGGGTCTGGCCGTCGTCCCCAACGCCGGGGGTGAGACCTTCGCCCGGCTCGACCTCGACGACGCCACCTGGTCGACGGTGGCCCGGCACCTCTTGGCCGTCGACGACCCGCTGCTGCGCGCGGTGCTGTGGTCGACCGCGGCCACCCGGGTGCAGACCCGCACGGACCCCGCCGCGGCCCACGTCGCGCTGGTGGCGGACCAGCTGCCCACCGAGCCGCACTGGCTGCTGGTCGACGCCGTGCTCACCCGCACCCTGGGCCGCGTGCTGCCGCTGCGGGTGGCCGCGGACGACGTGGTCGAGGTCGAGCGGACGCTGGCCGCGGCCTGCGCGGACGGCCTGGCCCGCGCCGGTGACGACCCGGACCTGCTGGCCGCGTGGGCATCCGGGCTCGCGGCGACCACGGACGACCCCGGTCTGCTGCGCGGCTGGCTGGACGGTGGGGCCCCGCTGGCGCTGACCCCGACCCTGCGGTGGGCGGTCGTGCGGCGGCTGGCCGAGCTGGGCGCCGCGGAGGCGGAGGTGGTCGAGGACGAGCGGCGCCGGGACGGTTCGGTGCAGGGCGACCTCGGTGCGGCCCGGGCGCTGGCCGCCCGGCCCACGGCCGCGGCCAAGGAGCAGGCGTGGGCGGAGGTGGCCGCGCCCGACGTCGGCAACCGCCGGTTCGAGGCCGTCACGGCCGGGCTGTTCACGCCCCGCCACGCCGACCTGGTCCGCCCGTTCGTCGCCCGCTACCTCGCCGAGGCGCCGGGGTGGGCCGCACGCGGGCAGGCGTTCGCCCGCACCGTCGGTCGGGCGTTCCCCGCGGTGCCGCTCGACACGGGGCAGGTCGACGCGCTGCGGGCCGCGCTCGCCGGCGACGTGCCGCCCGTCCTGGCCCGGCAGTGGGCCGACCACCTCGACGACCTGGCCTGACCGTGTGTGATTACTGCACCCAGGACGCGAGGTTCCGTTCACGGTCGACCGGCAGCGACCAGTACTCGTCCGTCGCCGCCCGCTCGAACCCGACCGACAGGTAGAGCCCGAGCGCCCGGTCGTTCGTCGTCTCCACCTCCAGCGTGACCCGCCGCACCCCTCCGGCGCGCAGGTGGGCGCACGCCCGGCGCAGCACGTCGCGGCCGATGCCCCGGCCCTGCCACGCCGGGTCGACGGCGAACCCGTGCACCGCGCCCAGCGCCCCGTCCCGGGTCAGCCGCAGGCTGCCGACCACCACCCCGTCGCGGCGGACGGCCCAGGTGCGCTCGCCGTCCTGCTCGGCCGCCAGCTGGTCGGTCAGGTCGCGGGCGGGCTCGCCGAACCCCGCGGCGAGCACGCGGGCGACGTCGGCGGCGTCGACCACCCCGGCGGGGGCGAGGGTGGTGCGGGGGTCGGCGGGGCCGGGCGTGGGGTCGCCGTGCAGGGCCAGCGCGTGCTCGGCGTGGGCGGGGGTGGCGCCGCGCCGGCGCACCAGGGCACGGCCACCGTCGGAGACGCTGGGCACCACGACGAGCGCCCGGTCCAGCCCCTGCTCGGCCGCCAGCCCGACGGCCGCGTCGAGCAGGGCCGAGCCGATCCCGCGGCGCCGGGCGTCGGGCGCGACCATCCCGGCCAGCTCGAGCGGGTGGTCCCCGAACCGGTAGAGGCCGAGGAACCCGAGCAGCCGGCCGTCGTCCCACCACAGCAGGTCCTGCACGCGGTCGGCGGGGCGGGAGCGCAGCACGCCGTGCTCGAGCTTGAGCCGTCCGCCGTCGTGGGCCACCACGGCGCGCTCGAGGTCCGTGATCGCGGCGTGGGCGTCGTCGGTCAGGCCGCGGGAGCGTTCCAGCACGCGTCCAGCCCACCACGGCCGTCCACCGGGTTGTGCGGGCCCGGCCGGTCCGCGCGCGAGGATGGGCCCGTGACCGACGACGAGCTGCTGGTGGAGGTGGCGCTGACGCGCCTGGACCACCCCGGCCTCGAGCTCGACGAGCTGGCGGCGATGGTCGTCCGCCGGCACGGCCAGGACCTGGTGCTGCAGCTGGCGTCCGACGCCCTGGTCGTCCGCGGCGAGCTGCGCGGCGGCGCGTTCGAGTCGGCCGTGGAGCAGCTGGTGCGCATCGTGCTGCGGCTGCGCGACGCCCCGGACTGAGCGTCGGGCAGGCTGGTCCGCGTGACGCGACCCCTGCGCAAGCTCGGCTTCCTCACCATCGGCGTGTTCGACGCGGCCGATCCCGCCCCCGGCCACGAGGCGCTGCTCGCCGAGGTCGAGCTGGCCGAGCGCCTGGGCTACGACAGCGTGTGGTTCCGCCACCGCCACCTGCAGCACGGCGTGTCCTCACCCGTCGCGATCATGGCCGCGGCCTCCCAGCGCACGCGCCACGTCGAGCTGGGCACGGCCGTCACCCCGCTGGGACTGGAGAACCCGCTGCGGCTGGCCGAGGACCTGGCCACCGTCGACGTCCTCTCCGGCGGGCGCGTCAACCCCGGCCTGTCGACCGGCACCCCCATGGGGTGGGACCGCCTCAAGGACGTCGCGTACCCCGACACCGCCGACGTCGAGGACCTCGGGCCCGAGCGGCTCGAGCGGTTCCTGGCCCTCGTCCGCGGCGAGCCGGTGGCCGAGGCCGGCACGCAGGGCATCGAGGTGTTCTCCGACCACGTGCAGCCGCACTCCCCCGGCCTCGCCTCCCGCGTCTGGCACGGCGCGGCCAGCACGTCGTCCGCCGTGTGGGCCGGGGAGCACGGCCTGAACCTGCTCTCCAGCAGCGTCGTCCGGGCCGAGGGGGACGAGCCGGACTTCGCCGCGATCCAGGCCGGGCAGGTCCGGGCGTTCCGGGCCGCGCACCCCGACGGCGCGGCCGCCCGGGCGTCGCAGGGCCTCGTCGTCGTCCCCACCGACACCGCCACCCGCGCGCAGCGCGAGAAGTACGAGGCCTACGCCGCGGCCCGGCTGCCCCGCACCCGGGAGCCGCAGGGCCCGGGCCGGCTGCTGTTCGCCCCGGACCTCGTCGGCACGTCGGAGCAGATCGCGGCCGCGCTGGCCGAGCACGCCGGCTTCCAGGAGGTCGACGAGGTGGCGTTCGCGCTGCCGTTCAGCTTCGACCACGCCGACTACGTGCAGATCGTCACCGACATCGCGACCCACCTGGGCCCGGCGCTGGGCTGGTCGCCCGCCTGAGTCGCCGGGCCTGGGGTCAGCCGGCCCGCAGCGGGGTGAGGACCTGCTCGACGAGGCGGAGCACCGGCTCGGTCGAGCGGGGGTGGCCGGGGTCGAGGACGACCTGGTCGACGCCGAGCTCGTGCTGCGCGGCCAGCTCGTCGACCAGCCGCGCGGACGCGGCGTCGTCCTCGGGCAGCGCCCGCTCCAGGGTCACCGACACCTCGATCGCGTCCGGGTCGCGGCCTGCCTGCTCCGCGGCCGCCCGCACGATGCCCAGGCGACGGGTGAAGCCGTCCCCGGCGGGGCCGTTCCACGCGTCGGCGATGCGGCCGACCAGCGGCAGCCCCACCTTCTCCCCGGCCGCGCCGATGCACACCCGCGGCGGCGGGTCGGGCAGCGGCGGGGCGGCGGCGCCGTCGATGCGCCAGAAGCGGCCCTCGTAGGACGGGGAGTCCTGGGTCCACATCTCCCGGCAGATCGCGACGGCCTCCTCCAGCTGCGCGAACCGCACCGACGGCTTCGGGAAGTCGTAGCCGTACGCGGCGTACTCCTCCTCGCGCCAGCCCGCGCCGATGCCGAGGACCAACCGGCCGCCGCAGAGGTGCTGCAGGGTCGCGGCCATCTTCGCGAGCAGCGGCGGGTACCGGTAGCCGACGCCGAGCACGTGGTGGCACAGCTCGACGTGGTCGTGGCGGGCGGCCAGCCAGGTCAGGGTGGTCCAGGCCTCGAGGAACGGGTCGGTGGGGACGTCCATGCCGTAGAAGTGGTCGGCCAGCCACAGCGCGTCGAAGTGCGGCAGCGCGGTCGGCAGGATCTCGGTGTCCTGGAACGCGGCGATCGGCCGGCCGTCGCTGAACCGGTTGCCGATCGCGGGGGAGAGCCAGCCGAAGCGCAGGGTCATGGGCGCGATCGTCGCACCTGTGCCCGCACCCTCGCGTCCTGGCTGCAGCCGTCACTCACAGGTAGCGGCGGACGGCGGACAGCACGCTCGCCCGGTACCCGCCGAACGCGAGCTCGTGGAACAGCAGGGTGTGCACCTGGTGCAGGGCCGTGCGCTCCCGCCAGCCGTCGGCCGGGCCGTGCGACTCCGCCCAGGCCGCCTGCACCCGGGCCAGCTCGGGCAGGCCGAACAGCGCGAGCAGGGCGAGGTCGGTCTCCGGGTGCCCGCCGTGCGCCGCGGGGTCGACGAGCCAGGCCCGGTCGGGCGCCCACACGACGTTGCCCGACCACAGGTCGCCGTGCAGCCGCGCCGCCGGCACGGGGTCCCCCGCGACGTCCTCGAGCCGGGCGTCGAGCCGGTCCAGGGCGTCGTGGAGCTCCCGGTCGGGGGGCAGCAGCGTGAGCAGGTGCGCGGTGCGCGCCCGCCACAGCGACGGCCAGTCCGGGTACGACGCCGCCGGCAGCCGGACGCTGCCGAGGAACCCCCACTCCGGGCCGCCCGGCGGGACCGCCCCGAACGCCGGCGCGACCGTGCCGTGCAGCACGGCCAGCTCGCGGCCGAACCGCTCCGCCGAGGACGACGACGGACGGCCCGCGGGCACGGCGTCCATGGCCAGGGCGGTGCGCGTGGTCGCGTGGACGGTCGGCACCGGGGGCCCGCCGTCGACGGCCAGCCAGGCCAGGCCCGCCGCCTCGGCCTCGACGAGCCCCGGGGCGGGGTCCGGGTAGGACTTCACGACGCGGTCGCCGCCCGGGGTCTCGACCCACCAGGCGTCGCCGAGGTCGCCGCCGGACATCGCGCGGGCGGACGTGGCGTCGGGCAGCAGCGCCCGGACGGCGTCCGGCGTCACGGCCGGGCCCACTGTGAACGGAACCTCGCGTCCTGGGTGCAGTAATCACGCACGGCTAGCGGAGCAGCTTGCTCATGCGGCGGTCGGCGAGGACGCGGCCGCCGGTCTGGCACGTGGGGCAGTACTGGAACGAGCGGTTGGTGAAGCTGACCTCGCGCACCGTGTCCCCGCACACCGGGCACGGCAGGCCGGTGCGGGCGTGCACCCGCATCCCCGAGCGCTTCTCGCCCTTGAGCCGCGCCGCCTCCTGCCCGGCCTGCTTGTCCCGCGCCGTGGTCAGCACGTCGACCACCGCGGTGTGCAGCGCCACCACCTGCGGCTCCTTCAGCGTGGCCGCGGTGGCGAACGGGGACAGCTTCGCCACGTGCAGGATCTCGTCGGAGTAGGCGTTGCCGATGCCGGCGAGCACGCGCTGGTCCACCAGCAGGGTCTTGAGCCGCGTCCGGTGCGCGGCCAGCAGCGCGGCGAACGACCCGAGGTCCAGCGACAGCGCGTCGGGTCCCAGCGCCGCCACCCCGGGCACCTGCTGCGGGTCGGTCACCAGCCACACCGCGAGCCGCTTCTGGGTGCCCGCCTCGGTGAGGTCGAACCCGCCGCCACCGGACAGGTGCACCCGCAACGCGATCGGCGACTTCCCGCCCGGCCGCGGCGGCACCGGGCTCAGCGCGTCGGACCAGCGCAGCCACCCGGCGCGGGAGAGGTGCACCACGAGGTGCAGGCCCTCGCAGTCGACGTCGAGGTGCTTGCCGTGGCGGGTGACGTCGGTGACCAGCCGGGCGGAGAGCTCGCTGACGGGCGGGTCGAACGTCTTGAGCACGTTGAGCGCCGCGACGTCGACCCGGCCGACCATCGACCCGACGGCGTGCGCGCGCAGGAAGCCCGCGAGGGCGTCGACCTCGGGCAGCTCCGGCACGCCGACCAGTCTGGCCCACCACCACCGCCGACGGCAGGTCGGGCAACGGACGGGAACTGGCCGCAACCCCTCCTACCGTCGTCCTCACCGACGACGAGAGGACCCCCCGATGACACCGACCGAGCCCACCACCGAGCGCGACGACCTGCTCGAGACCCTCGGCAAGCACCGCTTCTTCCTGCGCCACACCGTGCGCGACCTGACCGACTCCCAGGCCCGCAGCCGCCCGACGGTGAGCGCGCTGACCCTGGCCGGCCTGCTCAAGCACGTCGCCGACACCGAGGCCGGCTGGGCGCGCTTCGCCGAGGGCGACCCGGGCGGCATGGCGGCCGGTGGCGAGGTCGACTGGTCCGCGGGTGACCCCCGGTTCGTCCTCGGCGCGGGCGACACCCTCGCCGCCCTGCTGGACCGCTACACGCAGGTGGCCGCGCGGACCGACGAGCTGGTGCGCACCCTCGACCTCGACACCACCCACCCGCTGCCGGAGGCGCCGTGGTTCCCCCCGGGCGCGGCCTGGTCGGTGCGCCGCGTCTGGCTGCACGTCATCGCGGAGACCTCCCAGCACGCCGGGCACGCCGACATCCTGCGGGAGTCGATCGACGGCGCCCTCAGCATGGGCTGAGCGCGGCTAGCCGTCGCCGTGCGCGCGGACGGCCTCGCGGACCACCTCGGGCGTCATCTCCCCGGGCTCGGTGGTGGCGAGGAAGTCGAGCAACGCGCGGGCGACGGCCGACGCGTCGTCCCACCACGGCACGTGCCCGGCGCCGGGCACCACCTCGAGCCGGCCCCCGGTGATCTCGGCGGCCCGGTAGGAGTGGTGCGGCGGGATGACCGTGTCGCGGTCGCCGACGACCACGAGGACGGGCAGCAGCCGGGCCAGGTAGAGCCGGTCGAGGGCCTTCGTGCGCTGCCCCCACAGGTCGACGCTGGTCTTGACGGTGGTGACGAAGGAGCGGGCGGCGTCGGCCTGCGACATCCGCACCCAGCCCGCGACGGCCTCGGCCACGGGCAGCGGCAGGGTCACCCCGGCCGCCTCGAGCGCGCGCACCGCACCCTGGGCCAGCGGCGCGGTGACCCGGTTGGCCCCGAGGGGGATGACGCGCTGGCTCAGCGGCAGCGTGGCCAGCCGGATGCCGAGGTTGACCCCGCGGCCGAGCCCGCCCGAGGAGATGAGCACCAGCCGCTCGGTGAGCTCGGGGAACAGGTAGCTGAACTGCATGGCCACCCCGCCGCCGAGGGAGTGCCCGACGACGGTCACCCGCTCGTGGCCCAGCAGCAGCACCAGGTCGCGGACGTAGGCGGCGAACGCGGCGGTGGAGTAGTCGCCGCGGGGCTTGTCCGACTCGCCGTGGCCCATGAGGTCGGGGGCGATGACGGTGTGGTGGCGCGCCAGCTCGCTGAGCAGGGGCGACCAGGTGTCGGCGTCCCCGGCCAGGCCGTGGACCAGCACGAGGACCTGCTCGCCGTCGCCCGCGGTGAGGTAGCGGACGCGGTGCCCGTGCAGCCGCACGTGGACCGAGCGGACCTCGACGCCCGAGCCCTCCGGGGGCAGGCCCCGCAGCGGGCGCGTCGGTCGGGTGCTCGTCGGCTCCGTGGTCGTCGTCACGGTCATCGACCGTAACCCGACCGCTCGTGGACCACCCAACCGGTGATCCACCCCGCCCGGCGCCCCGTGGTCACGCCGGGGGACGGACCCGTCTGGTGTGATCACGGGGTGGCGCTGGACGGCAGGACGATCGGTGACGACGGTCCCCGCGCGGTGTTCCTGCACGGACTGTTCGGGCAGGGCCGCAACTTCACCACCGTCGCCCGGGCCGTGGCCGAGCGCGGCTGGCGGGTGACGCTGCTGGACCTGCCCAACCACGGCCACTCCCCCTGGACCGAGCGGGTCGACTACACCGACATGGCCGACGCGGTCGCCGCCGAGCTCGAGGGGCTGGGCGCGCGGGACGAGCCGGTGCGGCTGCTGGGCCACTCGATGGGCGGCAAGACGGCGATGATGCTGGCGCTGCGCCGCCCGGAGCTGCTGGCGGGCCTCGTCGTCGTCGACATCGCGCCGGTCGACTACGGCGGCACGGGCGGGACGGACGGCGACGAGATGGCCGGCTACGTGGGGCTCATGCGCGGGCTCGACCTGGCCGGCCTGAGCACCCGGGCCGACGCGGAGGCGGCGCTGCGCGAGGGGGTCCCGCAGGACTCGACGCGCTCCTTCCTGCTGCAGAACCTGGTGCGCGACACCCCCGACGGCGGCGGCCCCGGGTGGCGCTGGCGGCTCAACCTCGACGTCCTCGACCGCGACGTGCAGCGCCTCGGCGGGTTCCCCGACCCCGGTGGGGCGACCTACGAGGGGCCGGTGCTGTGGATCGCGGGGACGGACTCCTCCTACGTGCGCGACGAGCACCGCGCGCGGATGGTGGAGCTGTTCCCGCGGGCCCGGCTGGTGCGCTTCAAGGGCGTGGGGCACTGGGTGCACGCCCAGGCGCCGGAGCTCTTCGTCGACACCGTCGGCCGCTTCCTGGAGACCACCCGCCCCTGACCGGGTCCCGCCGCGCTGCCCGGCCCCGGTGCGGCGGTGTGTACTGGCCGTCGTGATGGCCAGGACCGGACCCCGGGGCGGGGTGACGGTGCTGCTCGCGGCGGCCGGGCTCTACCTCGGCCAGGTCTGCGTCGTGGTGCTCTCCCTGCCCGCGGTGCTCTCGCCGCTGGTCGGCGTCGGGGTGGGGGTGCTGCTGGGCCGCTACGTGGAGGTCAACCGGGAGCGCACCCTGGCCGACCGCACCCGGTGGGGTGGGCGCGAGGACGACCTGCGGGCCATCGCCGAGCAGGTCGACGCCGGCCGGGCCCCGACGTCCGACCCCACCAGCCGCGAGCTGGCCCGGCGCTACGCCGCCGACGAGGCCGAGCTGGGCCGCTTCACCCGGCGCCTGCAGGGCGCGCTGGTGCTGCTGTTCGTCGTCCCGTCGCTGCTCGTGCCCACCCGGGGGGACGCCCCGCTGGTGGAGGTCGCCGCGGTGGTCGCCGTGGTGGTCGTGGCGTGGACGGTGTGGCACGGCTGGGTGGTGCCGCGCCGCTACGAGCGGGTGGTCGCCTTCCTCGACGCGGCCGGGCCACCTCGCTGAGACCGGCCCGGCCCGTCCTGCCCGGCCGTCCTAGCCGGCCGCGACCTCGGCCACGGTGCGGCTGAGCAGGCAGAACTCGTTGCCCTCGGGGTCGGCCAGCACCACCCAGGACACGTCGTCGGACTGCCCGACGTCGACCCGGCGCGCCCCCAGGGCGAGCAGCCGGTCCAGCTCCTCGGCGGTGGTGCCGCCGTCGGCGCGCAGGTCGAGGTGCAGCCGGTTCTTGCCCGCCTTGGCCTCCGGGACCCGGAGCAGGTCGATGCGGGGGCCGACCCCGTCGGCGGGGCCGATGCCGACCCCGTCCTCGTCGGAGTCGACCACCTCCCAGCCCAGCACCGCGCACCAGAAGCGGGCGAGCGGGGCGGGGTCGACGGTGTCGATGGCCAGGACCACGAAGCGGCTCGTCATGCCAGGTGATCCTGCCCCGGACCTCAGGTCGGTGGGGCGGGGACCTCGAGCTCGGCGGAGTCGGCGAACAGCGGCGGCAGGAAGCGCAGCATCAGCGTCGACCAGGTGAGGTGGGTCAGCATCGGGGCCTGGATGCCGCCGGAGGCCCGCCGCTGCGCCCCGAACAGCGCGCCCATGACGGCCGAGGCCAGCACCAGCGACGGGTTGCGGGTGGCCGTGGTGGCCAGCGCGTAGATGGCGGTGGACTTGAGCACCGGCTTGTGGACGCCCAGCGCGGCGTACAGCGCCCCGCGGAAGAAGACCTCCTCGGCGGCACCGTTGGCCAGCGTCGTCAGGTACACCAGCGGCTGGTTGCCCTGCTGGGCGTAGCGCAGGATCTTGGCCACGGCCCGCTCCAGGGGCGGGATCTTCCGGCTGACCAGGGCGCCCGCGTAGAACACCGCGAACGCGCCGGCGCCGAGCGCGACGGGAGTCAGCACGGGCCGCTTGAGCGTGTCGTCGGGGGACTGCATCCAGCCCAGGTGCAGCGGCCCGGAGGCCACCCCGCCGGCGATCCAGGTGCCCGCGACCCCGAGGGTCAGCCCGTAGAACTCGGCCGAGGCGGGCTTGGTGGACAGCGAGACGCCGAGCAGCCCGGCGCCGGCCACGGACACCCCGGCGACGACCTTGCGCCGGCGGGCGAACGCCGCGTCGCTCTCGCGGTGGTCCCGCGGCACCTTGTCGACGAGCCAGTGCGGCAGCGAGCCCGCGGCCCGGGTACGCACGCGGTTGGTGCGCGACAGCGGGCCCGCCCGGTCGACCAGCGGGCTCATGACGCCGCCGCCCGCAGCGCCGCGGCGCGTTCCCCGAGCGCGGCCAGCACCTGCTGGTCGTAGTCCATCGGCTCGAACGGGACGAGGCGCCGGATGCTGTCGTCCTTGACCACCACCTCGTTGCTCATGGAGTCGATGAGCGAGCGGCCGGTCTGGGTGTCGACGTCGGTCACCAGCGACAGCCAGTGGCTCGACAGCGACGGGCTGAGCACCGGCACCGGGATGATGAGCATCCGCCGGCCCTGGATCACCCCCACCCGCCGCATCATCTCCAGGTACTCCAGGACGTCGGGGCCGCCGACGTCGAAGCTCCGGCCCTTCGCCTCCTCCAGGCCGAGCACGCCGACGAGGTAGCGCACGACGTCCGCGACGCCGATGGGCTGGGTCTTGGTGTGCACCCAGCGCGGGGTGATCATCGCGGGCAGGTGGGCCACGAGCTGGCGGGTCATCTCCCAGGAGATGCCGCCGTGGCCGACGACGATGCCCGCCCGCAGCGCGGTGACGGGGACGCCGGTGGTGCCCAGCAGGCGCTCCACCTCGCGGCGGCTGCGCAGGTGCGCCGACAGGTCGTCGTCGTCGTCGCCCAGCCCGCCGAGGTAGATGACCTGGGTCAGCCCCGCCTGCGCCGCGGCCTCGGCGAAGGCCTTCGCCGCCGCCGCGTCCTGCTTCTCGAAGTCGGCGCTGTCCAGGGAGTGGACCAGGTAGTAGGCGGCCTCGCAGCCGTCCACCGCCGCGGCCAGCGAGCCGGGGTCGTCGACGTCGCCGAACACCGCGGTGCCGGCGCCGTCGTAGGTGTCGGGGTGCCGCGTCATCGCCGCCACCTCGTGCCCCGCCTCCTCCAGCGCGCGGCACAGCCGGGACCCCACGAAGCCGGACGCACCGGTCACCAGTACCTTCACGCGCCCCAGCCTGCCCGCTCCGGGCGGGCGGTGCAGCCCCGGCGGTGCGGTCCCGTCCCGCTCACCCGGCCCGGCGGGCGCTGGACTCGCAGCCGCAGGGCGCGGCGCGGTGGACCTTGAGGGAGAACCGCGGCGCGGTGCACCGGGTGCCGTGCCAGGTGTGCCGGCACTGCTCGCAGCGCGGGTACCGGGGCACCGGCCGGTGGGCGTTGAGGTTGATGGGCTCCGCCATGACCCCCATGGTCCTCAGCGCTCGCCACTGCGCGAATCGGTTCGCGGCGCAGGTCACAGGGGGTGTACCCGACGTCACAGGGACGCGGCGGGGCTACCGGTAGCGCTGCGCCAGCCGCGGGAAGTGCACGGCGAGGTCCTCGGGCTCGTCGCTGAGCTGGGTGCCCAGCGGCTGGTCGTCGGGCTCGTGGCGCAGCACCCGGTCGGCTGCGGCGGCGTCCAGCGGGTGCCCGGTCAGCCCGGTGTGCACCGCGTCGGCGGTGTCGGCCCACTCCCGGGCCAGCAGGGCGCCGTCCTCGGTGAGGTCGTCGTCGGTGTCGGCCAGGGCGTCGGGGTCCTCGACCACCGCGTGGAACACCTCGCTGCCCTGGGCCACCACCCAGGAGCGGACGTCGGTGAAGGTGTCGTCGCGCACCTCGCCCAGCACCAGGTCGGCCGCGCCCCAGTGCGCCCAGGTGTACAGCGCGTGGTTGGCCTCGGTGAGCAGCGCGTCGAAGCGGGCCACGTCGTCGGGGTCGAGGCCGCTCAGCGCCGTGTGCAGCGCCTCCGCCTGCTCCTCGAGCCGGCCCCCCGCCTCGGCGCGGGAGCTGTCGATGAGGTCCCAGAACCGCTGCTCGTCCACGGCGCCGACCCTGCCACCTGCGGACGGGACCTCGCGTCCTGGGTCCAGCAGTCACGCCCGGGGCAGGGGGCCGCCCTCGGAGACCAGCGTGGTGCCGCGCTCGAGCTCGTCGTCCGCCTCGTAGGTGAGCACGCCGACGGTGACGCCGCCGCGGCCGTACCAGACCGCGAAGGAGCTGTCGTGCTCGCCGGCGGAGGAGTCGACGACGACCTCGTCGAAGCCGTCGCCCCACGCCGCGTACTGCAGGGTGCGGCCGTTGATGCGCGTCCAGAAGTAGGGGACGTCGGTCCAGGTGGTGTCCGCGCCCGCGGCGACGGCCCCGGCGACCTCGCCCTGGCCCTGCGCGTCGATCCAGTGCTCGGTGGGCACGGGCCGGTCGGCGGTGGCGTTGTGGGCCAGCGCCACGTCCCCGGCGGCGAGCACGGTCGGCACCGAGGTGCGCAGGTGGGCGTCGACGACGACGCGGCCCTGGCGGGTCTCGAGGCCGGCGTCCTTGGCCAGCTGGGAGGAGGGGGCGGAGCCGGTGGCGGTGATGACGAGGTCGGCCGTCACCGGGTCGCGGCCCTGCAGGTGCACGGTGGTGCCGTCCTCGATGCCCTCGACGGTGACGCCGCCGAGCAGGGTCACCCCGTCGTGGGTGAGCCAGTCGGCCAGCTGCTGCCCGACGTGGTCACCGAGGCGCTCGGCCTGCGGCACGTCCTCCATGCCGATCATGGTGACGTCCTTGCCCAGGGAGGCGGCCAGCGTTGCCGCGGTCTCGCAGCCGATGAAGCCGGAGCCGATGACGACCACGGAGCGGGCGGCCTCGACGGCCTCCTTGAGCTGCACGGCCTGGGCCAGCGAGCGCAGCCGCAGCACGGCGGGGTGGTCGCCGCCGGGCACGGGCAGCGCGGCCGCGTCACCGCCGGTCGCGAGGACGAGCGTCTCGTAGCCGACCGTCTCCCCCGAGGCGGTGGTGACGGTGCAGGCGTCGGTGTCGACGGCGCTGACCGGGTCCGACAGCGTCACGGTGACGTCGTTGCTCGCGTAGAAGTCGTCGTCCTCCAGCGGCAGGGAGGGCACGTCGCGGTCGCCGGTGAGGAAGAACTTCGACAGCGGCGGGCGGTCGTAGGGCGGGGTGTCCTCGCCGGTGATGAGACGGACGGCGCCGGTGCCGCCGTGGTCGCGGTAGCCCTTGACGGCGGAGAGCGCGGCGGGTCCCCCACCGACGACGACGAGCGAGGCGGTCTCGTGAGCAGAAGTCATGGTCGCGACGCTAGGAGCGGGCCGGGGTGATCGCAGCGCGAGCCGTGCGGGGACCACGGCGGGCCGGGACGAGCGTGGCGCCCAGCGCGCGCGCCCGGGCCGCGGGCCGCAGCCGGGTGAGCAGCGCGGTCACGGCCACGCCCACGGCGAGGCAGGCCGCGACGACCACGAGCGGGGGGACCCCGGCGGCCAGCAGCGGGGGGAAGACGGCGTGGTGGGTCAGGTAGACCGCCAGCGACGCACCCGCCAGCAGCCCCAGCGGGCGGACCGCGACGCGCGGCACCGGCACCCCGGGGGCCAGCAGGGCCAGCACCCCCGCGGTCGCCAGCCACGGGGCGGTGCTGCCGGGGGCGGCCAGGAACGGCGGGACCAGGGCCAGCACCGCCGCGGCGACGACGAGGCGCTGCCGGGTGGTCGCGGCACGCTCGACGGTCCACCCCAGCGCGACGAGCCACGCCACGAGCCACGGGCTGAACAACCGGCCGTCGAAGGGGTCGTCGGCCACCACGAGCAGGCGCCAGCCCCAGGCCAGGGCCGTCGTCGCGGCGAGCACCGCGAGCGCCGCGCCGAAGGGCTGCGCCCGTTCGGCCCGGCGGAACGCGGGCACCGCCCACAGCGCGGCCACGGCGAGCAGCACCTGCGGCAGCGTCTCGACGAACCAGTACCCCCACGCCTCGGGGTCGAGGACCACGTTGACCAGCAGCGCGTTCACCGGGTCGACGTCGGGCTCGGTCAGCGAGCGCAGCCCCACCCACAGCGCGGCAGGCACGGCGACGTGCGCCGCCGAGCGCAGCACGGCCCGGGAGCGGCCGGGCAGCCCGGGCCGCAGCACCACCCGGGCCAGCACCCAGCCCGAGACGGCCAGCAGCAGGTGCGCCCCGCCGAGGACGTGGACCAGGCCCACGTGGGAGGCGACGATGGTGAGCACGGCCAGGGCGCGCAGCACGAGGGCGGGCTCGACGACGGAGACCCGGCCGCGGCGCGGGGTGAGGCGCTCGAGCTCGGCCAGCGGGGTGTCGGCCCAGCCCGCGGGCACCCGGCCCAGCACCCGCTCCAGGCCGACCGCGGTGCGCACGTAGCTCAGCGAGTCCCCGCCCAGGCTGGTGAAGCTGGCGTCGCCGGGCAGGTCCGCCTCGTCGAACACGTCCTCCAGCACGCCGCGCACGGTGGTGGGCGTGCGCTCGCGCCCGGCGCCCAGCGCGGCGACGGCGGCGTGGTCGACCTTGCCGGCCGCCGTGCGGGGCAGCTCGGCCACCGCGACGGCCCGCAGGTGGGCGGGCGGCAGCCCGGTGCGCGCGGCCGCGGCGGCGCGCACCGGGGCGGGGTCGTCGCCCCGCACCGCGAGCACCAGCCCGGCGGCCGAGCCGGCGACCGCCACCGGCGCCCCGGGGCGGGAGAGGTCGCGGGCGAGCTCGTCGAGGTCGACCCGGATGCCGAACGGCTTGACCACCCGGTCGCGGCGGCCGGTCACCTCGAGCAGGCCGTCGGGCCGCAGCCGTCCCCGGTCGCCGGTGACCAGCTCGGTGACGTCGCGGCCCCGGGCGAGGTCGGCGGGCCCGGTGGCGTAGCCGAGCATGACGTTGGGGCCGCGGTAGACGACGTCACCCGTGCCGTCGGGCCCGGGGTCGCGGACCTCGAGGCTGCCCCCGGGGATCGCCACCCCGACCGCACCGGCCGCGGCGGGCAGCAGGTGGGCGGGCAGGTGGGCCATGCGCGCGGTGGCCTCCGTCTGGCCGTACATGACGACGAAGCGCCAGCCCGCCCGGGCGCCGAGGCCCGCCCACCGGCGCACCGCGGCCGGCTCCAGGCGTCCCCCGGCCTGGGTGACGTAGCGCAGGGTCGGGAGGGTGCGGTCGGCGAACCCGGTGCGCTCGAGGAGCTCGAGGGTGTGGGGGACGGCGTGCAGGCTGGTGGCGCCGGCGGCCGCAGCGGCGTCGACGAAGCCGGGGTCGGCCACCGAGCAGCCCGGCAGCCACACCGCCGCGCCGGCCAGCAGGTTGCTGGTCAGCACGGACAGGCCGTAGCAGTAGTGCAGCGGGAGGGTCAGCGCCGCACGATCGGTGGACCGCACGTCGAGGACCTCGGCGATGGCCCGGGCGTTGCTGCGCAGGTTCTCGCGGGACAGGCGGACGGTCTTCGGCGTGCCCGTCGAGCCCGACGTGGGCAGCAGCAGGGCCAGCTCGGGGTGCAGGGCGTGGCGCGGCGGGGCAGTGGCGGGCGTGCGCAGCCGCAGCGCCCCGGACGGCTCGAGCACGGCGTCGGGGTCGTAGGTGGTGACGAGGTCGCGCAGCCGGGCGGGGTCGTCGGCGGGGGCCAGCAGGACGACGTGGCCCGCGGCGAGGGCGCCGAGCAGCTGGGCCACGGTGCCGGGTGTGCTCCGCGCGGCGACCACCACCAGGCGCCGGCCCGGGCCGAGCGCGGCCCCGGCTCGTGCGGCGCGCTGCGCCAGCTCGGCGTGGGTGGTCGTGCCGTCGGGCGTCAGCAGGGCGGGGGCGTCGCCGCGGCGGCGCAGGCCGTCGAGGAGGTCCGTCGGGTGCTGGGCGGTCACCCCGTCATTAGATGAGGCTGGCCTAACCCGACGCAAGCCGTCGACGCGGCGCACCTCCGTGCGGGAGGCTGCGGGCATGACCGAGGGACGCAACGTGCTGGGGGGCGAGCTGGCCGAGTGCGGCCGCGACCCGGTGACCGGGTTCTACCGCGACGGCTGCTGCACGGTGGGGCCCGAGGACGTCGGGGTGCACGGTGTCTGTGCCGTCGTGTCCGCGGAGTTCCTGGCCCACCAGCTCTCGGTGGGAAACGACCTGCAGACCCCGCGCCCGCAGTACGGCTTCGCCGGGCTCACCCCGGGCGACCGGTGGTGCGTGGTGGCCGCGCGTTGGCTGCAGGCGGCGCAGGCCGGGGCCGCGGCCGGGGTGGTGCTGGCCGCGACGAACGCGGCGGTGCTCGAGGTGGTGCCGCTGGAGCTGCTGCGCGAGCACGCCGTGGACGTGCCGGACGACCTCAGCGCGCTCTAGCCCTGGCGCTCACCGCGCCGGGCGCACTTCCCGGTGCTGGCGCGCCCCCCAGGACCGCGCCGGGCGCACTTCCCGGTGTCCGCGCGCCGCCGAGACCGCGCCGGGCGCACTGTCCGGTGTCGGCGGGGGCTCGGGCGGCTAGCGTCCGGCCCATGCCGCTGTTCAGCTTCGAGGGCCACAGCCCGCAGGTGCACCCCGACGCGTGGGTCGCCCCCACCGCCACCCTGGTCGGCGACGTCCGCGTCGGCGCCGGGGCGTCGATCTGGTACGGCGCGGTGCTGCGCGCGGACTTCGGCCCGATCGTCGTCGAGGACGGCGCCAACGTGCAGGACGGCTCGGTGCTGCACGGCGGGGACGACCCGGTGACGACGATCGGCGCGGGCGCCACCATCGGGCACCTGTGCGTGGTGCACGGCGCGGTCGTCGGCGCCGAGGCACTCGTCGGCAACGGCGCGGTGGTTCAGGACGGGGCCCGCATCGGCGACCGCGCCCTCGTGGCCGCGGGCTCGTTGGTCGTGCCGCGCACGGTCATCGGTGCCGGGATGCTCGCCGCCGGCTCGCCCGCGACCGAGCGTGGGCCGCTCACCGAGGGCGCGTCGTGGTGGGTGGAGAACAACCCGCAGACCTACCGGGACCTGGCCCGTCGCCATGCCGCCGGCATCCGCCCCGTCGACCCCGCCTGACACCCGCGCCCACCCGACGGCCGCGAGGGCATGGCGTGGATCACACTGGGGCCATGACCGACGCCCCCTCCCCCGGTGCCCCCGACCCGTACCGGGCGCGGCCGTGGCTGGTGCACTACACCGCCGACCAGCGGCCCGACGTCGAGCCCGAGCACACCGACGCGCTCGCCATGGTGGCCGCGACCGTCGCCGCCCGGCCCGACGACGACGCCGTGCGCTACTTCGACGGCGCGCTCACCTGGCGCGAGCTCGACGAGCAGACCACCGCGCTGGCGGCCGGGCTGCGGGCCCACGGCTTCGACCGCGGCGACCGGCTGGCGGTGTACCTGCAGAACGTGCCGCAGTTCGTCCTCGCCGTGGTGGCCACGTGGAAGGCCGGCGGGACCATGGTCAGCGTCAACCCGATGAGCCGCGAGCGCGAGCTGCGCCACCAGCTCGTCGACTCCGGGGCGACGGTGCTGCTGTGCCTGGAGTCGTTGTACGACAGCGTCGCTCGCACGGTGGTGCCGGAGACCGACGTCCGGCTGGTGCTCACCTGCTCCGAGCTGGAGCACCAGACCCGGGACGACGCACGGCTCCTCGCCGGCGTCTCCCGCGCCCGGCACGAGGGCACCACCGACCTGGCCGCGTTCATCGCCGAGCACCGGGGCCCTGACGTCCCGCCGCAGCGCTACACCGCGGACGACGTCGCGTTCCTCACCTACACCTCGGGGACGACGGGAACCCCCAAGGGCGCCATGAACACCCACGGCAACGTGTGCTTCACCGCCCAGGTGTACCGCGACTTCGTCGGCGTCGGGTCGGAGGGCTCCGTGCTCGGCATCGCGCCGCTGTTCCACATCACCGGCCTCGTCGGCCACGTCCTGGTCTGCCTGCTGACCGGCTCACCGCTGGTGCTCGCGTACCGGTTCGAGCCGCAGGTGGTGCTCGACGCGGTCCGGGAGCACCGGCCCACGTTCACCATCGGGGCCATCACGGCGTTCATCGCGCTGATGAACGCCCCCGGCTTCGACCGGGACGACTTCGCCTCGTTCGAGCACGTCTACTCCGGGGGCGCGGCCATCGCCCCGTCCACGGCGCGCGCCTTCCTCGACGCGACGGGGGTGCCGATCCACAACGCCTACGGCCTCACCGAGACGACGTCGCCGATGACGGCCACCCCGCGGGGGGCACGGTCCCCGGTGGACCCGACCTCGGGGGCGCTGTCGGTCGGCGTGCCGGTGAACAACACGGTGGTGCGGATCCTCGACGAGGCGGGGGACCCGGTGCCGCCGGGCGAGATCGGCGAGATCTGCGCCACCGGGCCGCAGGTGGTGCTCGGCTACTGGGGCAAGCCGGAGGAGACCGCGCACGCGTTGCCGGGCCGCGAGGTGCACACCGGGGACGTCGGGTTCATGACGGCCGAGGGCTGGGTGTTCGTCGTCGACCGCACCAAGGACATGATCGTCGCCTCGGGGTACAAGGTGTGGCCGCGCGAGGTGGAGGACGTCCTCTACGAGCACCCCGCCGTGCGCGAGGCCGCGGTGGTGGGCGTGCCGGACCCCTACCGCGGGGAGACGGTGAAGGCGTTCGTGTCGTTCAAGCCCGGGCGGGCGGTGCCGACGGACGAGCTGGTGGCGCACTGCAAGGAGCGGATGGCCGCCTACAAGTACCCGCGCCAGGTCGAGGTGGTCGACGAGCTGCCCAAGACCGTCACCGGCAAGATCCTGCGCCGCGAGCTGCGGTCCTGACGCCGCCCCCTGCATCCCGCGGGCTCGATGCACCCCAGGGGCGCTCAGGACTGCATCCAGCCCGCTGGATGCGCGGTCAGAGGTCGAGGGTGAGGCGGTCGGCACCGCGGGACACGCAGATGGCCATCTCGGCGAGCCGCTCGGCCGTGCCCGCCTGCTGCGCCGGGGTCAGGCAGTGGTCGCGGTGCTCCACCTCACCGCCGATCACCCGCACCACGCACGTCCCGCAGAACCCCTGCCGGCACGAGTAGGCCACGTCGGGCAGCACCGTGCGCACCGCGTCGAGCGCGGTCTGCGTGGCCCCGACGGGCACCACCGCCCCGGTCCGGGCCAGCACCAGCTCGAACGGCTCCCCGCCGCGCACCGGGGGCGGGGAGAAGCGCTCGGTGTGCAGCGTCGTCACCCGCGGGTCCGGGATCGCCCGGCGCACGGTGTCCACCATCGGCGGCGGACCGCAGCAGTACAGGGCCGCACCGGGCGGGGCGAGGGAGAGCAGGTCCTCCCCGTCGGGGATGCCGAACTCGGTGTCCGGCCGCACGTGCACCCGCGTCGGGTCCAGCGCCACCAGCTCGTCGACGAACGGCATCGACGCCCGGTCCCGGCCGGTGAGGACCAGCCGCCAGTCCGCCCCGCGGGCGTGCGCGTCGTGCACCATCGGCCGGATCGGTGTCACCCCGATGCCCCCGGCGACGAACAGGTAGCGCTCCGCCCGGATGAACGGGAACGCGTTGCGCGGCCCCCGCAGCACCAGCTCGGTGCCCGGGGTCAGGGCGTGCACCTCGGCGGAGCCCACGCCGTCGGGCACGGCCCGCACCGCGATGCGGTACTCGTCCGCGCGGGGCACCGCGCCGCACAACGTGTACTGCCGCAGCGTGCCCGAGGGCAGCACCACGTCGACGTGCGCCCCTGGGTGGTAGCGGGGCAGCTCGCCCTCGCGGGGGACGAAGCGCACCTCGACGACCCCGTCGGCCACCGGCGTGACCGCGTCCACGCGCACCCGCAGGTCACGGTCGACCTCGCGGGGCTCGCGACGACCCCGGCCCGAGGCCAGCGCGATCCGCTGGTAGCCGACCAGCGCCGCGGCCACGGCCCGCATGGTCGGGGTCATGGGGCGCCGGGTCGGCCGGCCCGCGGGGTGGCTCACCCGGGCTGGTCCGCGGCCAGCGCGGCCGGCGACTGCGCCAGGTAGGCGACGGCCTGCTCGGTCGAGCCGACCTGCGACGGGTGGTAGCTGGGCTTGAGGTAGTGCACCGAGAACTTGGCCAGGTCCCAGTACCCGGGGGTGATGCCCTTGCGGCGGCTGCGGCGCAGGTCCCGCCACCGCGGCTTCACCCCGGCCGGCACCGACGGGTCGGCGGCCATGAGGACCTTGATCCCGCTGATCCACAGCCAGATCAGGCCCGGGCCGCCGAGGAAGTAGGTGCGCAGCCGCCGAGGGTAGCGACCGTCCACGTGGGAGTAGAGGTCGTGGGCGACGCTGCGGTGCTCGACCTCCTCGGACCCGTGCCAGCGCAGCAGGTCCAGCATGCGCGGGTCGGCGCCTGCCCGGTCCAGGCCCGGGGAGTTCAGCACCCAGTGGCCCAGGAACGCGGTGACGTGCTCGATGCCGGCGATGATCGCCAGGCGCTCGACCAGCCACTCCTCCTTGGCCTTCCCGGACAGCCGCCGGTCACCGAGGAGCCGGTGGAAGAGGGTCGCGATCTCGTCGACGTAGGTCGACAGCGAGCCGTCCGCGTCGAGCCCGGCCGCGGCGAGGTGGTCCTGCGCACCCTGGTGGGCGCTGGCGTGCATGCCTTCCTGGCCGATGAAGCCGATGACGTCCTCGCGCAGCTGCGGGTCGCGGATCAGCGGCAGCGCGTCGGAGAACACCCGCACGAAGAACCGCTCGCCCTCGGGCAGCAGCAGGTGCAGCACGTTGAGCAGGTGGGAGGCGAACGCCTCGCCCGGGATCCACTGCACGGGCAGGCCGTCCCAGTCGAAGCTGACGTTGCGGGCGTGCAGCGCCACCTTGTCCGCGCTGGTGTCGGGCGACGGGCGGGCCGTCCTGCGCTCGGGGGTCGTCGTCACGAGAACCGTCCTCTCACAGCTTGTTCAGGTCGAGCCGGGCCAGCAGCCGGCCCAGCGGGGGCACGGTGCGGTTGGCGACGAGGAAGAGCTTGGACTCCGCGCTGATGGCGGCCACGGGGCGGTTGCGGGCGGCGGCCCGGACGGCGTGGCGGGCGAGGCGTTCCGGGGTGTAGCCGCGACGGGCGTAGGAGGCGACGGCGTGCTCGCGCCGCCGCGCCTGCTCGTCGGCGTCCACCCCGACGTGCACGGT
The DNA here is from genome assembly GCF_054783215.1 of Rhodococcus aerolatus. Lineage (NCBI taxonomy): Bacteria > Bacillati > Actinomycetota > Actinomycetes > Mycobacteriales > Nocardiaceae > Rhodococcus > Rhodococcus aerolatus. The sequence goes on along the minus strand of NZ_BAAGQZ010000018.1, from coordinate 7,823 downwards.
GGTGGCGGAGATGTCGGTGTCGACGAAGCCGGGGCAGATCGCGGTGACGCCGATGCCCTCGCGGCGCAGCTCGGGGCGCAGGCACTCCGTCAGCATCAGCACCGCCGCCTTCGACGTGGCGTAGGCGGGGTAGATGCGCGACGGGGCGAACCCGGCCGCGGAGGCGATGGTGACGACCTGCCCGCCCTGCCCGCGGGCGACCATCTGCGCGGCCAGCAGCCGGCAGCCGTGCACGACGCCCCACAGGTTGACGTCGAGCACGCGTCGCCAGTCCGCCACCGTGGTGCCCAGGAACGGCCCGCCCATGCCGATGCCGGCGTTGTTGACCACGACGTCGGGCGTGCCGTGGGTCTCGGCGAGCCACCGCGCGAAGGTCTCCCACCCGTCGGCGTCGGAGACGTCGAGGCGCTGGTGGTCGGCCTCGACCCCGAGGGCGCGCACCTCGTCGGCCACCGCGGCCGCGGCGTCGGCGTCGAGGTCGACGAGAACGACGTCTGCGCCCTCGCGGGCCAGCTCGAGCGCGGTGGCCCGACCGATGCCGCGACCGCCCCCGGTGACGACGGCCAGCTGGTGGGCGAAGCGGCCGGTGCGGCTGCGCGGCCGCAGCTCGCGCACCACCGGGCCGCCGGTGACGGCGTCGACGAGCTCGGTGACGCAGCGGGCCACGACGTCGGGCCGGTCGCTGACCACCCAGTGCCCGCCGTGGACCGACCGGGTGTGCAGCCGCCGCGCCCACGGCACCGGCGCCTGGGTCTGCAGCGCGGCGCTGACGTAGATGTCGTGGGTGGGGGCGAGCACCTGCACGGGCACGTCGGTGGGGGTCGGTGCGGGCCGGGCCACGTGGCGGCCGATGTTGGCGCGGTACAGCTCGAGGCCGTTGACCTTGTCGGCCTCGGTCCGGTCGGGCACGGCGGCGTGGGCGCTGTCGCCGCGGCCGAGCCTGCCGCTCAGCGTCAGCAGGCCGTCGAGAGCACCCGAGCGCCACAGCTTCTCGGCCAGGCCGGGCACGTGGAACACGCCGATGTAGTAGGAGTCGAGCAGCTGGCGCACGGCCGCGCCGGGGTGGTGGCGGGCGTCGCGCACCCAGGCCCCGGCGTGGTCGAGCGACGGCCCGGAGATCGAGGTGTAGCTGGCGTAGCGGCCCTCCCGGCCGGGCGCGGTGAGCGAGGGCCAGGTCTGGATGGACCCCCAGTCGTGGGCCAGCAGGTGCACCGGCTCGTCGGGGCTGACCGCGTCGACCACGGCCGAGAGGTCCTCGACGAGGCGCTCCATGCGGTACGCGGCGCGGTCCGTCGGCTTGTCGGACCCTCCCGCGCCGCGGACGTCGTAGGTGACGACGTGGAACCGCGCCGACAGGATCGCGACGACGCCGTCCCACACCGTGTGGTGGTCGGGGTAGCCGTGCACGGCGACGACGGTCGGGGCCGACGGGTCACCCGACTCCTGGATGGCGAGCCGGGTGCCGTCGGCCGAGACCACGGTGCGGTCCCGGGCGGTCCTCGGTGCTCCGTCCATGGACGGAAAGTAACTGATACCCGCCGTAACGTCTATCCGATGGGGCCTGGGGCTGGTCGGTCAGACGTCGAGCCGACGCACCGTCTTGGTGATGCGGCCGTCCTTCTTGGCCAGGAAGACGATGTGGCCGAACTCCAGGTGCGTCCAGCCGGCCTCGTCCTCGGTCAGGGGCTCGGAGGCGAAGACGACGCCCGTCGCGTCCTCCTCGGCGCACTCCTCGAAGGCGTAGGAGGCCGCGACGTCGGAGAAGTTGCGTCCCATCAGCAGGTACATCGGCTCCAGGAGCATCGACAGCGAGAACTCGTCGCTGCCCGGGTCGGACTTGCGCAGCTCCCGCCAGTCGCCGGCCGGCTCGGTCTCCCCCTGCAGGCCGAGGCCCACGTTCACCCCGATGACCCGGTCCTGGGACACCAGCGCCATCTTCAGCTTGGTCAGGCCGGGCAGGTCCAGGTCGCGCATGGCCCGGGCGATGAGCCCGAGCATCGTCTCCACCGCGCGCGCGACGTCCTCGTCACCGTCGCCCTCCAGCAGGGAGAGCAGCAGCACGTAGAGGAACTCGGTGTCGGTCGTGCCCCGCATCTGCTCGAGGTACCGGTCCTGGCAGTGCGCCAGGAGCTCGCGCTGCAGCAGCTGCCAGCGCGGCAGGTAGCCGTTCTGGGCGACGATCCACGGCGTGCCCTCGAAGGAGAACGGGTGGCAGTTCTCGTCGACCAGCACGACCTGCGCGTCGTAGGCCGCGGCCCGCACGTGCGCGAGCATCGTGCTGGCCTGCAGGCTGGGGATGATGCGCTCGGCGTTGTCGTCGTAGAACGCCGCCATCGGCCGGCGGTAGAGGAAGGGCTCCTCCGGCTTGAGCAGGTGCTCGCTCCACAGCCCGAACCCCCAGCCGGCGAGCTGCAGCTCGGGGTGGCGCTCGGGGTCGAGCGACTGGTTGACCAGGCTGTTGTCCGGGTTGAGCAGCAGCATCTCCAGCGGCGTCTCCGGACCGAGGAAGGCGAGCACGCGGCACATGGGGTTCCTCGGGGGTCGGAGGGGACGACCGGGTCGACACCGGACATCTCGGACCACCCTAGGGCCCGGCCGGTCGCCGCGGGATCGCGGCGACGCGGTCCGCCCCCGGCGCGGGTCAGCTCCCCGGTTCGGTCCCGGCGCCCGGGTCGGCCAGCACGTCGCGCCACGAGTGCTGCGGCTCGTAGCCGAGCACCCGCCGCGCCTTCTCGATCGAGTAGAACGTCTCGTCGCGGCCCATCTCGCGGCGCACCTCCACGCCGTCGTAGAACCGCTCGATGACCTGGCTGGTGGTGGCGGCGACGGACATGTCCGCGTTGGCCACGTTGAACACCTCGAAGCCGAGGCCGTCGGTCTCCAGGCAGCGCAGCGTCATCTGGCCCAGGTCGCGGGTGTCGATGTAGGCGAACAGGTTCCGCCGGCGCAACGAGGGGTCCTCCAGGAACGCCGGGAACAGCTCCGCGTACTCGTGCGGCTCGATGACGTTGTTGATCCGCAGGCCGTAGACGTCGGCCCCGGTGCGGGCGTGGAAGGACCGCGCGGTGACCTCCCCGGCCACCTTGGACATGGCGTAGGAGTCCTCGGGGACGACGGGGTGCTCCTCGTCGACGGGGACGTAGAGCGGCTTGCGGTCGCCCTGGCCGAAGCAGATGCCGTAGGTGGTCTCCGAGGAGGCGAACACGACCTTGCGGATGCCGAGCCGGGTCGCGGCCTCGAACACGTTGTACTGGGCCAGGACGTTGGTGCGGTAGGTCTCGGCGTCGGAGGACAGGAACGGCGCCGGGATGGCCGCGTAGTGGACGACGGCGTCGTAGGCCGAGCCGTGGGTCAGGTCGAGGTCCGAGTCGTCGAGGTCGGCCGCCGTCGGGGCGCCCGCCATCGCCGAGTACGTCTCCCCCGCGTCGGTGAGGTCGACCCGCAGGTCGGTGACGTCGTCGTGCCCCAGCGGGGTGAGGTCGGCGTTGGTGACGTGGTGGCCCTGGGAGGCGAGGAAGGGGGCGACGTGGTGACCGGCCTTGCCGCTGCCGCCGGTGAAGAAGATGCGCATGCCCCCGAGCCTCCCACCGCGGCCGGCCGGGGGCGACGTCAGAGGTCGACGGTGCCGCGCACGCAGGTGGTCGTCGCGCCGCCCACCCAGACCTCGCCGTCGACCCGCTGCACCGCGACCACGCCGTGGCGCCCGAACCGGGTGCCCTGGCGGGCGAGGTAGCGCTCGGGGGCGCGGCCGGTGCCGGTCAGCCACTGCCCGAGGCTGGCGTTGAGGCTGCCCGTGACGGGGTCCTCGGTCACCCCGGCCCGGTGGGCGAAGGCGCGGACCTCGAACGCCTCGGGCGCCCCCTCCGGGTGCGCCCCGACCACGCCGACGTTCAGCCCGGCCAGCGCCGCGTGGTCCGGCTCGAGCGCGAGCACCGCGGCCGCGTCGGGCAGCTGCACCGCCACCCAGCCGGGGCCGTTGTCGACCCACTGCGAGGCCACGACGTCGGACGCAGTGACGCGCAGGCCGCGCACCAGCCGCTCGAGCACCTCGGGCTCCACGTCGCCGCCGTGGGTGACCGGCGGTGCGGCGAAGGCGAGGCCGGAGGTGCTGCGGCGCAGCGTGACCAGGCCCGCCCCGCACTCCTGCACCACCACGCCGTCGCGGGCCGGGGCACCGCCGGCCTCGAGCCACGCGTGGGCCGAGCCCAGCGTCGGGTGCCCGGCGAAGGGCAGCTCCCGGCTCGGGGTGAAGATGCGCAGCCGGTAGTCCGCCCCCGGGTCGGTCGCGGGCAGCACGAACGTGGTCTCGCTGAGGTTGGTCCACGACGCGAAGCGCGCCATGGCGGCGTCGTCGAGCCCCTCGGCGTCGAGCACCACGGCCACCGGGTTGCCGCGGTAGGCCGCGGAGCCGAAGACGTCGACCTGGGCGAAGGCACGGTCCATGCCGACAGCCTCTCAGGCGTGCGGGACGGGGCAGCCCGCGCGTCCGGGCACCGGGAAGGTCCCCATCTCCTCGACGTCGGCCCCGTCGGGGTAGGACCGCACCCGGTGGGAGTCCGCAGCCCGCACCGGCGTGACCCGGGTGGGGAACAGGCGCAGCAGCCGTCCCCGCGCCCGCACCGCCGCCCGCAGCGCGCGCTCGACCGGGGCGGGCGGGGCCGCGTAGCCCAGCGCGTCCCGCAGCGGCGGGTCCATCAGCGCGCGGCTGAGCAGCCGCACCCCCGGGGCGGCCACCCGCGGGTAGAACGTCGTCATCAGCCCGAGGGTGGCGTCGGCGACCCGGCGCCCGCCCGGGGTGTACCCGAAGTGCTCGGCCTCGTAGCCGTCCATCAGCTCCGCGAACCCGGCGAACGTCTCGGGGACGTCAGGGATGCCCAGGTGCGCCCCCAGGGTCCGGTAGTACTGCACCGACGCCCGCGTCTCGCCCTCGGTCAGCGGCCGCGGGCCGTGCTCGGCCAGCCACCGCTGGGGCACGACGACGAACGTGGCCAGCACGTAGCGCATCTCGTGGTCGGGGATGGCGTAGCTGCGGTGCATCCGGTTGACCCGGCGGATGGCCGCGCGAGCCTGCGGGTCGGCGAACCCGAGATGGAACGGCGGCTCGAGCAGCAGCACCGTGTCGTCGTAGCGCTTCTGCACCCGGGTCGTGAACTCGCCGGTCTCGTCGAGCAGCCGCCCGATGCCCGGCACGGCGTAGGTGCGGAACAGCGCGAACGACAGCGCCTGGGTGGTGTCCCAGGGGAACTCGCGCGCCGCCAGGTTGCGGTAGATCTCGACGAAGTCGGTCTCCGGGTCGAGCTCGGCGTTGGCCCGCGCCCAGTGGTCGCGGGGCAGGCCGCCGAACCGTTGGCCACGCACCGTGAAGGTCGGCATGCCCCGAAACTAGAGCACTCGCTCCGTTCTGGCTAGGGTGGGGCGTGCGCACCCCGGTCCAGACCCGCAGCGAGTCCTCGTCCGAGCGGATGCTGGCGGCCACCGAGGAGCTGTTGGCCGCGGGCGGGCTGGCGGCGGTCACCGTCGCGGCCGTCGCCCGGCGCGCCGGGGCCTCCAACGGCGCGCTCTACCACCGCTTCGGCGACCGCACCGGGCTGCTGCTGGCGGTCGAGGAGCGCGTGCTGCACCGGGTCGAGGCCGCCACCGCCGCGGCGTTCCACGCGGCGGGCGCCGAGCCGGACGACGACGCCGCGGTGCTGCAGCTCGCCCGGGCCGCGCTGGCGGTGTTCGCCGACCACCGCGCCGCGATGCGGGCGTTCCTCGTCGAGGCGCGCCACCACCCGGACGGGGACGCGTTCACCGCGCGCACGGTCCGCAGCGCGCACCGGCTCTCCGTGCTGGTCACCGAGTGGCTGCAGCACCGCTTCGGCTGCTCGCCGCAGGACGCGGACGCCGCCTGGCGGGTGCTGTACTCCCTCGGCGCCGCGCAGGCGCTGGTCGACGACGAGAGCGTCTCGCCGCACCCGCTGGGGGCCGACGACCTGGCCCGCGCGCTGGCCCGGGCCGTCGCGGCCGTCGTCCGGACGGTTCCCTGACCGGGGTCAGACCGCGCAGGAGTCGCCCTCGCAGCCCGGGGCGTCCCCCGCCGCCGCGACCATGCTCAGCGGGGAGCGGGCCGACCACGCCTGCTGCAGCGCGTCGAGCACCACGTCGGACGGCTGCGCGCCGGAGATGCCGTACTTCTGGTCGATGACGAAGAACGGCACGCCGGAGATGCCGTAGGCCCGGGCCTGTGCCTCGTCGGCCCGCACCGCGTCGGCGTAGCGGTCCGAGGCCAGCACCGCGTCGACTTCGTCGCCGGGCAGCCCCACCTCGACGGCCAGGCCGCGCAGCGCGGTGTGGTCGGACGACGGCGAGCCCTCGGTGAAGGTGGCCCGGTCGAGCCGCTCCTTGAGCGTGTCCTGCAGGCCGTGCTCCCGGGCCAGGTGCAGCAGGCGGTGCGCGTCGAAGGTGTTGCCGGGCCGGGCCAGGTCGAAGCGGAAGTCGAGACCCTCGGCGGCCGCGTTCGCGGTCATGGTGTCGACCATCTGCTGGGCCTGCTCGGGGGTGCTGCCGTACTTGGCGGCGATGCGCGCGGCGTAGGAGCCGGCCTCGGCGGGGCTCTCGGGCGCGCCGGGGTCGAGCTCGAAGCTGCGCCACACCAGGTCGACGTCCTCGGCGTGCTCGAAGCGCTCCAGGGCCGCCTCGAACTTCCGCTTGCCCACGTAGCACCAGGGGCACACCACGTCCGACCAGATCTCCACCGTCATGCTCATGCCGGGTCCAACACCGGCGGCTCCCGCCTCCTTCCCCGCTGCGTCCCCGTCGCCGTCCGATCTAGCGTCACCGCCGTGTCCGGGACGGGTGAGGTGACGCCGCGGCCCCGGACGCACGGCGCGCACCGCGCCCCCACGGTCCCGCTCGACCCGTCGTCGGACGCCCCCGGTCCGGGGGACGGGGCGCCGGACGTCGTCGCGTCGCGCTACCGGGTGCGGGGAAGGCTGGGCGGCGGGGGCATGGGCACCGTGTGGCTGGCCCAGGACGAGGTGCTGCGACGGACGGTCGCGCTCAAGCAGGTCCGCACCGTGCCCGGCGCGAGCGCGGCGGACCGGGCCGAGCAGCGCGACCACGCAATGCACGAGGGCCGCACCGCCGCCCGGCTCGCCACCCGGCACGCGGTGACCGTGTTCGACGTGGTGCTCCACGACGACGACCCCTGGCTGGTCCTGGAGCACCTGCCCTCGCGGGACCTCGCCGAGGTCGTCGAGGCGGACCAGGTGCTCCCCGTCGCCCAGACCGCCCAGGTCGGGGCCCAGGTCGCGGACGCGCTGGCAGACGCGCACGCCGCCGGCATCGTGCACCGCGACGTCAAGCCGGACAACGTGCTGGTCGGGGAGGGCGGCCCGGGCGACGCCGTGGTCAAGCTGGCCGACTTCGGCATCGCCCTGGCCCCCGGGGACGACGCCGCGGTGCTCCCGGGGTTCGTCGCCGGCACCCCCGCCTACCTGGCGCCGGAGGTGGCGCGGGGCGGGCCCAGCACCGCGGCGAGCGACGTCTACGCCCTCGGCGCGACCCTGTTCGCCTGCCTGGAGGGGGTGCCGCCCCACGGACCGGGGGGTGACGCCCTCGAGGTGGTCGCCCGGGCGGCCGCGGGGCCGACGCTGCCGCCCACCCGGGCCGGGGCGCTCGAGCCGGTGCTGCTGCGGATGCTGGCGGCCGACCCGGCGGACCGGCCGACGGCGGCGCAGGCACGCGACGAGCTCGCCGCCGTCGCCGCCGGGCGCCGGGGCGCCGTGGGGGAGGTGCTGGCCGCGCGGACCCGGCTGACCCCGGTCGCCCGCGCCGCCGCG